>CAZFMN010000019.1:14830-36256 GCA_964520075.1 uncultured Halobacteriales archaeon | reverse complement strand
ACTGGCGCATCTGCTGGTGGACGTTCGTCGTGATGACGACCGTCTTGCCGGTCTCGCGGGCGTGCTCCAGCGCCGGCACCAGCGCCGCGAGCGTCTTGCCGGTGCCTGTCGCCCCCTCGAAGAGGATGTCCGACCCTCCCTTGAGTGCCGTCTCGATGCGGCGCATCGCCTCCTGCTGGTGGCTGTATGGCTCGTCGTACGGAAAGTATCGCAGGTACGAGGCTCCGGACACACCTGTCTGTACGCCGTTCTCGATTATAAGCGGTAGCCCCGGAGTGGATGTGGTCCCCGGACGCACAGTCTTCGGGTTCGACACCCGGACCGGGTTGCTTTTATTCGATTCCGGGCTACGTACGTGTGATGCGAATTGGTTTCGTGGTCAACCCGGTTGCGGGGATGGGTGGACGCGTCGGTCTGAAAGGGACCGACGGGAAGGTCGACCGGGCGCGGGAACTCGGTGCGGAGATGCGTGCCCCCGACCGGGCACACGAGACGCTGGTCGAACTCCGCGACACGGCCGAGACGCTCGAACTCCACACCTACGGTGGCCTCATGGGCGAACGGGTGGCAGACGGGGCGGGTCTCGACCCGACCGTCGTCGGACACCCCGGGGGCGAGGAGACGACAGCAGCGGACACCCGCGAGGCTGTCCGGGCGTTTCTCGACAGTGACGTCGAACTGGTGCTGTTCGTCGGCGGTGACGGCACCGCCGTCGACGTGGCGGAGACGGTCGCGGCGCGCGAGGACACCACACCGATTCTGGGTGTGCCGGCAGGTGTGAAGGTGTACTCGTCGGTGTTCGCCGTGAGTCCGGAGGCCGCGGCACACGTCGCGCTCGGCTACGACCGGACCGAGCGCGCGGAGGTGAACGACATCGACGAGGACCAGTACCGCGAGGGCGAGGTGGAGACGGAACTGGAGGCCATCGCGACGGTCCCTGTGGCGGAGCAGCGCCAGTCGAGCAAACAGACCCACGCCGGCACCGTCGAGGGTGTCGCCGGGTGGGTCGCCGACAACATCCGCCCCGGTGTCACGTACGTCCTCGGTCCGGGCAGTACCCTGGGGGCGGTGAAGGATGCCGTCGGCATCGACGGGACACCGCTCGGTGTCGACGTCTACCGGGACGGTGAACTGCTCGCACGGGACGCCGCCGAGGCGGACATCCTCGACGCGCTGGGCGAGGAGAACGTGGTGGTGGTCACACCCATCGGCGGCCAGGGGTTCGTCCTCGGCCGCGGCAACGACCAGATATCACCGGCAGTCCTCGAGCGCTCCGAGGTGGAGGTGGTCGCCTCGCGGCGCAAACTCGACGGCCTCGGCGTGCTCCGGGTCGACACCGGTGACCCGGCTGTCGACGACCAGCTCCGGGGCTGGCGCCGGGTCCGGGTCGGGCGCTACGAGACCCGTCTCGTGGAGCTCGTCTAGCCGCCGAGCGCGAGTCGGGCCAGCGACCAGCAGACGATGGTCACGGCGAACACCAGGAGGTACGTTACGAAGAGCACCTCCTCGCCGGCGAACAGACCGAGCGTGGCCGGCGCGAGAAGCGCTCCGCCCAGGACCCCCGCCCCGCGGACCCACGGTTCGGTGAGCCAGTCCCCGGGGCGCTCGCCGTCTGCTAGCCCGAGTCCGGCGGCGGTTGCGAGCAGCCCCAGACCGGGGAGGAGACTCCAGACGAGCGGCCAGTCGGCGGGTGCGGCCGACGCCGTCACCGTCACCGTGCCCCCGACCCAGAGCAGGGAGCCGACGGCGAGCCACTGCCGTCCCGCGCCGGTCACCCGGGCTGCGAGCAGTCGGACCCCCACACCGTACCAGACCGACGCGCCGAACAGACCCAGCAGGTAGCCCGCCCGACTGGTCGGGTTCCCGGCCGTGAGCACGAGTTGCGCGCACACGGCGACACCGCCGGCGAGACAGCCACCGGCGACGCGGAGCGCACGCGGTCGGCGGAGCGCCTGCACCGCGAGAGCCAGTGCCGCCACGAGCAACGAGACACCCACGGCTGCCGCCACTGGGAACCCGGCACCACCCTGCGGGAGTGTGCCGACGACTGGTACGACGTGCATACGAATCGGTTCGGCCCCAGCATCCTCAGAGTGACGGACAGGTTGTAACGGGCGGACAGTAAAAAAGCGACATTATTTCAGGCTAAAGCTCACCATATCGGAATAACAGGCGTTTAGCATACTATGTCACAATCGTCCACCGGAACGGCGCACCTGCGCGATGTCATCGAGGAGTTTCTGGACACCCTCGCTTCGGCGCTTTCAGATGTACACCAGATGGAACGCGTTCTTGCGGGTGAGGAGACGCTCATGATACGCGATCTCGACAATCAGCCCGAGGAGTGGACCGAGGGAAATCTCATCTGGCCGCTCATCGAAGCGGTTGGTCTGAGCCGGGAGCCAGGTCGGCCGGCGAGTCAGCGCACCGCCGCGGGAACGACCCAGCGGGAAGCACCCGACTTTCGTCTCGTCGGTGACGACAGGGAGTTCGTGGTCATCGGCGAGAACAAGTCGCCGAACAAGATCGACGACGCCGAACAGGAACTCGTCGGGGACTACCTCTCGAACAAGGCATGGCCGGACTACGGCATCGCCACTGATGGATTCGAATGGGTTATCTACCGTGCCGAACACGGCGGAGACTTCCTCGAATTCAGCCAAGTCGAACGGGTGAACCTTCGTCCGGTTATCAATGCGATTGCCCGCGACCTCGGGCACGTCGGGTCCGGGTCCATCGGCGATGTCGACATCGAGGAGGCACTGGCGGCGTTCGCGTCGGTGTTCGGGCCGGATGCCCTCTACACGCTCCTGACACAGACTGCACCGAAGGAATTCCGGGACACCCGGAACGCGAATATCGAGGCGTTCTACGAACTGTACATCGAGTTGCTATTTGGCGAGAGCGACGAACACGAATACGACACCTGTCTGCGCGACGATATCGTCCCTCCAGACGGGGCCACCGACAAGGAGCAGGACCTGTTTGCCATCGCGCTGATGAACCGCCTGCTGTTCGTCAAGTTTCTCGAAACCCGCGGTGTCCTCCCCGATGGATTCCTCCGGACGCTCGTCCACAACTACCGGGAGAGACGGGATGTCATCCCCGGTACGTTCTACGAGACCCACATCAAGCCGCTGTTCTACGACCTGTTCAATACGCCCGAGGAAGAGCGATATCCGAACCTCCGCACGGGCCACTACGCGGATGTACCGTACCTCAACGGCGGACTGTTCCGCGAGACCATCCGCAACGAGTCCCGGTACAACCTGCTCGACAGGACCCTCCCGACCATCATCGACGACCTCATCGAGGGACACCGCCTCGAAATGGGTGGTGATGGATTTGACCCGGCTATCCTCGGAAGCGTGTTCGAAAAGACTATCAACCACATCGGGGGCGAGGAGGGTCGCCAGAAGGAGATTGGTGCGTACTACACACCAAACGACGTGACGCGCCACATCTCCGAGCACACCGTCGACCCGAAGGTCAAAGAGATCATCACGGAGGCTTTCGTCACACACTCGCCGGAGGGCAGTCGGGAGTACGTCCGGGAGCAGATCCGGAACACGGACCTGCGCGAGATTCTCCGCCACATCGAGGACGGCACCGCGATGTACGGTGCGAACCCCGAGGCACTGGAGGCCATCCGCGACCGACTGACAGACCTGACCATCCTCGACCCGGCGTGTGGGTCCGGGCACTTCCTCACGACCGCGATGGAGGAGCTACACCAAGTGCAACTGTCCGTCCTGCGCGGATTGAACGGCGGCGACGAGCCCTCGCGCCGGGAGCGCTACGAGGCCAAAGAGCAACTGGCGCTAAACACCATCTACGGCGTGGACGTGGACGAGGTGGCCGTCGAGATTGCGAAGCTCCGGGTGTGGCTGAAGATCGTCGAGGGGAATAGCTGGGACGAGGAGTTCGGTCGACTCCCGAACATCGACGTGAACATCGCGGCGGGGAACTCGCTGGTGGGCTTTCCCGTCGTCGGTGACGTGCAGACACAGGTCGGTGCGGTCGACGAACGGCTGTCGGAACTGGCCGAACGACGCCGGGCCTACAAGTTCGCAAACGAGGGCTCGCTTCGTGAGATTCGCGCGCTCGAAGAGAACATCAGTAGAGACCGCGACGAGAAGTTCCTGCGGAACCTCACGGAGACCGTCGAGACGGAAGTTCAGGATATCGAGGCGTTCGACGCGCTGGTCGCGTCCATTCCAGAAGGGGAGTTCTACCCGACGGTCCAGTCTGTGAAGGTACAGCACTGGGAGGACGGCAACAGCGTCCCGCTGACCGACGAGGACAAAGAGCTACTCGGCGATGCGGGGTTCGAGTGGCAGGAATGGCGTACCACCAACAAGAGTGCGAGACTCGACATCGAGGCGCGGTTGAGCGAGAACACTGGCGGCAGCGCCCGCGGCGAACTGGCCGAACACGAGGCAATCGTCGAGGACCTCCGTCGCCTCCTCGATGCTGGTTTCGTCTTCCCCGAGGTGGAGCGCCGGCCGACGCGGTACGACCTCGACAGCATCACCGGCCGGCCACTCCACTGGGACATCGAGTTCCCCGAACTGCTCGACCTGGAGAGCGCAAACGGACTCTCCCCAGACGTGTCCTTCGACATCGTTGTCGGGAACCCCCCATACGGCGACATCCTGAGCGGAAACGAGCAGGTGTTCACCGAACCGTATCTCACTGGCTCGATTAACGACGTGTCTGCGCCCTTCGTTGAGCGACAACTGCAACTGACCGCTGAGGACGGCTATTTCGGGAACGTAACAACCGCTCGTCTCGTATATCAAGGTTCAATGGGTGACTTACACGGCTTACTGAAATCACAGTTAGCAAATACCGAGATTGCCTGCTTTGGGTTCCGTCCGTCCCGCGTTTTCCAGAACGCACATGTGAGAGTGGCCATTATAGCTGCCAGTCGGGAGGCGAGTTCGGACGACGAAAACCCACTTCGTACGAGTGACTTTATTGTCTTTACTGATGAAAACCGGGAGGAGAAGTTCCAAAATATCAACTATGAAAAAACTGGCGGACTGTCACTCGGCCGTGAGAGAATTGGAGATAACGAAACATCCTACAACGTTCTCCCCAAGGTTGGCTCTCCGGTGAAGCGCTCAATCTTGGAAACTCTCAAAGACAACTGCGACACGACGATGGGGAATATTTTTAAACGTAATGAACCGAATAGTGAGAGCTACAAAATATTCAAACAGAGAGGGGGGTTGCATTGGATAAATCCGATGAGAGAGAATCTTCGTCCGGATAGTTCCGGCGTTCTGCCGTTCTATTTCACGGATGAGTATGAAAGAGACCTTTCCTTCTTGATTTATAATTCGTCGCTTTACTATATGTATTGGATGACGTACAGTAATCAACATAATCAAGACTGGCCACACTTCACAGCATTCCCGTACCCTGAAAACATAGATCGAGATGAGCACGAAGACGGTGTACATGAACTCGCAACGCAACTGTGGGCTGAAATGGAAAGTCGGTTTGATTATGACCAACAGAGGTTCAGAGAATCTGCGATGCGAGAACTGAAACCAGTTATCAACGCTATTGACGATGCTCTCGCTGACGCTTTCGGCTTATCGGATGAGGAATTAGAGTATGTGAAAAACTATCTCACGGACTGGGAGGGAGGACGTAGGCCTTTGGAACCAACTGTTGATTCGGTATACGAGTTTGAGTAAATGTCTGATAAAATTGAATTAGAAATTGTGAATATTGTTGCCTCGGGAGTTCTTGGAGCGGGGGAGATAGATACATCTGCGGTAGGTAAAGCCCTTGATGTAGATGAAATTAATGTTTATCCAGGTCGGGTGTACGTAAGTCGAGGCGGTGAAGGTACTTTTATTATCTATCGGAAAGGAACCTACTCAATTGCGGGTTCAAAGAGTTACGAGTCACTAAGGAAGACTGTGGAATGGATGTCTTCAGTATTAGAAGAAATCTCTGTTCCAGTTGATTCCCCATTAGATTCGCTGGAAGTGAAATATATAGTGTATACAGCGGATTTAGAGCGGGAGCTGAATTTGGAGACGCTTGCCATCCAGTTAGGATTGGAGTACACCGAGTACGAACCTGAACAATTCCCGGGGGTACTCTATCGTAATCCCGAGTATGACTGCACGGTATTACTCTTTGCCTCCGGTAAAGTCGTTATAACGGGCACTCGAAGCAAAGAAGCTGCTCATCATTGTCTTGATGATATTTTCTCTATTATATAAAATAAGGTATACTTCGCTCTGTCCATCCCTCCGTAGAGAGTCGTATTGACAATTGAGTGTCCCATATACCACCGAGTACAAGCCGCGTTTCGCGGGCGACAACTGTTAGTGACATCGTGCCCTTAGCAGAGAGTATGGAACGCGGTGTCACAGCCGTTCGTCGCTTCGTCAGGTGGCTCCGGCCGCCGCCGCGGCTGGTCGACTGGTCCATCTTCACCGTCGTGATGCTCGCCACCGCCTCCGGTGTGCTCTCCTTTCTCGGCGTGCGCCCGGTCTGGGTGCCCGTGTTCTGGTTCCACCGGGTGGTCGGGCTGACGCTGATCGTCCTGCTCTGGTTCAAACTCTCGCGGGTTCGCTACCGGGTCACGCGCACCAGCCAGTGGCAGGCCTCGACAGCGCTCTCGATTGCGACCGCACTGGCCGCGTTCGGCACCATCGGGACGGGTATCATGTGGGTCTTTGGCTACGTTCCCGACCTGCCGGTGATACAGTTCCTGACGGTCCACGTCGCGTTCGGGCTGGTGCTGGTCGTGCTGATGGTGGCCCACCAGCGAACGCGGTTCCGGCCACCGAGTCGCGCCGACTTCGACCGCCGCCGGACGACGATGCAGTTCTCTGTCATGCTCCTCGCGGGTGCTGTCACCTACCGCCTGCAGGAGCTGATCAACACGACGTTCAACACGCCGGGGGAGGAGCGCCGACTCACCGGCTCCCGGGAGAAATCGGGCTCGGGCAACGGGGCCTTTCCGCCGACCGCCTGGGTCGCGGACGACCCCGACCCGGTCGAGCGCGAGAGCTACGAGTTGACCGTCCGCGGGGCTGTCGACTCGCCGGCCGAACTGTCCTACGGCGAACTCGACCCCGACACCTCGCGGGAGGCGTTGCTCGACTGCACCAGCGGCTGGTACACCGAACAGGAGTGGCGCGGTGTCGCGGTGGGTGACCTGCTCGACCTGGCCGACGCCGACGACGACGCCACACACGTCAGATTCGTCTCCGTGACCGGCTACCGGTGGAGTATCCCGATCGACGAGGCCCGGGACGCACTGCTCGCGACCCACGTCGGCGGGGAGCGACTCAGCCACGGCCACGGCGCGCCGCTGCGGCTGGTCGCACCCGGTCGCCGCGGCTTTCAGTGGGTGAAGTGGGTCGAACGAATCGATGTTCGCACCCGCGGTGACCCCGCACAGTGGCTCGTCACGCTCATCAGCGGGTTCGACTGACCACAGCAGGGACTGTGCGGTGTCCGGCTGTCTCTGTCTCCCCGAGGACCCTACCGGGTCACGCCGCTCCCTGCTCCCGGATGCGCTCGGCGAGATAGACCGCAATCGGGACCGGTTCCCGCTCGACGAACCGCGCGAGCTCCTCGCCGTCTCGCTCGACGACCACCGTCGGGATGTACTCGATACCGTACGCCTCGACACCGGGACCCTGTTTCTGCTGGTCGAGTTCGTTGTGCTGGACCCGCTCGTCGGGGACTCCGGCCGCCTCCAGCGCCGCGCCGAAATCCGGGAGCTGTGACCGGCAGTCCGTGCACCAGTCACCACCCCAGACACGGTAGACCAGGTCGTCGTGGGCCGCGAGCGTCTCGACAGTCTCCTCGTGTGCTCCTGCCGCCCAGACCGGGTTCGGTTCGAGTGTCGCGAGTGTCATACCTGTCTGTCGGAAGGAGACAGTGTTAAGCTGCCCGTCTCCGCTGCACTCCGGCCCGACCGGCGGTTGCGACACCTGCCCGTGCAGGCTGGCACGGGGTCCCTGTCATACGGGCCGACCGCCGGGAACCGGTCTGACACCGGCTCTCCGTGAGAGGGGCCGCCGGGGACCGCTCAGACAACCTCCATCTCGGAGAGCCGCTCGGGCAGGTAGGTGTCGGTGACGAAATCCAGCCCGCGGGAGGCGAGTGACTGCTGTTCGGACTTCTTCTCGATATCGAGCTGGAGCTCGATCTGCTCTCTCCAGAACTCGGTCTGGTAGCGGGGGTCATCGAGTTCGGACTCCAGGGCGTTTCTGTCGGAGTCGCTCAGCGGGTCCGTCGGGAGGTCGTACTCGACGATATCCTGTGGCCGGATGCCGACGAACTCGGCCTCCGGCGTCGCCAGGTACTCCGAGAGGTGGGCGCTCTTTATCGAGCCGTAGGCGACCGAGCCGTAGATGCGGTAGCTCCAGGGGTCACCGTCGGTGAAGACCGTGACCGGCAGCCCGAGCTCGTCGTGGAGCCGCTTCGTGAGTCGCCGGGTCGCCCGCGCGGGCTGTCCTTTCAGGTGGACCACGATACAGTTGTACTCGTCGTCGAACCCGTTCTCGACGAGGCGGTCCCGCATCCCGCCGGTCTCGACACACAGCGCGAAGTCGGCGTCGTTGTCGAGGAACTCTATCGTGTCGGGGTTGTTCGGTATCTGGTAGCCGCCCTCGCCGACGTCCTCCTGACAGTGTATCTCGCGCTCGCCCCGCCGGGTCTGCTCGCGGATCTCCAGCGGTCCCATCACGGTCGCACCGGACTCCTCCGGGCGCATGTGGAAGTCCTCGCGGGTCGCCCCGGTGACGATCTCCAGGTCCTCGACGAGCTGGTTCGACTCGTCCTGGCTGCCGAACTGTGCCTCGTCGAGGTCCCACGACTCCGAGAGGTAGTACAGCTCCCGCAGTGTCGAGGAGCGCTCCTCCTCCAGCTGTCGGGTGAGAAAGTCGATTGTGTAGACCGACTTGAGCAGCTTCTGTGCACCGCCGATGGACTTCGCGCTGCGTGTCGAGGTCCGGTCGCCGTACACCCAGACGCTCTTTTCCTCGTCGTACTCGATGTTACTCTTCGTCCGGGTGGGTATCTCGAGACGCGGAACGTCCCCCTGCTCGAACTGCCTGTAGAACCGGTCCGCGAGTTCGAGTAACTGTGCCTGTGTCTCGGTGAGGTCCGTGCTGTCTGCAGTGTTGTCGGTGCTCATTGGTACTCGTGTTCAGGGTCCGGCGTCGTTTGTCAGTTTCTCCTCCGGGATGCCGTCGACGTGGGCGACACAGTCGGCCCCGTCGTCGACCGTGTAGCGCAGTGTGGTGGTCTCACCGCTCCCGACGGTCGGACTCCAGTTCAGGAACCACTCGCCGTCCATCTCGACGACTGTCGCCGCCGCGTCGTCGAGGAGCTCCGGTTCGGTGTCGGTCTCGACCATCTCCGTCACCTCGGGGTCGACGTTCGTGTCGTCGTTGTTCTCCACGCGGAGGGTGACAGTCCCGCGCTCGCGCTCGCGGCTGACGAGCACGTCGTTCATGATGCGGGCCAGCGTGGTGTCGATGTCGAGGTCCTCCCGGTCGGTGACGGCAGAGAGCTTCTGTGCCATCTCCGGCAGGATGGTGCCGAGCTTGTCCTGTTTCTGCTGGCGCTGCTGCATCGACCGGCGCCTGTTGAGGTAGCTCTTCAGCTCGCGGGCGCTCTCCCGGAGCGCGAGCTCGATCTGTTTCTCTATCTCGGGCACGTTCGCGACGGCGTCTTTCGACTCGCTGGTGAAGGGCACGTTCGTCGAGGCGACGTGGACCATCAGCACCACCGGCCCGTTCGGGATGCCGGCCCCCCCGGGCTGGTCGAGCCCGTAGTTGCGCCAGTTGATATCCTTTATAGCGTCGGTCGTCGCACAGGCCCCGCGCTGGTAGACAAGCGGGACCCGGTTTGCGAAGCGAAGCACCGCCGACTTTCCCGCGCTCTCGATATCACCGCCGTAGGCGATACCGGTCTCGACGATGAACGGGTCGCCCCCGTGGACCGACGCGTCGCGGGTCGTTGCCGCGAAGAAGTCCGCGTCGAACTCCTTTCGCAGGCCGGCCTCGACCAGGTCCGACGTTATCGGGGCGAGACAGCCCGTCGGCGGCGAGATGATGTCGGCCTCCCGCATCGCCTCGAGCAGTTCCGAGGCGGTGTCACGGTCGTCCGCGACGGCGCTCACCTTCGGCGGGTCGTCGGGCACCTGCCGGGCGGCCGTCCACAGTTCGGTCAGGATGTTCTCGCGGGCGGTCTCACCGACCGTGGCGTCGTCGTGCTGTTCGGTCATGTCGGCGGCCCGGTCGACGTACCCCCGGAGGGTCGTCCGTGTGACCCGGTGCCGGTCGCCGGGTTCGAACTTCGCCGCCAGCCGCGCCGCGAGCGCCTGTACCACGGCGTCGTTCTTCCGCCGGGTCGTCGCCGCGTCGACCAGGACGTACAGGTCCGACTCGCGCTCGTCGGTCAGCCGCGCCCACGCCGCCTCGACGGCGTTCCCGCGGACGGTCGAGCCGAACGTGGTGCCGTACTCGACCTGTATCTCCTCGGCCACGCTGTCGACGGTCTCGACCACCTCGTGATGTGCGACCCGGTCGCGGTCGAGCGCCGCCGCGACACGTGCCGCGAAGTCCGCCGTCGCCTCGGCGCTCTTGTTCGCGACGGCCGCCTCGACGGCGGACTCGATTCCGGTCTCGGCTGTCTGTGGTGGCTCCCAGGCCATCTCCCGCCCGAGATGGCGGTCCCGGAAGTTGTCGATAACGGCGTCGGCGGTCTTCGTGCCCACCCGCGTGAACTCCTCGCGGAGGAACCCCGAGACCGAGTAGGAGTCCGTCGACTCCGCCATCTTGATGAGCGTCCCGAGTTCGACCCCGTGGGGGTGGGGGCGTATCTCCTCGGTCTCCGCGGGCAGCTGGTCGGTCGCGCGCTCGTACTTGAACTGGCCGTCCGGTTCGCGCAGTTCGATGCGGGCGTGCGGGTTCACCACGGCGGTGTGCTGGATGTAGTCGTGGAGCTGCTGGCGGGCACGCATGTTCGCCTCCATCTCCAGTTCGATCCGTGTCCCGTGGGGCCGCTCCCAGGAGCGTGTCTCCTCGCGGCTTATCTCGGGCTCGTTCCGGTCGGTGTCCACGATGAGTTCGAAGTACTTCGCCCGCTCACCCCCCTGTGTCCGGGAGGTGACCTTCGCGGGCTTGCCCGAGGTGAGCTGTGCGTAAAGCACCGCCGCCGAGATGCCGATACCCTGCTGACCGCGGCTCTGCTCCCGGGTGTGGAACCGCGACCCGTACAGCAGTTTGCCGAATATCTTCGGGAGCTGTTCCCTCGTGATGCCGGGGCCGTTGTCCTCGATTGTCACCCTGTAGTAGTCCCGGTTCTCCTGGATCTCGACGTAGATATCCGGCAGGATACCGGCCTCCTCGCAGGCGTCGAGCGAGTTGTCGACACCCTCCTTTACCGCGGTGACCAGCCCGCGGGCACCCGAATCGAACCCGAGCATGTGACGGTTCTTCTCGAAGAACTCGGCGATGGAGATGGCCCGCTGGCTCTCGGCCAACTCCTCGGCGACGCTCTCCCCGCCACCGAGTCGTGACTGCTGGGAAGTCATCTGTTGACTCTCCCTACTTCCTCCGGGTTTAAACCTCGCACGCTACCGCGGTGAAAGTGGACGTGGACGACGAACGGTGACCCGTGCCGGCGGCACCTCGAAGCGACCCCGTGCTAGGAGGAACGCCAGAGATGGCATCCACCACGCCCGGAGACCGGCCGTCGGTCGGTCTGCTGTCACCCGCGACCGGGGCCTCCCCGATACGCTCGGGTCGTGCGCCCGGCGAGCGCAGTCCGGGTGATTTCTCGCGGATTGGAGTATTCCAATCGACGGTTTGGAGTACTCCAAGAAACTCGTATGTCCAGCGTCGTCGTAGAGAGGAGTAATGCCAGAGGAGTCAGCAGACGCCAGCGACAGGGAGCGGGCACTCAGACTCTCGGTACCGGGGATGGACTGTCCATCCTGTGCCGGGAAGGTGGAGAAGAGCCTCGCCGGTGTCGAGGGTGTCGGCGAGGTGGACACCCGGCCGACGACCGGTGTGGTCAGCGTCGGCTACGACACCGACCAGACCGGTGAAGGGGACGTGGTGACAGCGATAGAGCGGGCGGGCTACGAGGTCACCGGCGGGACCGACGACGGTATCGACGTCGCGCCGGCCTCGGCGGTGTGGACGAGCAGGCGCGCGCTCACGGCCTGGGCGGGGGCCGCGGTGCTGGCCGCCGGACTCCTGTTCGAGTTCCTCCTCACGGGGGCGAACTACGACCTCGGGACGCCGCTCGCGCTCCACCTCGCGGACGTGGCGTTCCTGCTGGCGGTGCTGACGAGCGGTGCGCCGGTCGTCCGGAGCGGTGTGCAGTCCGCCCGGGCGCGGAGTCTCGATATCGACCTGCTGATGGGGACAGCGATACTCGCCGCGACCGGGGTCGGCCTGTACGTCGAGGCGGCGACGCTTGCCGTGCTTTTCAGCGTGGCCGAACTGCTCGAACGGTACGCGATGGACCAGACCCGGGATTCGCTGCGGGAGTTGCTCGAACTCGCGCCCGAGGAGGCGACGGTCCGCCGGGAGGGGGAGGAACGGACCGTCCCGGTCGAGGACGTCCAGGTCGGTGACACGGTTCTCGTGCGACCGGGCGAGAAGATACCCGTCGACGGCGTGGTCCGGGCGGGTGAGAGTGCTGTCGACCAATCCGCCATCACGGGCGAGAGTGTCCCCGTCGACAGGAGCACAGGTGACGAGGTGTACGCCGGCACGTTCGCCGAGGAGGGGTATCTCGAACTCGAGGCGACAACCGACGCCGGCGGGACGACACTCGCGCGCATCATCGACCTGGTCGGCGAGGCACAGGCCGACACGACCGAGACCGAGCAGTTCGTCGACCGGTTCGCGACCTACTACACGCCGGCGGTGGTGGTGCTGGCGGCCCTGACCGCCGCGGTGCCGCCGCTCCTGATCGACGGAAGCGTGACCCTCGGGGTCGGAGGGCTGACCCACACGTTCGTCGGGGGGTGGCTGCCCTGGTTCATCAGAGGTCTGACACTGCTCGTCATCGCCTGCCCCTGTGCGTTCGTCATCTCGACGCCGGTCAGTGTCGCCTCGGGTGTCACCGCCGCCGCACGGAACGGTGTCCTCGTGAAAGGCGGTATTCACCTGGAGGCGATGGGACAGGTCGACGTGCTCGCGTTCGACAAGACGGGCACACTGACCAGCGGTGACCTGACCGTGACCGACGTCGTCCCCGTCGGCGACACCGACGAGTCGGAACTGCTTCAGAGGGCCGGGGCGCTCGAGCGCAGGAGCGAACACCCAATCGCCGACGCTGTCCTCGCCCGGGTCGAGGAGGCCGGCCTGGACCCCGACGACGCCTCGGGGTTCGAGACGCTCACCGGGCGCGGGGTACGCGCCGAGGTGGACGGTCGGACCTGCTACGCCGGCAAGCCGACGCTGTTCGGTCTCGACGGCGACGACCCCGTCTCCGGTGGACTGTCACAGACCGAACGCGAGACGGTCGAGCGACTCCAGCGCGAGGGAAAGACGGTCGTCCTGGTCGGGACCGACTCGGCGGTGACCGGCATCCTCGGCATCGCAGATCAGGTCCGGCCGGAGGCCCGGCAGGCCGTCGACGCGCTGCATCGCCTGGGTGTCGGGCCGCTCGTGATGCTCACCGGTGACAACGAGGGAACGGCGCGGGCGGTTGCCGAGCAACTCGGTATCGACGAGTACCGGGCCGGACTGCTCCCCGAGGAGAAGGTGGCGGCTGTCGAGACGCTCGAACGCGAGCACGGCTCTGTCGCGATGGTCGGGGACGGTGTCAACGACGCGCCGGCGCTGGCGACAGCATCGGTCGGCGTGGCGATGGGTGCGGCCGGTACCGACACCGCAATCGAGACCGCGGACATCGCGCTGATGGGTGACGACCTCGGGACGGTGCCGTATCTCCACGCGCTGGCCGGACAGGCCAGCGGTGTCATCCGGCAGAACATCTGGGGCAGTCTCGGGGTGAAACTCCTGCTCGCGGTGGGGGTGCCGTTCGGCTACGTCAGCGTCGCGGCCGCGGTACTGGTCGGCGATATGGGGATGAGTCTCGGCGTGACCGGTAACGCGATGCGACTGTCACGGCTCCGCCCGGAGACGGTGCTCGAATCCTGATTCTGTCTCTCCCCGTCCGGGTGCAAAAAAGGTGGCTGTCGAGGGTGTCGTGTCGGTCGGGGCGACCGGACAGCGCCGAAGAACAGCTCAGATCTCGTCGACGTGCGTGACGCCCTGCTTCGAGACGTTCCCCTTTGTTATCTCCTCGGGCATCCAGTTCGGCTTGTCCTCGGGAGCCTCCTCCTCCCAGGCCCAGCCCTCGTAGATGTGTACCTTGTGCTCGCCCTTCTCGCGGAGGCGAATCTCCTCTGTTTCGGCGCGGTCCTCGGACGGCGCTGGCTCGAGTCGCCGCGCGGCTTTCAGTGCTGCCTGTCGTGGTGTCTTCCCGGTGAACACGCTTCCGGGCTCCTCCCCGTCGGCCGTTCTGAGCGCGAAGTTCCGCTCCTCGTTTTGTGCCATCTCTTGTCCCTCCGTTTGAATTGTGTGCACAATAGCATATAAATGTACCCCCTGATTCGACCGCTGTCTAGTGGTATGCGCCGGAGTGGCGGCTCCCGACCGCCGTCCGGACGCGGTCTGTCCCGACCCGATAACCAGTCGGGCGTAGCTATAACCGGTCGGGCGCGGTGGCGTCCGGATGCGCGACCGGTCGGGCGCGGTGGCGTCCGGATGCGCGCGGGCGCTGGTCGGTGGGTGACGGGGAACCGACTGGCAGGTATCGGGCGTTCCCCGGCAAGCCGACGCCGAGAGCTCACGGGAGACAACAGGTCATCTGTAATACGACTCTGTGTGCCGGAAGACACGCGCCGGAGGCGGCGATAAGCGCCTGGAACCGAAGAAGCTAAAGAATCGAGCAACCTGTTTACGGACAAGATGAACGACACGTGTTTCCGTCGGAGGTGGTTCTGTGGGTGTTGAGATAAGCGAGTCACCCGTCTCCGAGGAGGAGTTCGCGTCGATGGAGCAGTTCGTCCACGACTATCTGGTTGCGAGTGTCGCCACGGAGGAGGACGGCGGGCGGATGCGGTGGTATCCCTGGCACTCGGCGGAGTACCGGTTCAACCACATCCGCAACGTGGTCGACATCGCGGGGGAGATTGCGCGCGGCGAGGGCGCGAACGTCGACGTGACCCGCGTGGCGGCGCTGTTCCACGACGTGGCCAAACTCGAGGTCGACCAGGACGCCCACGCGGAGGCGGGTGCTCGCATCGCCCGCGAGTACCTGGAGACTCACACCGACTACCCGGGGTCGTTCGTCGACCAGGTGTGCCGACTGGTCCGGGACCACTCCTTCCAGGGCGACCTCGCGGAACTCCCGCTGGAGACACGGTGTCTCGTCGAGGCGGATCTGCTCGACAAGGTCGGCGCGAACGGGGCGATGCTGCTGTTGCTCCGGATGGGGTACGAGTCCCGCACACACATGGACGCGGCGACGATGGTCGGTCGTGTTCACAGGCGCGGCGAGGACGTCAGGGAGCGCGTCCAGAGCCAGACCGCGACCGACATCGCACACCGGCGACTCACCCGCGTGAAGTGGCTCCGCGAGTGGATCGAGGCCGAGGTGGCGGGTGTCGAACCGCAATCACAGGAGGGTGACTAGCCCGTCCCAGAGGAAGACGACCCCGAACCCGGCGAGCACGAGCGCGCTCGCGGCTGCGACGACCGGGACGGCAGACTCGACCCGGCGACCGGCGGCCAGCAGTGCTGCCGGAAAGCCGACAATCCAGACCAGGATGCCGCCGAACAGCCCCAGAATGAGCGCGACACTGCCGGTCTCGACCACGACCGCCCCCGCGAGTGTGTCACCCGGCAGGTGGCCGAACACATCGAGTCGGCCGGGGTCGAGCAGTCCGACACCGACGGTGAGCCAGAACAGTATCTGGTAGGGGTTGGTCAGCGCGAGCAGAAACGCCTTCGAGAACCCGTGGCTCGCGCCGGTCTCCTCGCCGGCGAGCGTGGCACCGGTGCTACGTGCGGCGTCCAGCGCGAAGTACAGCATCAACACGCCGCCGACGACGACCATCCCGCCGCGTAGCGTGGGATACCGCTCGACGACAGTCACGACACCGGCGAGTGCGAGCACCAGGAAGACGAGGTCGGCGCTCATCGCGCCGAGACCGGCCCGGAACCCTGCCAGCCAGCCCCGGACCACACTCTCCTCGGCGATGACCGCGTTCATCGGTCCGGGTGGTGCCGCCAGCGCGAGACCGAACAGGACCCCCGCGGCCAGCGAGACGACTGCGTCGACGACCACAGTGTGCACTCGCGGGCAACAGCAATCACGGTTGCGGTCCGGCGCCGGGAGTTCCCGACCGCCCAGGCGTGGCGGTGAGAGTTCACAACCGGTATGACCCGTCACACCCGAGAAGCGAGTATGCAACTATCCGACGAGAGACCGAGCGCCGACGGGATGCCGATGCTGGGGCTCGGCACCTGGGAGAACGACGACCACGACCAGTGTGCCGAGAGTGTCCGGACGGCCCTGGAGATGGGCTACCGGCACATCGACACCGCACAGGTGTACCGCAACGAGGAGGCCGTCGGGAGCGGACTCGCGGCGGCCGACGTTCCGCGGGAGGACGTCTTTCTCGCGACGAAGGTCTGGATATCCAAACTCGGCGCAGAGGACGTGATACAGTCGACGGAAGCGAGTCTCGACCGTCTCGGCACCGACTACGTCGACCTGCTGTACGTCCACTGGCCGGCCCGCGAGTACGACCCCTCGGAGACACTGCCGGCGCTCGAGCGCCTGCACGAGCGGGGACTGGCCCGGCGACTCGGCGTCTCGAACTTCGAACCCGACCACGTCGAACGGGCCCGCTCGGTGCTCGACACGCCCGTGTTCGCCAACCAGGTCGAGATTCACCCGTTTCTCCCGCAGGACGAGCTGGTGACCTACGCCGCGGAGACAGACCTCGAACTGGTGGCGTACTCGCCGCTCGCCCGCGGCGAGGTGCTCTCGAACCCCACACTGGGCGAGATCGCCGAGAAGCACGGTGCGACGGCGCCGCAGGTCGCACTGGCGTGGCTCCGGGAGCGGGGTATCACCGCCATCCCGAAGGCCACGAGCGAGGCACACATCCGGGACAACCGGGAGAGCCTGTCACTCTCGCTCGACGACGAGGACCACGCACGCATCGACGCGGTCGACCGGCAGACACGGACTGTCCACCCGGGGTTCGCACCGGCGGCCTGGGACTGACCGAGAACCGCGTCTGACGGGGAGACGTGGTGTGGGCTCGTGGGTCAGACCACCCGACAGAGCGCACAATTCATTACCGTTCGCGCAAAGAGTCGGTATGGATCCCGCGGTGTTGCGCGAGGACATGGTCGCCGGCCTGGAACACGAGAGCAAGGGCTGTCTCGACAGCGAGACGGTCTCGGTGGCGATGCGGTCGGTGCCCCGGGAGGTGTTCGTCTCCGACGAGCGGGAGGCCTACGCCGACCGGGCGTTCGAGCGGTTCGGAACCCGGGTGCTCGCGCCGAGCACCGTCGCCCGTCTGCTCGAACCGCTCGGGCCGGAGCCCGGGGATTCGGTGCTCGTGGTAGGTGTGGGTGTGGGCTACACCGCGGCCGTTCTCGCGGATATCGTCGGGCCGGAGCGCGTGCAGGCGGTCGACATCACCCGTCGACTGGTCGCGGAGGCCCGCGACAACCTCGCGACGGCCGGCCACGAGGCGGTGCTCGTCGACCGCCGGGACGGCGCGAACGGACTGCCCGAGTACGCCCCCTACGACCGTATCCTCGTCGAGGCCGCCGCTGTCAGACCACCCCGGGCACTGCTCGACCAGCTAGCACCCGACGGACGGCTCGTCATGCCGCTCGGGAGTCACGAGCAGTCGATCACCGTCGTCGAGGCCGACGGGAGCACGACACCGCTCGGCGGGTGTGCGTTCGAGCCGATGCTGGTCGAGGGTGAACGAGGTGACACTGTCGAGCGCAACCGGACCCGCCGCGAGGAGCGCGAGCGTGCCCGCCGGGCCGAACAGCGCCGCCGGGGCTGGGAGCTCGACTGGATCGACTGGGATTAGCTCCCGAGCACCAGGATACCGGTGTTCTCGCGGTCGTCGGTGTAGTCACCGTCACTCGGCGGTCTGATATCGAGTGCGATTGTCCCCTGGTCCTGGTTCGGCTGGAGTTCCGCATCGAGTCCGTCGAAGACGGCCGTTCCGTTCGCGTCTGTTCTGGCCGTCTGGATGCCGCCGCTCAGCTGTGCGCTGTCACCGGTCGCCACCACCGTCGCGTTCTGGACCGGGTCACCGCCGGACCCCAGCACCGCCACCTCGATGTCGGTGGTGTTTCCCTCGGTTATCACCTCGGGAGCGGGGTCCGTGCCGAGTTCTGTCGACTCGAACGTGTTCAGTCCACCGATGACGCTCATCATGACTGCGAGACACGCGATACCGACCACGAGCGCAACCACGAGTCGGATCGGGAGTCCCTCTATCGCACGGTCGTCGCGCCACATGTTCGTGGGCATGGCTCCCCCTGGTCCCGTTATCGGATATAAACCTCCGCCACACCGGAGGAGCTGTCCGCCCAACCCAGGCGTCGGACACGCGGAGGTGATTGTCGGGAGGAGCCAACATACTTATGCGCCGGTGCCGTGCACAAAAGCACGAGTTTGGCGGGGAGAACCTCAAGAGCAGATACAGTGCGGCCGCGGCGAACCCGGGGGAGAGGGTGGTGGGGA
The DNA here is from genome assembly GCA_964520075.1 of uncultured Halobacteriales archaeon. GTDB lineage: Archaea > Halobacteriota > Halobacteria > Halobacteriales > Haloarculaceae > Halovenus. Next base: position 17,449 of record CAZFMN010000019.1, on the reverse strand, counting down.
GCGATGCTGTTCGTGACACTGCTCGTCTCGGTGGCGGTGGCGAGTGGGGCGGGTGTGGGACAGGTCACGGCCACCCAGGAGGGTGACGAGCCGGTGGCGATGTTCAACGCGACCGGCACAGAGGGGTTCGTCGCAATCGACGCCGGCAGTCCGGACGACCCGATAACGTTCCCCACGCCGGACGAGGTGGAGCGACCAATCTCGCTCGATGCCGAGGTGTTCGGGAACGGGACCTGGCAGTCGACGGACGTGTCGTTCCCGGACCTCGGCGAGGAGCAGCTCGGGTTCCCGGTACAGATACGTCTCGAGGCACCCCGGCCGTTCGAGGGGACAATCGACCGCGAGACCGGCGAGATGACCGTCGACGCGGCGCTCGAGATTATCGTGCCGGACGCCGACGCGACGATTCCCGTTCGGGCGAACCTCACAACCGGGGCGAGCGGCGAGATGCAGGGTGAGACAGCGGGGCTGGACACCGACAGCGCGACCGTGACCCTCGTCGGGAACGAGTTCACCGTCCCGGAGGAGACCGGAAACACGGTGATCGACGGGTTCGTCGGTCTGCCTGCCCCCGAGGCCGGCACCAACTGGTTCTCGCTCACACTCGAGCTGTCGTTCGACACAGAAACCGGGGTCGTCGCCGGGGTCGTCGAGTCCACCGAGGGGGGTGCAGTCGAGGGGGCGACCGTCAGTCTCGGGGACCAGCAGACGACGACTGGGGGCGACGGCTCCTACGAGTTCGACGCGCCGGTCGGCACGGGCGAGGTGACCGTCGAGCGGTTCGGGTTCGACGGGACGACCGAGTCGGTCACCGTCGAGGCCGGTGAGACGACGACGGTCGACATCGAGCTCGCCCCGGTCGCGACCGGCACCGTCGCCGGAACGGTCGAGTCGGCGGGCGGCGACCCGGTGGAGGGGGCGACCGTCACGGTCGGTGACCGGCAGGTCACGACCGGTGCCGACGGCGCCTACGAACTCGGGGTCGAGACCGGCACGCGCGAACTCGCGGTCGGCGCCGAGGGGTTCGCCGACGCGAGTCGGTCGGTGCTCGTCGAGGCCGACACGGTGTCGAGGGAGGATATCGAACTCGACCCCGCGAACCCGGCGTTCGCCCCCGTGACCCTCGTGACGAGCGACGCCACCGTGGGTGAGACTGTCGAGGTGACCGCGTTCGTCCAGAACACCGGTGCCGTCGCGGGAACGGAGTCGGTGACGGTGTCGGTCGGCGGCGAGTCGGTCACAGAGTCAGTCACGCTCGGTCCCGCACAGCTCGGGACGGTATCTCTCGCGTGGGAGACGGCCACCGGCGACGAGGGGACATACGAGGCCGCGGTGACAGTCTCCAACAGGACCGAACAGGCCGGCGTCCTCGTCGAGGGTCCCGAGTTCACCGTCGACGTGAGTGCCGGTGACGTCGTGCCGGGTGACACCGTCACCGTCACCGCGACCGTCCGCAACAGCGGCGACGTCGCGGGCGAACGTGCGGTGACGGTCTCGCTCACCGGCGGTGTCGTCGACCCAGTCACGGAGTCGATCGAACTGGGTCCCGGCGAGGAGACCGAGGTCAGTCTGGAGTGGGCAACCGCCGGGGGGGACGCCGGTGAGTACGAGGCGACGGCCGAGGTCGGTGGACAGACCGCGACAGAGCGTGTCGTCGTCGACGAGTCGGTCGGGGAGGCCGACTTCGTCGTCACGAGCACCGGCGGTTACATGGCCTACGGCTACGACACGCTCACAGACGCCGAGGGACAGGGGTTAGCGTTCCCCGACAAGAACGCCGGTGAGGACCCGATACGCATCTGGGGCGTAATAGACGAGGCGGCGGGGACCTGGGAGTCGGTGCGGACGGAGTTCCCGACGATTGTACAGGAAGGGCTGGAGGGCACAGTCGAGGCTGTCGGCGGTCTCCAGGGTCAGGTCGACCGCGAGGCGGGGTTCCTGACCGCGACGGCAACCTACCGTGTCGTCATCGAGGGTGACGAGGACACGGCGTTCGAGTTCAACATGACCATGACCACCGAGGAGAGCGGCGAGATGACCGATATCGGGAGCTACCGGGAGACAAACGAGACGTTCGCCGAGGTGACGTTCGTCAGCAACGATTTCCGGGTCGACGACCGGACCGGTGACAGCCTCGCCGACTCGACACTGAACCTCCCGTCGCCGGAGCGGGGGCAGAACTACGTAGAACTGGACTTCGAGGTGGACTACGACCCCGACGAGCAGCCCGACGGAACCCGGCAGGACCAGCCCGGTGACGACGGCGGAACGGTCGAGACCGAGGCCAGCGGCACACTCGTCGCGACGGTCGGCCAGGGGCTCGGTGTCATCGGTCTCGCGGCTGTGCTGGTCGTTGCCCTCGCCGGGCTGTACACGCGGGTCACCGGCGGTGACGGCGAGACGGGCGAGTGAGCGACAGTCGGGGCTCAACCGCCGAACCGTGCGGTCGCGAACCCCGAGACGAGCGCACCGACCCCGCACAGCCCCGCCAGACCGACGATGTCCAGCACCGTCGGCTCACCCGAACTGCTGTCGTCGCCGTCACCGCCCCCGTCGTTCGAGGTTCCGCCGTCGACCTCCTGGGGTCCGGTCGGTTCGGAGAACGCGATACCGGCACCG
>CAZFMN010000019.1:0-14730 GCA_964520075.1 uncultured Halobacteriales archaeon | reverse complement strand
GGTCCGGTCGGTTCGGAGAACGCGATACCGGCACCGGCGACGAGCACCATCAGCGTCGCGCCGAGGAGACACGCGGCGCCGACGATAGCGGCGTCCCGGGTCGTCTCGGCGGCCTTCGACTTCGTCAGGCCGACGACGCCGGCGACGATTGGTGCCCCCAGTGCGGTAATCGACAGAAATGCGAGCGGCGTGTACGACGTGACGACCTCCTCCTCGGCGGCTCCGAGCCCCGGGACGACCGTCGCACTGATCCACGCACCGGTCAGCACCGCGACGAGCGCCATCCCCACCCCGATACCGAACATCGACAGCGTGATGCCCCCGGCTGTCCTGCGCGGACTTTCCTGCATCTGTTCTCTGTTCACCCAGGACCCACATTAAACCACTGTCCGACCGGTCGACTGTCCGGGGGATGCCGGCCGTCCGCCGCACGAGGACAGAGCCGAGTCACGGCAGCCACAGGGGGCCGTCTGCACCGGGCAGACGGAGACAGATCACGACAGCCACAGGAGTCAGGCGTGTGGCAGGTCGAGTTCGGTTCCGTCGGCGTAGACAGTCGGCTCCGTGAGGATGCCGTCGAGGTGGATAGGCACGGCGATATCGCCACCGATGGCGTGGTCGTCACCGATTGCGAGGTGGACGGTGCCGCCTGCCTTCTCGTCGAGTAGCACCGACCCGACGAGGTCGGTCACGGCGACGTTGGTGCCGATACCCAGCTCCGCGAGGTTGTAGACGTCCTCGCCGGCCGTCTCCTTTGCGGCCTCGAGTTCCTCGCGGACGCTCTCGTCCTCGACGCTGGTGACGTGGCCATCCTCGACGGTGAACGCCACCTGGTCACCGTCGAGTCGGCCGTGTGGTCGCATCGTGCCGTCCACGACGACACGGCCGTTCGCGGTTTCGGGGCTGACAAACACCTCGCCGGCGGGGAGATTCGAGAAGTCGCCGGCCCCGTGGACGATGCCGGTGTCGGGAATCCACTCGCGCGAGCCGGGTTCGAGCGTGATGTCCGTTCCCTGCGGGGAGGTGACACGGACCTCGTCGGCGTCGGCAACCTGCCCGAGCACGTCCTCGCAGGCCGCGGCGATGTGGCTGTAGTCGGCGTCGAGTCCGGTGACGAACACCTCCTCGGTGATACCGGGGAGGGTCGCGGCGCGCGTGCCACCGCCGGTAGCGTCCGCACGGGCGGTGGTGTGGCTCAGACTCTTCGTGGTCGGCGCGAGCACGACGTCGGCGCCGGCCATCGCGGCCGCGACAGGTTCGGGGGGTTCGGCGCCGTGCTGTTCACCGACCGGGTACCGGACCAGTGTCACGTCGTCTGTCACCTCGCTCGCCACCTCGTACAGCGCCTCGGCGATCTGCTCGCGTTTCCTGTCGGTGACGACGGCGAACGACTCGCCGGCACCGAGGTCCAGACACTGGTTCACTGCCGTCTCTGCCGGGTCGCGGAGTTTGCTCATATCTGTCCGTTGTTCCGCGGAGGAATTAGCTCCTGCGATACCCCCCCAGTGGTACAGCGGCCGCAGACACCCGGCAATCTGGTCCCCACCGGTTCAGAGGTGCTGTCGGAACGCGCCGAGCGGCGGGAAGGTGAGCGTCTCCTCGCGGTTCGAGTCGCGCACGACCGGGGCCAGCGCGTCCGCGTCACGGACCATCGGGGAGAGAAAGTCGGCCGCGGACATCTCGTTCACCTCGACACCGCTGACGAGCCGGTTGAACGACGGCAACATCACCAGATCGGCGCCCCGGTAGACGGCCTCGCCGGCGAGATAGCACGGCCGGGTGTGGCCCTCGATCGTGATTGTCGGGTGGTCGTGGCCGACGATGTAGCGGTCGGCCCCAGCGTCGGGTTCGACGTGGCCGTGACAGACAACCGTATCACCGATGCGGTACTCCGCCGTTGTTTCGCCGCCCCAGACCACATCGAGCATCGTGTCGTGGTTCCCCGGTGTGACAACCACCTCCGCGTCGACCCCGCGGGTCGCCTCCCGGAACCCCTCGAGTGTCTCCTCGACGAGCCGTGGGACCGTGTCGAACGAGTCCAGCAGGTCGCCCGCGACGACGACCACCCGGGGGTCGAACCGCTCACACAGCGTCGCGACCCGGTCGACCATGTCGGCACCCGCCCCGACGGGAACCTCGACGTTCGACGCCGCCGCCTTCCCGACGTGCAGGTCCGCGAGCACCAGCACGTCATCGAGGAGTACGGCCCGGTCGCGCAACCGCAGTCGGTCGAGCCCGTCCATATCCGCCCTCGTGGACGACGCGTAATGAGGATGCCGACTGGGAGCGTGCTGGGCCGCCCCGGACCGCGGCTCGTCGAGGCAAGGTTTTTACAGACCAACCGCTTTGCTCAGGGTAGAACATGTCTGCTGATGATACCCAGGACAGCGAGAGTGACGCTGACGGAACCGTGACCGACGGTCCACCGGACGTGCGGGAGCGACTCGAGCAGGAGGCAGACAGGGCACGAGAGCAGTTCGACGAGGGCATCATCGACCTGCTGTCGTGGGTGCTCGACACCGACACGCGCGCCCGCATCTACATCCACCTCTGCCAGCACCCCGACAGCACCAGCGACGAGGTGGCCGAGGGGACGGGCCTGTACCCGAGCACCGTCCGCGAGGCGCTGGCCGACCTCCACGAGGAGGGCAACGTGACACGCGCCAAACGTGAGAGCGAGGGGGCCGGCAACAACCCCTACGAGTACAGCGCGCTCCCGCCGAGCGAACTCGTCGCGGAGCTGGTCGGCGACGTTCAGGAGCAGCTGAACGCCGTGTTCAGACTCGACGAGTACCTCGACGACGACAACTCCGGGAGTTCGGACGAACCGGTGACGATCACAGTCCGCGAGGAACACGACGACAGCGTTGCCGACGGGATGGGTACCGGGACCGGCGACAGTCAGGACACCCCCGACGACTCCCGCGAGCGGTGACACACCGTGTGACCCTGTACCGCAATCCATAACAGCGGGCACACCGTCACGATGGGCATGGATGTCGCACTGGGCGGTACGTTCGACCCGGTTCACGACGGTCACCGCGCGCTGTTCGAGCGGGCGTTCGAACTCGGGGACGTGACAGTCGGACTCACCAGCGACAACCTCGCGCCCCGGACCCGCGCGGAGGACCGCCCGGTGCGGCCCTACGAGCTGCGTCGAGCGGAACTGGTCGCCGAACTGGAGCGGTTCGCCGGCGAGCACGACCGCGAGTTCACCGTCCGGAAACTCGACTCACCGACCGGAATCGCGACCGAACCGACGTTCGACGTGCTGGTGGTCTCGCCGGAGACGAAAACCGGGGGCAAGCGAATAAACGAACTCCGCCGCGAGCAGGGCAACGAGCCGCTGGAACTGGCGGTTGTCGACCACGTCTACGCCGAGGACGGCGAGTTGCTCTCCTCGACGCGCATCGTCCGCGGTGAGGTGGACGAACACGGCGAACTCACACCCGAGCGCGACGGCCGGGTGGCCGATGTCGAACGGTAGCCACTATTCCCTGCCCGGTCGCCTCGGGTCCGGCGCTCTCGGCGACGGATGGCACGGGACCGCGCCCGCGGGACCCCAGATACACGCGGGTCTCGACGGTCGCTGAACACAGCGTGAAAGCGACGCGTTCGCTCCCGGCCGAACCGTTTCTCGCCTCCTGTTCTCGGGTGCCGGTCACACCTGTTGACAACGCTTAAACGTGCGTCGTCGCTACCGAGGTGCAATGAGGGTCGTCGTCTCAGTCGGGGGGAGCGTCCTCGTGCCGGAGCTGGAGGCCGAGCGGATCGAGGCGTACGCCGAGACACTGCTCGACGTGGTCGAGTCGGGACACGAGCTCGGTGTCGTGGTGGGGGGTGGGCCGGTGGCGAGAGAGTACATCGGCACGGCGCGGGCGCTCGGTGCGGACGAGATCTCGCTGGACCGTCTCGGTATCGAGGTGACACGGCTGAACGCCCGTCTGCTCGCGGGGGCGCTCGGTGACGCGGCGGTCTCGCGTCCGGTCGAGGCGGTCGAGAACGCACGCGAGGTGTTCCGCCGCGGTGATATCCCGGTGCTCGGCGGAACCACACCCGGGCACACCACCGACGCCGTCGCCACGGGTGTCGCGGAGCACGCCGGTGCCGACCTGCTGGTCTACGCCACGAGTGTCGATGGCGTGTTCGACGCCGACCCCGGGGTCGACGACGACGCCGCGAAGTTCGACCGCCTCTCGCCGACGGAGCTCGTCGAGGTGGTCGGCGGGGTCGAACTCGACGCCGGGAGCAACGCGCCGGTCGACCTGCTGGCGGCGAAACTCCTCCAGCGGTCGGGTCTCCGTGCTGTCGTGGTCGACGGCTCCGACCCCGAACACGTCGCCGCCGCCGTCGCGGGCGACCACGACGGCACCGATATCGTCCCCGAGGGGTGACCGGGCCGCGCCCGACCCGACGGCTGTCCACCGTTCGCTACGCGGTGACGCGCCTGTTCTGCCACGTGTCCCAGTACAGCGGGCTTGGCAACGCTTAATTGACTGTCGACCCTACAGAGAGACAATGCGAGATTCTGTGAGGGAGCGATGAACACCCGGAGTACCAGCACCGACGAGTCGGCGTCGACGCCACCGGACCCGTACGAGGTGGCCCGTTCGGACAGGACGTTCTGGGCCGACGCCGCCGCGGACGCGATCGAGGCCCGGAACCCCGAGGAGCCGATCGTGCTGAAAGGTGGGGTCTCGCCGTCGGGTATCCCGCACATCGGTCACTTCAACGAGATTCTGCGGTGTTACTTCGTGGCCGAGGTGTTGCGCGAGCGCGGCCACGAGGTCCGGCAGGTGTTCACCTCGGACGACCGCGACCGCCTGCGCAAGCTCCCCCGACAGCTCGCCGACGAGAACTGGGAGATCGTGGGACTCGGCGACGTGGACGCGGGTGCGCTCGGCCGGAACCTCGGTCGGCCGTACACAGACGTTCCCGACCCGTTCGGCGAGGCCGACTCGTACGGCGAGCACTTCACCGACCTGCTCCGGCGCAGTGTCGAGCGCCTCGGTATCCCGGTCGAGTTCGTCTCGAACACGGAGCTCTACGAGTCTGGTGCGTTCGACGACGCCATCCGGACAGTTCTGGAGAACAGGGGTCTCGCGCGGGACCTGCTCGCCGGCTATCAGGACGGGGTCGACGAGGGGTATATCCCGTTCTTCCCGGTGTGTGAGTCCTGTGGCACCCTCACCGAGACGGCGACGGCGGTTGATCTCGATGCCTGGACCGTCTCCTACGTCTGTGAGGACATCGAGACCGGTGACGAGGTGATCGAGGGGTGTGGTCACGAGGGGACAACCTCGTTGCGGAACGGCAAACTGCCCTGGCGGTTCGAGTGGCCCGCACAGTGGGACGTGCTCGACGTGGCGTTCGAGCCGTTCGGAAAGGACCACGCCGAGGGCTCCTGGCCCAGCGGCACCGATATCGCCCGGACACTGTTCGACAGCGACCCGCCGGTCGGTATGGTCTACGAGTGGTTCACCCTCGACGGGGCGGCGCTGTCCTCCTCGTCGGGGAACGTCGTCACCATCGAGGAGGTGCTGGACCTGCTCGAACCGGAGGTGTTGCTGTACTTCTTCGCGAAACCACCGCTGAAACAGCGGGATTTCTCGGTCGAGAACCTCGACCAGCTGGTCGACGAGTTCGACCGGTTCGAGCGTCTCGCGCTCGGTGACGAGGACACCGGGTCCGGGGCCGACGAGAGACGGCGGGCACAGCGGGTGTATCCGATGCTCGTCGACGGCGAGGAGCACCCGCGCATCCCGTACACGTTCGCGGCGGTGCTCGGGATGACCGACGACCCCGACCTCCGCGAGGAGATCGCACGCCGGGAGGGTCACATCCCCGAGGACGCGTCCGAGCAGGCCGTCGCGGGGGCGCTCGACCGGGTCGAACAGGCCAGCACCTGGGCGGCTCGGACCGGCAACGCGTTCGACTACGAGCTCAAGCGGAGCCAGATGCCGGATGTCTCGTTCGACACCGACACCCGGCGGGCGCTCGACGAACTGGCCGCGTTCGTCGCCGAGGGCCACGACGGCGACGCCATCCAGGGTCGTATCTTCGAACTCGCCGAGGAGTACGACATCGAGGTGAGCGAGTTCTTTGGCGCCGGCTACCGGCTGTTTTTCGACGACACCGAGGGGCCGAAGCTCGGCCCGTTCCTCGCGAAACTCGACCGCCAGTTCGTCGTCGACCGACTCAGACGACAGCGCTGAGTGGGGCGACCGGACCGGCCCGAGCGTTGAATATCTCCGCCAGTCCCCCGGCTATGTCCTGTCCGCGGTGACGACGTCCTCGAAAGCGTACCAGCCGGGGTCGCGGCCGACGAGCCAGGTCGCGGCATCTAGCGCGCCCGCGGCGAACACCCCGCGGTCCTCGGCGCGGTGTGTCAGCGTGAGCGACTCGTCGTTACCGGCGAGCAACACCTCGTGTTCCCCCCGGATATCACCCGCCCGCCGGGCCAGCACCCCCACCTCGTCGGTGTCGCGGGGCTGGATGCCCTCCCGGCCGGGGACCGTCTCGAACTCGCGGTACTCGGCGATGCGGTCGAGCAGTGTCGAGGCGGTCCCGCTCGGCGCGTCCCGCTTCCCGCTGTGGTGGGTCTCGAGCAGTTCGACGTCGTACCCCGGGAGCCTCTCGAGGGCGGGTCCGAGCGCCGCGAGCAGCGCCTGCACCCCGCGGGCGAAGTTCGTGGCCTTCAGCACCGGTATCCGTTTACTCGCTTGCCGGAGCGTGGCGACCTGGTCGTCGTCGAACCCCGTTGTTCCGACCACCAGCGGAACGCCCGCGTCGGCACAGACACCCGCGAGTGAGACCGCCGCCGCGGGTTCGCTGAAATCGACCACGGCGTCCGGTGCGTGTGCCTCGAGCGCCCTCGCCCGCTCGTCCGGGCGGTACGTCCGGATGTCGGTGTCCGGGTCGGTCCGGGAGATACCGAACGCGACGGTCACGTCCGCGCGGTCCGTGGCGCTCTCGACGACCCTCCCCCCGGTCCGCCCCGTCACCCCCTGGAGGCCGAGGGTCGTCATCGGTTCACCGTCGCGTCTGTCCGGTCCTCGTACCGGGCGAGCAACGATTCCAGTCGGTCCCGGTTGTCCGCGGAGAGCGGTGTCAGCGGCGGTCGCAGTCGCCCCGACCCGTGCCCGCGGATCTCCAGCGCCGTCTTCACCGGGACCGGGTTGGTCTCCCAGAACAGCGCACGCATCAGCGGCCCGAGTTCGTGGTGGCGCTCGCGGGCCCGGTCGTAGTCGCCGTCGAGGGCCGCCTGGACGAGGTCGCTCATCCGCCCGGGTTCGACGTTCGCGGCGACGCTGATACAGCCGGTCCCGCCGACCGAGAGCACCGGCAGTGTCTCGCCGTCGTTGCCCGAGAGCACGTCGAACGTCTCCCCGCGTGTGCGCTCGGCTATCTCGCCGACCTGGTTCAGGTCACCCCCGGCGGCCTTGTAGCCCCGGATGTTCTCGTGGCCCGCGAGTTCGACCACCGTGTCCGATTCGACGTTCTGGCCGGTCCGGGAGGGGACGTTGTAGACAATCTGTGGCAGGTCGACCGCGTCGGCGATCGCCTCGTAGTGTTCGCGCAGGCCCTGCTGCCCCGGTCGGTTGTAGTACGGCGAGATGAGCAACAGCGCGTCGGCCCCGGCGTCGGCGGCGCGCCGGGAGAGTCTGAGTGCCTCCTCGGTGTTGTTCGACCCGGTGCCGGCGATGACCGGCAGGTCGACGGCGTCGACCACCGCCTCGATGACCGCAATGTGTTCGTCGTGGCTGACCGTCGCCGACTCGCCGGTCGACCCCATCGGCACGAGTCCGTCGACGCCTGCCTGTTCGAGTCGTCGGGCGTCCGCACGCAGTGTCTCGAAGTCGATGCTCCTGTCCTCGTGGAATGGCGTGCACATCGCGGGGTACACGCCGTTGAATGTCGTGTGTGTCATTGTCTGGTCGCGTCGTGGGTGTCTGTGAGACTGTGCGTGTGGACTCGAACGCGACCCGGGACAGGATGCCAGCCTGCAGCGAGTCTCAGACCGCTCGCTTTCGCTTGGTGCGAGAAGAGAACTCACCGGACGCCCCGCTGACCGACGGGCGGGTGTCCACGATGTGCGCCGGTGGGTGCATATACAGTGCTATCTCGGTCGTACAGTTATCAGTTTCGGGTCGTCGTTCCAGACTGTCCGAACATCGGTCGTCCGCTCTGCGCGCTCGCGGTGGTCGGGGTACAGGGGGAGGCGGTCATCGGGCCGCAGTCACCGGGATTCGGGCTCGCGCCGGGCCCGTATTTCTCGGTGACAAACGCTCAATTTTTGAGTGTTGAGCAACAATACACAGGTGCAATGGTCGGACACAACGGACTGAAACTCAGGATGCTCCTCGCGGGGAGTATCCTGTTCATGTTCTACGCCGCGATTGCGGGGTTCGTGTTCTTGAGCTTCGGGACTGGGACGCCGATACTGCTCGCGGTGGCGCTCGGGAGTATCGGGTTCGTGGGGTTCCAGTACAAGTTCGGCAAGTGGATGGCGCTTCGCAGCGTCGGAGCCGAGGAGATGCCCGAAGGGCACCGATACGACAGGATACACCGCTCGGTTGAGTCGCTGTCCTCCGACATGGACATCGACAAACCCCGACTGATGGTCGCAAAGATGGGTGTCCCGAACGCGTTCGCTGTCGGGCGGAAGGGTGCCGGTGTCGTGGTCGTCTCGCAGGAGATAATCGACCTGCTCGACCACGACGAACTCGAGGGCGTGCTCGCCCACGAACTCGCCCACGTGAAGAACCGCGACGTCGTGATGATGGTGCTCGGCCAGTCCATCGCGTCGCTGGTCGGTCTCGCCGTCCAGTTCGCGTACTTCTTCGGTGGCGAGCAGAACTTCGGCAGTTACATCGTCGGGATGGTGCTCGGGACAGTCGCACAGATGATCGTGAGCATCTTCGTGATGGCTATCTCGCGGTACCGCGAGTACGTCGCCGACAGGGACGCCGCGGAGTACACCAACAACCCCGACGCGATGGCCGACGCGCTGGAGAAGATCAGCGCCGGCGCGAAGAACAAGGAGATGCGCGGCGAGGACACGGTCAACGCGCTGTGTATCTTCGGCAGCAGCGGGAGTCTCCTCAAGCGCATCTTCTCGACGCACCCGCCGACCGAGAAGCGCATCAGTCGACTGCGCTCGATGGACGCGTACTGAGCGCGGTTGCTCGTGCTCTGTCCGGCGCGGGTCGGACAGCGGGTGAAAGGACTATACCACTCGGCGATAGAGTACCGCCGATGAGCGACAGCTACGTACACCCCTCACAGCGGGTGGCCGTCCTCGCGGACTCGCAGAACCTGTATCACTCTGCACAGAGTATGTACTCGCGGAACATCGACTACTCGGCCCTGCTCGAGGAGGCCGTCGCCGGCCGCGAACTCACCCGTGCGGTCGCCTACGTCATCAGGGCCGACGCGCCGGAGGAGGAGTCGTTTTTCGAGGCGCTCCAGGACATCGGCTTCGAGACCCGAATAAAGGATATCCGGACGTTCCCCGACGGAAGCAAGAAAGCCGACTGGGATGTCGGATTGAGTCTCGACGCGGTGACACTCGCGAACCACGTCGACACAATCGTGCTCTGTACCGGTGACGGCGACTTCGCCCGACTCTGCAGCCATCTCGAACACGAGGGCGTGCGTGTCGAGACAATCTGCTTCGAGGAGTCCACCGCCGACGAGTTGCGGACCCGTGCCGACGATTTCACCGACCTGAGCGAGCGTACGGAGTATTTCCTGCTCTGAGTCCTACAGAGGACAAAGCATACAATCTCGACACACGCAGTAGTGCTTGATGAGTGAGAGCCGGGACCGAGCCTCGACGGACGAACACACGGATGGAGCGGAGACCGTCCTCACAGACGGGGGGAGCGAGGACACAACGGGGAGATTCAGGCGAATCGCGAAGTATCTCGCCCTCGGTATCGGGGGGTTCGTCGCGCTGATCGCCGTGCTGTTCGCGCTCGGGATTATCGGTCTCCCGAACGCCGAACTCGAGGACAACCGCTGGGGTGACGTCGAGGGGCAGGACGTGGCGGTCATCACCGAGGTGGTGCTGGACAACCCCAACCCGTTCGGGTTCGGCGGTGACGCCGACGTCACCTACGAGGTCGACCTCCAGGGGGTCAGACTCGCGGAGGGTGAGGACAACGGCATCGACATCGATTCGGGGGCCAACTCGCTCAACTTCACGACCACCCTGTTCGCCGAGAACCTCCCACCGTGGTGGAGCAGTCACCTCAACAACGGCGAGGTGAGCCAGCTGGAGGCCGACGCGACCGCCGACGTGTCGCTCGGACCGCTCTCCGGGAGCCCCGGGAAGACGGTCGAGAGACAGGTCGAGACCGACATCGAGGGTGCCCTCGGCGAGAGCTCCGACGAGTTCGAGGGCGAGTACTCGCTCACCGGGTCTGGACTCTCCGTCGAACCCTCCATCGAGATCGAGGACGCCACCACCGAGTGGGGTGAGGTGACAGAGGAGCAGACAGAGATCGTGACCACGATGACAATCCGCAACGACAACCCGTTCCCGATTCCGACGCCTGCGTTCGCCGGCGGCGTCGAGATGAACGGCGAGTCGCTCGTCGACTGGCAGGCCGGCGAGGTGCGCGTACTCGACGGGGAGGGGAACGAGGTGCTCGGTGAGGAGGCGCTGATACCACCGAACGAGGCAGAGGAGCGGACGTTCGTCGCCGAGATGGACAACGAGAACGTCTCGGTCTGGTTCCCCACGCACGTCGACAGCGAGCAGCCCGCGGGCGAACCCGGTGTCGAGTTCACCGACACGGTGATCACCGCACAACTCGCCGTCGAAATAAACGGTGAACGGTTCACTATACCGACCGGCGGTCAGGCCTTCGCCTGCGAGTTCGACCTGACGACCGCCATCTTCGTCGACCAGGAGAGCGGGATGGACGCACAGGGCTGTGGCCTCACCGAGTTCGAACAGCCACGCGACCAACTCGAGGCGGTCGGTGCGGTCATCGACCTGGACGAGGAGGGCGGTATCCTCCCCTGACGGTTGTTCGCACGGACCTCCCCGGCTCCGCAGTTGTTCAGGTCAGAGAGACCTGTCGCGGGATTTTTTATCCGGTCACCCGGAACACAGGGTATGACAGAGAACGACGTCTCGGAGCATCCGCTCGCGGACCGGCGGGTGCGCGGACTCGTTGGGCTGTTCAGTGGTAGCACTATCGCTATGATTGCGGTGCTGTTCTTCGAGGACCCTGTGCTGCAGGCGGCCATGCTCGGGTTCGCCGTGCTCGACCTGGTCGCGACAACGTACATCCTCGGACTGGTGTTCGAGCGGGCAGAGGGCGGGGACACCGCGGGGTGGAGCGGTGACTGAGACGACCGACGGTGTCGAGATGCTGCGGACTGTGGGGGCGTACCAGTTCGGTGCCGGCGCCGGGCGTGTCCTGTTTCCCCCCGACGGGGGGCTGTCGCTGACCCGGACCAGTTCCGGTCGCCCCCGGCAGGCACACGCTCCCGGCGGTCGGATCGCGACCTACGGCACCGACGGCCGTCTGCGTCTGGGCCTCGAGGGTGGTCGTCGTCTCAGCGAGGAGTGGTCCGAGACGGCTTACAGCGTCGTCGTCGGTGACGAGAGCGTGCCCCACGTCCGGGCGGAGCGCAACGCGTTCGCGAAGTTCGTCCGGGAGGTGGACAGCGCCGTCCGACCCCGTGACGAGGTAGTGGTCGAACATCCCGAGGAGGGTGTGCTGGCCGTCGGACGGGCGGAGCTATCCGGCCCGGGGATGCTCGATTTCGAAACCGGTGTGGCCGTGTTCGTCCGCGAGGGGGGTCACTCCTCGTAGGCCAACTGCATCACCCATTGCGAGAACGCGTCACTCTGTGGGTCGGCCTCCTCGCTGCCGACGAACGGCGGGAGCATGTCGCCGGCCATCAGCATCGAGAACTCGAGGTCGCGGGCCGTCGGCGTCAGGAAGTAGGTGTTGTGGCCCTGATAGACCGCCTCCTCGCGCTCGATGAGCTCCTGTTCGACGAGCGACTCGACGATGCGACTCCCGGTGCGAGAGCTCACGTCGAGCTGTTTCCAGAAGTCACTCTGGTGGATACCGCCGGTCTCCCGGACGAGTTCGAGTCCCCGGCGCTCGTCCTCCGAGAGCTCCTCCTCTGCCGGTCGCGTGCTCATACAGCTACTACCGGCGTATCCCGTTTAAACGCTTCGAGAAGGCAACACACAAGCCGTGTCCGGCACTCACGTCCGTATGGAGACGACGCGGCACTTCGTTGCCACCGTCTACGTCGTTCACGACGGCGCGACGGCGCTGCACGAGCACGCCAAACTCGGGATGTGGCTGCCGCCGGGTGGCCACATCGAGCGGGAGGAACTGCCACACGAGGCGGCGGTCCGGGAGACCCGTGAGGAGCTCGGCCTCCCGGTGGAACTGGTTGCCCCCACGGGCGAGTTACACTCCGAGACGGCACGTAGCATCCCACAGCCACAGCATTTCCTGCTCGAAGATATCGATTCCATCGACGGGGAGGTGGCCCACCAGCACGTCGATTTCGTCTACTACGGACGCGCCGACAGCCGCGACATCGACCCCGGGCCCGACGAGGCACCCGCGTCGGCGTGGGAGTGGCTCACCCCGGACCAGTTGCAGGCCAGGGCCGACCAGTTCCCCGACGACGTCGTGACGGCGGGTCGGCGCGCAATCGAGACTGTCCGAGGCCGGGACAGCCCGGAGATGTGACCGGCGGAGCTACGAGTTTATACCCCCGGAGACACAACGCCAGCGTATGTCCGTCCAGTTCGATTTCGGTGACAGTGTAGTGCTGGTGACAGGCGTCGGTGGCGCGCTCGGGAGTGCGGTCGCGGAGCGGTTCCTTGATGCGGGTGCGACCGTCTGTGGAAGCGACATCGTCGCGCCGGACAGTGAGGAGTTCCTGTTCGACTCGCCGGAGCGTCTCGACTTCTACCGGGCCGATTTCACCGAGGAGCGTGACGTCGCCGACACCGTCGAGTCGGTCGTCGAGACACACGGCGGACTCGACTACCTCGCCAACATCGCCGGCACCTGGCGGGGTGGTGACCCGGTCCACGAGACCGACGCCGACCTGTTCGACCTGCTGTTCGACGTGAACCTGAAGACGGCGTTTCTGGGCGCGAAACACGCGCTCCCGCACCTCCGCGAACGCGAGGGTGCGGTGGTGAGCGTGGCCTCGCGCTCCTCGCTCTCCGGCGGGGAGGGCGATGCGCTGTACCGGGCGAGCAAGGCCGGGGTCCGACTGCTCACCGAGAGCATCGCCGAGGAGAACGAGGGGACAGTCCGTGCGAACGCTATCATGCCGAGTGTCATCGACACGCCGATGAACCGGGAGATGATGCCGGATGCCGACCACGACGAGTGGGCAGACCCCGCCGATATCGCCGATGTCGTCCTCACACTCTGCAGTGACGCCACGACAGTCACGAGTGGCGCCGCTGTGCCGGTGTACGGCGAGTCCTGACCCGCTCCGTTCGACTCGACCCGGTCGTGCTCAGGTCTGTCCGGTCCGACTCGACCCGGTTCGGGTGTTCAATTCACTCCGAGTCCGCCGACCCGGTGGGGAGTCCGTACCAGGCGACCAGGCCGCCCGCGACGAGCAACCCGCCGAGCAACACGCCAGCCCCGACGGCGAGTGCTGGGTCGAGTCCCGCGATCGTCGCCGACGTGTCCGCGGTGCTGTCGACAGCCTCCACCGGGATGGTCGCGTTCGACCCCGGGTCGGTCTCACCCCTGACGAGAAAGATGCTCTCGTTTGCCGCCTCTCCGACCTCGCCCTCGACGACGTAGGCCGACTCCTCACCCGGCGTCAGCGAGGTGTCGGTGACCGTGGCGTTTTGTATCTCGTGGGCCGTGTCGTTGTTGAACACGTAGGCGGTATCGTTCTCTGTCACGACGACACTGTCGGCGGTGGTCGCCTCGGAGGGTTCGACGGAGCTCTCGCCCGTGGGGCTGAACACGTCGTCACCCCCGGCATCCTGGTCGGCCCCGCTCCCGCTGGCATCCCCCCCGGAGTCGCCTCCCGGGTCGGTGGTGGTCGTCTCGACGGGGATGGCCTGGTCGCCCCCGTCCCGGGTGGTCCAGTGCGTCCCGAGCCCGGCGAGGATGCTCGCGGGAACCAGCAGTGTGAGCACACCGGCGACCCGGTTGAGCAGACTCCGGAGCGTGCTCTGCTTGTCGCGCCCGGCGAAAAGCACCAGTGAGTCGTCCTTCGGCGCGTACACCTTCATCTCTGTCCCCCGCTCCGAGTACCAGGTGTCCACGACCTCGACCAGGTCGGCGTCTTTCAGTTTGCCGAGGTGGTACTGGATATTCTGCACTGACGTCTCTGTCTCGTCGGCCAGGTCGGAGGCTGTCTGTGGGTTCTGGTGGAGTGAGAGGAAGATACTGCGTGTGGTCCCCGAGGAGAGCGCCTCGAACACCTCGTCGGCCGTCTCCTCGTCCAAGTCGACGAGTCGAGGCTCCCGGTCCTCGTCCCGGGTGACTGTGTCCCGGAGCGGAAAGATACTGCTCATTGCTACCTGTCCACCGGTAACCCTCCCGCGGATAAAAGCCTCGTGGACGCACAAACGGCTGTTTTAGTCGCTTTCGGCCGGCGGACAGCGGGCCAGAGAGTCGTTTTAGCCGGTGGTTCGACAGGCACGAACGGGCAGTAGCGTCACACAGACAGCCGGGACAGGCACAGATGACCGTTTTAGCT
>CAZFMN010000018.1:29479-36602 GCA_964520075.1 uncultured Halobacteriales archaeon | reverse complement strand
CGTCGCGACTGCCGCTCTGTCACAGATGACACACTCGAAGGTCACCTCCATACACTCACTACCGACCGACGTGGATATATCTGACTCGCTCCCTCCGGGTGACCGGCAGGCTCTGTCGGGGGTGACTCCGAACTGCCGGTGTCCCGGTGGGGTCAGTCGTCGGCCGTGGCGGTGGGTGTGTCGGCGGGGTCGGGGTCGACGGTGAGACGGCGGTGGAGCCAGGGGACGAGCGTCTCGTCGAGGCTGTACCTCCCGCTTCCCGTTATCATCAGCGCCGAGGTGAGGCCGAACAGGGTGATGTGGGCGAGCACCGGGTCGTCGGAGAGACCGAACAGCGTCATCGTCAGGACGACGAACCCGGCGACCGCGGCGCCACGCGTGAAACAGCCGGCGAGAAAGAGCACCCCGATGCCGAACTCGACGAGGCCGGCACCGAACACCCACAGCTCCGGGCTGACCGGCACCACGCTCGTCAGGCCGTACTGCTCGACGACCTCCAGTCCGCCCGCGGGCTGGAGCCACTTCTGGGTGACACCCAGATAGACGAAGTTGAACCCCAGTCCGGCCCGGATGAGTATCGGCGCGAGTTCGTGTGTCAGACCGACACGGTTCAGCAGTTTACCAGGGGTGGGGGTCCCACGGAACCGGCTCAGGAGCGTCCCGTCGGTCACCACCACCCGGCGCAGGAGCATATCCGCGGAGGGCTGGCCCGGACCGACGACCAGAATCCCGAGGAACCCGCCGACGAACTCGCTCGCGAGCAACAGCTCCGGGAAGTTCGTCGCCAGTCCGGCGAGGTACGCGACCAGTCCGGCGGCGGCGACCAGCCGCGTCGCCAACCCGAACAGGAGCGCGAACCCGAGCAGCACCTGCACGAGTCGCAGTTCGGCGGGCACGCTCGGCGAGAAGTAGTACCCCGCGAACCCGGCCCCGACCAGCGGGAGGCCGATGCTGAGTCGCAGCATCCACCCCAGATACGGCCGGTACGACCGCAGTGTCCGAATCCCCACCTGTACGTCGGGCAGACGGGTCGCGTACCGGAGATACCCGCCGGCGACGGCGACCACCCCGAGACCGCCGATAGCCAGCAGTCCCAGGTTCAGCGGGTCACCCAGCGCGGCGGCGAGGAACTCCCGTACCCCCATCTCCGGGCCGTCACCGTCTGTGACGTACTTCACGTGTGCGGACACCCCCCCGACACCCCAGGAGAGCAGCATCACGAACACCGGCACCTGCCAGATTTCCCGTCGCATACTACATACGAGTCCGGTGACTGATAATGAAGGTTTCGCTCCGGGCCACTCAGTGGGCACAGGTGGGCCCGACAGTCACCAGTTTCCAGCGAACGCCGTCCGGTGGTCGGGGTTCGCCTGGCCGGCTCTCGGGGACTAATCACTCCCCGGCGCACACAGGTACCCCGTCTCCCGGTCTGTCTGGGTCAGGGTGCGGAGAGTTTCGCGTGTCGGCGCCGAGAGAGCCTGCGTCCGGCGGTTCCTAGTGGCTGGTCCCCGTTGCCGGGGCGTAAACGACGGTCATGACCAGTTCGTCCTCGAAGGCCTGGAACCGGTGGTCGGTGCCCGGTTCGAGGTGGACGATATCACCGGCCGAGACAGGCGTCACGTCACCGTCGATATTGAGCTCTGCGGTGCCGGACTCGACGATGTATATCTCGTCTTCCCCGTGAGCGTGCATGTGGTCCTCGTCGCCCGGTTCGAACCGCATTATCTCCAGACTCACGTTCTCGGTTCGGAGCGACTCTGTCGACTCCGAGCCGGTCTCCGCGAGTTCGTCGGCGGCCTCGCGTATCTTGACTGTGTTCATCGCATCCGTGGTAGGTGTCCCAGTCGGTTGTAGCTTCGGACTCGGAGGACTCACCGCGTGTCGTAGGCATCGAGTACAGACCGGTCACGTTCGAGTCTGGTCTCGACAGCGGGGCTACGGGCCACGACATCGACCTCCTGTGCCCGCCAGTGATGCCCAGTCTTGTCGTTCCAGACACCGTAGAGTGTCAGCTTCGGGAGTTTCAGGACACCGAACACGACCGCGAGCACGTACAGCGTGTCCCGTATCTCGTCCCAGGTGGCCGTCACCGTTTGCGGGGTCCCGACGGGGTACTCGACACGCACCGCGGGCACCCCGGTGTCGGTCGCCCGGTTGACGAACCCGCGGTCGTTGCTGAAAAGCACCACGTTCTTTCGGCCGTTCGCGGCCCACTCGCGGTACCCCTCGACGATGGCCTCGTCACCCTCGGCGGTCTCGATTACCTCCGAGCGGCGGTTCGCCCGGAGTCGGCGGAACGCGGCGCTCCCGAGGAACCCGGCCCGCCGACTGCCGGCGGGTTGGTCCTCGAGACGCTCGAACTCCGGTCCGAACGCCTCGGCAATCTGCTGTGTGTGTCGCTGTTTGAACTGCCAGTCGAGTTCGCTCTCCACCCCCGAGGAGAGTGCGTACCCGTTTATCGGTGGCCGCTGGCCGTCGTACTCGGGTCGCTGCGGGTCGATTCCCAGCACCTCCGGAACCCGCCAGGGGAAAATGTTGGCGTCGATACCGGCAAACACCGGTGGATGTCCGGCCTCGAGATCCGGGTAGGCGTGTCGCTCCAGAAAGGAGTCGATCTCCCCGGCGTTGTGTACGTCGACCAGACCGCCCGCGGTGAGTGCCTGACAGTACGTGTGTGCGTCGGGGAGGTCCTCGTAGGCCCGGGTGCCGTGGTCGAGATGGACCGCCTCGCGCCGCGAGTTGTAGGTCTGTCTGCCGGCACGTATCCGGACCGTGCTCTCCTCGGCAGCGTCCAGGTCGATCTCGAGTAGCGTCCCGACCTCCGTACAGGGGTGTTCGACCGTGACCTGTTCGACACCCTCTGTCCAGAGCGCGTTCAGGACCGCGGTCAGTTCCTGCCGGGAGAGGTTCATCCGATCACCTCAGTGAAATCCATCAGGTCGACGGCGGTCCGTGGCACCTCCGGGTAGGGCCGGTCGTAGTACCTCGAGTCGTGGATGTAGAGGTAGTGGATGCGGTCGGCGTCGAACTGCCGGGCCGCCTGGAACGCCATCGCCGTCATGAACTTGCGCCCGGGCGTCAGGTCGACCGCGATCTCGCTGTCGGCTGGTGCCCCCGTGACGGCATCACGGTAGTACTCCGCGATGTCGTCGAAGTCGCGTTCGTCGGCCAGACGCTCGGTGTGTATCGTCGGCGACTCGCCGTAGGCCTCGACGATTCCCTCGATAGCGGTCAGTGCCTCGTCTGCCGCCGCCTCGACGGACGGGTTCCTGACGAGGTGGACCGTCGTCGGGACGAACCCCTGTTCGCACGCCGCCGTGACCGGGTCGACGACCGCCTGCACGGTTGGACTGGCTCTCGTCACCCACGTGCGTTCCATACCACTCTGTATAGTTTCGACTCACATAACAGTTCTCCACCTCGAAGGACACGACGGGTGGTGGACACCGGCGGCTCGCGACCCGGAGCCGTCTCCCGACTGTCGCTATCCCGACAGACAGTCGCCACGGTGGCCGACGAAAGCGTTTAGCCCACAGCACCCGCCGGGAGAGGTATGGACACCGAGCAGTACGGTCCGGAGGACGGTCCGGACCTCGTCTGCGTGCTGGGGTGGGGGAACAAACTCCACCACGAGAACGTCCGGTGGCTTCTCGACCAGTTTGTCGGGGAGGGGTACCGCGTCCACGGGTTCCAGATACCGACCGTCATCACCGACTTCGAGCGCGAGTACGTCACACCGGTAGCGGAGTACGTCACAGACCTCCCGTCGTTCCGTCTGGTGGGACACAGCGCCGGCGGACTGATCGCCGCGTATCTCGACGGCGCGCAGACGGTGACGTTTCTGAGTCCGTTCTGGGGGTTCCCGCGCGGGCAGGTCGGTGTCGACGACACACTGCTGAAACTGGTGTCACGTCTCCCCCTCGACAGGGCTGTACTCCCGAGCGGGACCGCCACGCGGAGCGCAATCGGCGAACTCGCGACGGACCGGGAGCTCCGAGAGGGACCCTCCCGGGCCGCACCGACGTTCATCCGGGAGTCCCGCCGGGCACACCGCGACCTGCCACCGGTCGACGACGACGCGGTCGTGTTCTGCACGCTCGCGGACCGCGTCGTCTCGGTGCGGGCTATCGGTGAGACCGTTCCTGCCGAGCGAACCGTCGTCTACGACGGCGGTCACGAACTGTTCGCCTCCCGCTCCCGCGAGGAACACCTCGATAGCCTGCTCGCCGCTGTCGACGAGGGTGCGAGCGCACTGTAACGGGAGCGATGCTCGGTCGGTCGAGACACTCCCGGGAGCGCCCGGACGAACACGCTCCAACTGTGCACGGCACCCACCCGAGAACAGGAGCGGGACTGCAGGCGAGCGGGCCGTGTGCACTCGAGGGGAGTATCGATGCGGGAGCCGTCGCTGTGGCGGTGAAAGATAGAGGAAAGTTCGGTTCGCGGGCGGTGCAGGTGGGTCAGGTGTGGGCTGTGGCCGGTCTTACATCGCGCCGCCCATGCCGCCCATACCGCCCATACCGCCGCCCATGCCGCCCATGCCGCCGCCCATGCCACCGCCGGGGCCGCCGGGCGCGTCGTCGTCGTCGTCGTCGCTGCCGCCGCCTTTCAGGTCACCGGCAGCGATCACGTCGTCGATGCGCAGCAGCATGACGGCGGCCTCGGTGGCGCTCTCGATTGCCTGGGTCTTCACACTGAGCGGCTCGACAGCCGTGCCCTCGAGATTGCCGACCTCGCCGCCCTCGGCGTCGAGACCGGACGTGGTGTTGCCGGCGTCGTGCTGGCTGCGCAGCTCGACCAGCGAGTCGATGGGGTCGAGACCCGCGTTCTCGGCGAGCGTTCGCGGGACGACATCGATTGCGTCGGCGAACGCCTCGACGGCGAGCTGTTCGCGGCCGCCGACACTGTCCGCGAAGTCACGCAGACCGAGCGACAGGGCGGTCTCCGGTGCGCCGCCGCCGGTCAGCACCTTGCCGTCGTCCAGCGTCGAGGCGACGACACCGAGCGCGTCCTCGATGGCGCGCTCGACCTCGTCGACGACGTGCTCGGTGCCACCGCGAAGCACCAGCGTGACCGCTCGCGCGTCGTCGACATCCTCGATGAACAGCTTCTCGTCACCGTCGAGTTCGCGCTCCGCGACCGTGCCGGCGAAGCCGAGATCCTCACCCGTGACGTCCTCGATAGTCGAGACGACACGACCGCCGGTCGCACGCGAGAGCGCCTGGATGTCGGAGTTTTTCGCCCGTCGGACCGCGAGGATGCCCTCCTCGGCGAGGTAGTGCTGGGCCATGTCGTCGATACCCTTCTGACAGATGACGACGTCCGCGCCGGCGTCGGCGATGGAGTCGACCATCTCCCGGAGCTGTTCCTCCTCCTGGTCGAGGAACTGCTGGAGCTGGTCGGGGTCGCTGACGTTGACCTCCGTGTCCAGCTCGGTCTCGGGCACCTCGATGGCGGTGTCCAGCAGCGCGATGCTGGCGTCCTCCTTCAGCGGGGGCATGTTGTCGTGGACACGCTCCTTGCCGACCACGACGCCCTCGATGAGCTCCGACTCGTCGATGGAACCGCCGACGACCGTCTCGACCTGCACGTTGTCCGTGTCGATCTCGTCGTCGTCGGCGACCGAGCGCACGGCCTGCACGACCAGCGAGGAGAGGTGTCCCTTCGCACTCTCCGCGCCCTTCCCGGTCATCGCCGTGCTGGCGACACCCTCGAGGGTCTCCGTGTCGTCGGCGTCGACATCGATGGCGATCTCCTCGAGTGTGTCCTTTGCCTCCTCGGCGGCCTGCCGGTACCCCTGCGCGAGAATCGTCGCGTGGATGTCCTGGTCGAGCAGGTCCTCTGCCTTCGAGAGCAGTTCACCCGCGATGACGACTGCCGTCGTGGTGCCGTCGCCGACCTCGTCCTCCTGGGTCTGGGCGACCTCGACCACCATGTTGGCGGCCGGGTGCTCGATGTCCATCTCGTCGAGAATCGTGACACCGTCGTTCGTCACGACGACACTACCCGTCGAGTCGACGAGCATCTTGTCCATCCCCTTTGGACCGAGTGTGGTCCGTACCGACTCCGCGACGGCCTTTCCGGCCGTCACGTTCATCGACTGCGCGTCCTTTCCGGAGGTCCGCTGACTCTCCTCGGACAGTACGATAAGCGGCTGATTACCCATTTGCTGAGCCATAGTCGTGCTATGATTGAATGGGATTCTACATAAACCTGTCGGTACCCCCTCGGTAGACGGCTGCTACGGCCCTTAGAGACATGTTAAGACCTCTCACACGGTCGGTGTTTATAAACGTTTTCCCGGGGGGACTCACGAGCCATCGAGCAGTCGCGTGCCCGTCCGCTTCGGCAGTCCGGCCTCCTCGACGCTTTTTATCACGCTATCGATATCGTACCCGACACGGTGGAGGTTGACGGTTCCGGCATCGGGGTCGAGGACGGCGTAGGCGGCGTCCGGGTTCCCGTCTCTCGGCTGACCGACACTCCCGGGGTTCACCACGAGTCGGTCGTCGATGACCGCCTCGTGCTGGACGTGCGTGTGACCAAGCACTATGCCCTCGTACTCGTCCAGGTACGGCCGCATCTCGGGGAAGTTTCTGGGCTTCACGTAGGACCCGAGTTCGCCGGGGTCGGGGTGGCTGTGGACGAGGCGGTACTCCCCGTCGGCGATGGTGGTCCGTTTCGGTCGGGTGGCGAGCCACTCGCGCTGTTCCTCGTCGAGTTCGGATTTGGCGTGCTCCAGTCCCGCCATCGCCATCCGGTTTGCGGCGTACCTGCCCGGGGTCTCGACCGTGCGGTCGTGGTTCCCCTGTACTGTTACTGACGCGACATCCCGCACCCGTTCGAGACACGCCGCCGGCCACGGGTTGTACCCGACGACATCGCCCGCACAGACGACCCGCTCCACCGGGGGCATATCCTCCAGCACCGCCTCCAGTGCGGGCAGATTGCCGTGGATATCCGAGATGAGTCCAATCTCCATGCTCCGTACGTTCGGCCTCACATCGTTTAAATAACGGGTTCTGCTTGACCGGGGTCTCAGTCGTCACCGACACCTGCTCGCCCGTTAGTGCTCGACGAACTCGAACAGGACACCGCCGGTCGAGTCCGGGTGCAGGAACGC
>CAZFMN010000018.1:19438-29379 GCA_964520075.1 uncultured Halobacteriales archaeon | reverse complement strand
AGTGCTCGACGAACTCGAACAGGACACCGCCGGTCGAGTCCGGGTGCAGGAACGCCACCTCGTGGCCCCAGGCACCCGGCCGCGGCCCCTCGACCGGGTCGACGCCGCGGGCGCGCGCTTGCTCCAGCGCCGTCTCGATGTCGTCTGTCGCCACCGCGAGGTGGTGGATACCCGGGCCGTGCTCGTCGAGATACTGTGCGATCGTCCCGCCATCACGCGGTTCCAGCAGTTCGAGGTACCTCCCGCCCAGGTCGAGGAAACAGACTGACATCCCGTCGAAGGTCTCCTCGTGGACGCGCTCACAGCCGAACAGGTCGACGTACAGCGCCGCGAGCGCGTCGGCGTCGGTCGCCGCGATACCGGCGTGGTCGAACCGGGGGTCGTGCGTGTCGTCGGTCACACCGCGGCCCCCTGCCGGTACTCGCCGAACACCTCGCGCATCGCGTCACAGATCTCGCCGGTGGTGGCGTAGGCTTTCACCGCGTCGATTATGTACGGCATCAGGTTCTCCTCGCCCCGGGCGGCCTCCTCGAGTGCGTCGAGTGCGGTCTCGACTGCTCCGGTGTCACGCTCGGCCCGGAGCTCTTCGAGACGCTCGCGCTGGCCCTCCTGCACCGCCTGTGAGACCTCCTCGATGTCGACCTCCGCCTCGTCGTCGACGGTGAACCGGTTGACACCGACGATAACCCGTTCGCCGCTCTCGATCTCCTGCTGGCGCTCGAAGGCGACGTCCTGTATCTGGCGCTGGACCCACCCGGCCTCGATCGCCTTCCGCATCCCGCCGCGCTCGTCGACGGTCTCGATTATCTCCCGCGCCTCGGCCTCGACCTGGTCGGTCAGCGACTCCACGTAGTAACTGCCCGCCAGCGGGTCGACCGTGTCCCCGACACCGGACTCGTGGGCGAGTATCTGCTGGGTCCGCAACGCCGTCCGGACAGACTCCTCTGTCGGGAGCGAGAGCGCCTCGTCCTTTCCGTTCGTGTGCAGGCTCTGTGTCCCACCGAGCACCGCCGCGAGCGCCTGGTAGGCCACCCGGACGACGTTGTTGTCGACCTGCTGTGCGGTCAGTGTCGACCCCGCGGTCTGGGTGTGGAACTTCAGCTGTCTGGACTTCGGGTTCTCTGCGCCGAACCGCTCGTCCATTATCTCCGCCCACATCCGCCGTGCCGCCCTGAACTTCGCCACCTCCTCGAGGATGTTGTTGTGTGCCGCGAAGAAAAAGGAGAGCTGTGGGGCGAACTCGTCGACATCGAGACCGGCATCGACTGCCGCCTCGACGTACTCGATACCGTCGGCGACGGTGAAGGCCAGTTCCTGGGCGGCCGTCGCGCCCGTCTCGCGGATGTGATAGCCCGAGATGGAGATGGTGTTGAACTTCGGCGTCTCGGCGGCACAGAACTCGAAGATGTCGGTGATGATCCGCATCGACGGCTCCGGCGGGTAGATGTAGGTGTTGCGCGAGATGTACTCCTTCAGCACGTCGTTCTGGATTGTGCCCCGCAACGCCTCGCGGTCGACCCCCTGCCGGTCCCCGACGGCGATATACATCGCGAGCAGCACCGAGGCTGGTGCGTTTATCGTCATGCTCGTGGACACCTCGTCCAGCGGAATCCCCTCGAACACACGCTCCATGTCGCGGAGCGAGTCGATCGCGACACCGGACTTTCCAACCTCGCCCGCGGCCAGCCCGTTGTCCGAGTCGTAGCCCATCTGTGTCGGCAGGTCGAACGCGAGCGAGAGCCCGGTCTGGCCCTCGTCGATGAGGTAGTTGAACCGCTCGTTCGTCTCGGCGGCGGTGCCCATCCCCGCGTACTGGCGCATCGTCCACAGTCGACCGCGGTACATCGTCGGGTACACGCCGCGGGTGTACGGCGGTTCACCGGGGAATCCGAGCGTCCCCTCGTACCCACCCTCGGGCAGGTCCTCCGGGGTGTACAGTCGGTCGACGCGCTGTCCGCCGGTGTCGGTCTCGAACTCGTCCGCGCGCTCGCCGAACCGCTCGAGCACCGGGTCCAGCGTCTCTGCCTCCCAGCGCTCCTTCTCTGACCGTATCTCCGCCAGGTCGTCGGCGTCGAACATACCCCGGGTTTCGGGGTTCCCGCGGCTTAATCCTGTCCCGACCACGTCGCGGTAACTGACCCGAACGGACCCGTCGGTGGGCGGCTGAAAGAACCGGGAGAATCTGGTGCCGTCCGCCAGAGGAGGGCTGCGTGGTCTGTTCCGCTCAGTTGTCGACAGCGGCGGCGGCGTCCTCGGAGACGCTCTGAATCTGCTCCTGGACGTCCTCGACCTGTGCCTGCAGTTCCTCGAACTGCTCCTCGACCTGTTCGGTTGCCTCGACGGACTGCTCCTCGAGTTCCTCCTGGGCATCGACGAGGTCCTCGACGGCCTCCTCCAGCGCCTCGACCGTCTCCTCGCTCAGGTCGTCGTACGCCTCGATACCCTCCTCCAGACTGGTCGAGAGGCTCTCGAACAGGTCGGCGTGGGCCTCGAGCACCGAATCGTACTGGTCGTCGACCACATCCCGGACATCCTCGGTCGAGGTCTCGACGCCGGGGAACGTCTCCTCGACAGTGTCGAGCAGGCTGTGAATCGCGTCCTGCTGGAACTCCACGACGTTGCGCTGGACCGACTCCTGACTGTCCAGGCTGTCGACTGCCGCGTCACCGACACGCGTCGGGAACGTCAGCGTCTGCTCGAGCGCCTCCTGGCTCTGCTCTATCGAACGGCGCTGCAACTCGAACGTCGTCGCGACGGGGTTTGTGTAGTCTGCCATTGTTCGTTCCTCTACACTCATCTACCCGGTCCTCGTATATAAGCGTTGCGTCTGTTACCACGTGATACCACTGAGCTACATCGAGTGGGGCGAGCAGTACGCGGGGGTTGCGCTCGTCCGGCGGGGGGTGCCGGTCACGCGCTGACGGGCAGACACAGCGTCGGTTCGGGCCGGGTCTCTCCGGGTGCCCCGAGAGAGACCGACCACACACCTGCCGATACCCGTCGGTGCCGTCTGCGTGGGACCCGCGTTCGGTCTGCACCCAGCACGCGAAACCGGGACCGGGACTCACACGCTCTGCAGGAGCGTATCGAACAGCCGTTTCTGTGCCTCGCGGAGGTGGTGTGTGACAGTCGGTTGCGAGACGCCGAGGTGGTCTGCGAGTTCGACGCCGGTTATCTCGCGGGGGGACTCGAAGAACCCGCGCTCGTGGGCGGTCCGTAGCACCTCGCGCTGGCGGTCGGTGAGGTCCTCCGCGAACGCGCGGTGAGCCGTGGCCTGTGTGTCCGCGCGCCCGGCGATATCGCGCCGTGAGACGAGTTCGACACCGGGGTAGTGCTCGTCCAGACGGTCGAGGAACCGACGGACATCGGCGTCGTGTGGCAGTCTGACGGTGGTGGTGGTGCGGTCGGCCCGGGCCACCACCTCCCCGGGGATGGCGCCACAGGAGAGCAGGGTCGTCCCGACGGTCGACCCGGCGAGTGTCGCCCGGAACACCGCATCGTCGGACTGTTCGATCACGTCCAGCGACTCGACGGTGACGAACTCAGACTCCACCTCCCGCACCCCGTCCACCGAGGACCGGGCGAGGTCGAACGTGAGCGTCGTCCGGCCGTCCGGCGCTGGTCGCACCCGCCGGCAGTTGACCGGCGTTCCGACCCGCTCCGCGACGGCGTTCGGGAACGCGTCGGCCTCCGGAAGCGACAGTTCGAGTTCGACCGCCCGGTCGGCGAGCACCGTGCGGTCCCGCCTGAGTCTGTTGCCCACCCGCGGGACGAGTTCGCCGAGATGCTCGAATATCGTCGTGGCGAGTCCGTCGAACGCGTCCGGCTCTGTCGCGTACACTGTGAGCACGCCGTCGGTGGCCTCACCGTCTACCAGCGGCACCGCGAGCACCGACTGGTAGCCGTGTTCGACGGCGGCCTGCGCCCAGTCGACCTCCCGGAGCAGGTCGGTCACGTTCGGGACACAGACCGGTGTGCCGGTGCTGGCCGCCCGGGCAGCGGGGGTTTCACCGTCCAGTTCGAACGTCCCCAGGTCCAGGTACGCCCGCTCTGTCTGCTCGCCGTCGGCCCAGGCTCGCGGCTCGATGGCGCTCCCACCGGGTGGGACCTCCCCGACCCACGCGAAGGCGTACGGCCCGGTGTCGACGAGCTGTTCACAGACCTCCCGCTCCACCTCCCCGCGGGTGCCGGCCTGCTGGACCGCGGCGTCGATGCCGCCGACCAGCGACAGCAGCGACTCGAGTCGTTCGAGCCGGTCCGCCCGCTCCTCGAGCTGGCGCTCCCGCTCGCTCAACTGCTCCCGGTCTGTGACGTGGTCGAGGACGGCCTCGGTCGTCTCCCCGAACAGTCTGATCAGCTGACGCTTCGCCGCCCCGAACGACCCCTCCTCGTCGGTGGCGACGACGAACACACCGTGCTCACCCAGCGGCAGGAACAGCGTGCTCCGGGCCTCGGTCTCCACGTTCGCGAGATGCTCGGTGCTGTGGACGTCAGAGACGAACGTCTCACTTCCGTCGACGAACGCCCGCCAGGTGAGCGAACCGGGCGGCCCGGGCGAGAACGACCGCAGGTCACCGTAGAACTCCTCGAGTCGCTCTGTTCCGGCCGCCAGGTCCAGCACGTTCTCGTCGTCGTCGAACAGGAAGATACCGACACCCGGCGGGTCCAGCACCGACGCGGCGGTGTCGACGACGAAGTCACAGACCTCCTGTGGGTTCTCCGCGGTCAGCAGGTTCTTTGTCTCCTCGTACAGCGCTCTCAGCGTCGCCTCGCGCTTGCGGCGCTCGACCGCGGCAACGGCGTACCCGACCGTGCCGCCGAGTTCGTCGAGCACGTCCAGTTCGCGCTCGTCGAACGCCCCCTCCTGGGCCGCACACACCGTGAGCACACCGTAGAGCTGCCCCTCGTAGGTGAGCGGAATCGCGGCCGTCGAGTGTGCCCCGTCCTCGGCGAGCGTCTGACCGACCGTCCAGCCGCCGCGGTCACCGGTCTGTCTCGCCTGCGTCTCGCCTGTCTCCGCCGCGTGGTGGGTCAGCGAGTGTTCCGGAACCCCCGAGAGCTCCGCCCCCTCCCCACGGACCGCCTGCGGCGCGAGTCGCCCCCCGGTGTCTCGTGACACCATCACCTGCGCGTACCGGCCGGAGCCCGCGAGCTGGTCACAGACGGCCTGTTCGACCGCCGTCCGTGTCTCCGCGCCGACGAGCGCCGCGTCGACGTCACGGATGATGCTGTTGATGCGGTCGAGTCGCTCGAGTTCGTCGCGTTGCCCCCGCAACCGACGCTCGCGCTCCACGCGCTCGGTCACGTCGTCGAACGCGGAGATGACCCGCCAGAGCTCGCCGTCATCGAACAGTGGCACCGCGTCGACGACGACGGTCCGTTGCTCGCCCGCCGCCGTCTCCAGGATGAACTCCTCGTCGTGGACCGGCTCGCCGGTCTGTTTCGCCCGCACGACCGCGATGTCACTCTCGGACCGGGCTGTCCCGTCCGCCGACAGTATCTGCAGCCCCTCCGGTGCCGACCGCTGCTGTTCGAGTGTCTCCGGCTGGACACCCATCATTGCTGCCGCCTGCTCGTTCGCACGGGTGACATGCAGGTCGGCGTCGTGTACCAGGATGCCGACAGGGCTCGCCTCGAGGATGCGCTCGACGAGGTCCCGTTCGGCCTGGAGCCGCTGTTCGCGTTTTTTGCGGTCGTCGATGTCCTGGGAGACACCCCGCATCGCCACCACCTCGCCGTCCTCGTACACCGGTTCGGCCCGCGAGTACACCCACCGGGACCCGCCCTCGCCGGCGAGTACCCGAACCTCGATGTCGAACGGCTCGCCGGTCTTCCAGAGCTGTGTCACCGCCATTGCGGCCTGCTCCCTGTCCTCGGGGTGGTGACACTGTATCATGTCGGCCGCGTTCAGCTCTGTCCCGGTCGACAGCCCGAGCAGGTCACCGAGTGCCTCGGTCGGCCGGAGCTCGTCGGTCCGGAAGTCGTACTCCCAGCCACCCACCCCGCCCACCTGCTGGACCTGTTCGAGGAACCGCTGTTCGCGCTCGCGTTCCTGCTCGCGTCTCTTGCGCTCGGTGATATCCTGCACGGTCCCGCGAAGTCTCACGACCTCGCCGGCCTCCGACTGCGGCTCGCCACGGAGGTGGACCCACCTGGTGCCGTCTCTGCCCGCTCCATCCTCGTCTCCCGACAGCCTGGCCTCGATGTCGAACGGCTCACCCTCGCTGACTGCCCGCGTGAGCGCCTCACTCACCGCCGGCCAGTCGGCCGGATGGTAGTGTTCCTCGACCATATCGACTGTCGGTGTTGCTTCCGTCGGCACCCCGAAGATGTCGTACACCTTCTCGGTCCAGAGGTTCGGCCCTTCGAGATTGTACTCCCAGGCCCCGACGTCGGCGATCTCCTGGGCCTTCGTGAACAGGTCGTTCTGTCGTTCGAGCTGTTGCTGTCGCTCCATCCGGTCCGTGATGTCGTACGCGTGGCCGACGACCCGCACCAGCTCCCCGTCCTCGAACAGCGGCTGGTACCGGGACTCCAGCCACCGGCCGCCGAGTTCGACGGTCGCGGTGACCGCCTCACCGTCGAGTGCGCGCCGGCAGTGCGCCGCTATCTCCGGGTGGTGTGCGAACACGTCGAACACCGACCCGCCGACGAGGTCCCCCGGCTCGGCACCGAACGTCTCCAGCGCCTGCCCGTCGGATCGTGTGAGCACCCCGTCCGCGTCGAACGCGAAGTGCACCATCGGAACGTTCGAGAGCACGGTATCGAGTGTCTCCTGGAACTCCTCTAGCTCCCGCTCGCGCTCTTTTTCTTCCGTGACGTCCCGCGCGATACCGACCATCCGCTTTCGCTCGCTGTCCTCGCGGACACTGAACGCCCGGTCGTGAATCCACCGCACCTCACCGTCGGGGCGACGTATCCGGTAGGTTATATCGTGATTCCCTGACTCGCCGCGCCCGCCCGAGACGGCCCTCCGGAGGCGCTCGCGGTCCTCGGGGTGGACTGTCTCGTAGAACATCTCCACACCCTCGGTGAACAGTTCCTCGCGCGACCGGCCCCAGATCTCCTCGTACGCGGCACTAACGAACTCCGTCCGCTCCGTCTGCAGGTTGTAGACCCAGATGACATCACGGAGGTTCTCGCCGAGATTCGAGAGCAGTTCCTCGTACGTGTACGCCTGGCTGGCCGCGTCCGGTAGCCCGGAGCCACAGACGTTCTCGACGCGCTGTTCCACGAGCTGGTCTGGGCTCTCCCCCGGCCGCGACCGGACAACATCGGTCGCACCCGCCTCGAGTGCCCGCTCGGCACTGTCCGGGGTGAACGCGACAATCGGTGTCGACGGGTACTTTCCCCGGACCTGCCCGACGACCCCGTCTGCACCGACCGCGTCGACCAGCAGACAGTCCACGCGCTCCCTGTCTGGCCAGGTGTCCGTCGCCTCGCTCACGGTCGACACCTGGAGACGCCCCCGCTTCGGTATCGCTGCCCCCGCTCTGTTTTCACCACCCACGTACACCACGTCCAGCGGGACGGCTTTTAGCTGCACCTACATACACCCCCGATGGCCGCGTGGCCTGTCCGACATGTGATTATCTTCCGCAAACATTGTGTTACTGTTACTATGGATACTCTCACATAAGATTCTTTCGTCTGAGCACCATCTTCGCAGAGGCGCGCAGGGCAAACTCTATTGTTCGCAGGCACCCACGGCAGGGTATGCTCGATTATCTCGGTCTCGAGGAGGAGTTCACCCGTGAGGAGCGCACGGCACGCGACACCGCCCGCGAGTTCGCCGACGATGCCCGCGAGGAGATGGTCGAAAGCTACCGCGAGGGCCAGTTCCCGGTCGAGCGCATCCCGGAGATGGGCGACCTGGGGTTCTACGCGCCGAATCTCGACGGCTACGGGCTGGCGGGGACCACCGACCGCGCCTACGGGCTCGTGATGCAGGAGCTGGAGGCGTGTGACTCCGGGCTGCGCTCGATGGCGAGTGTCCAGGGGGCGCTGGTCATCTACCCGATTCACCGGTTCGGCTCGGAGTCACAGCGCGAGCGGTTCCTGCCGGAACTGGCGACCGGTGACCTGGTCGGCTGTTTCGGTCTCACCGAGCCGGAGCACGGCTCGAACCCCGCCGGGATGGAGACCAGCGCCACCCGCGACGGCGAGGGCTACCGGCTGAACGGCTCGAAGCGGTGGATCACGAACGCACCCATCGCGGATCTCGCGGTCGTCTGGGCACGAACAGAGGGCGGTGACGGACCGGTCCGGGGCTTTCTCGTTGAGACCGACCGCGACGGCGTGACCACCGCCCACATCGAGGGCAAGCTCTCGATGCGTGCGATGAGCTCCGGCCGGCTCCACCTCGACGACGCCCACGTGCCCGAGGAGAACGTCCTGCCGGGTGTCGAGGGGATGAAGGGCCCGCTGTCCTGTCTGACACAGGCCCGCTACGGCATCGCCTGGGGCGCGGTCGGTGCCGCACGGGACTGCTTCGAGACGGCACTCGCGTACGCGAGCGACCGCGACCAGTTTGGCGGCCCAATCGCCCGCTTCCAGCTCCAGCAGGAGAAACTCGCCGAGATGGCAACACAGATTACGCTCGGCCAACTGCTCGCCAACCGGCTCGCCGAGCTGAAACAGGCCGGCGAACTCCGCCCCGAACAGGTGTCGATGGCCAAGCGCAACAACGTCCGGATGGCCCGCAACCAGGCCCGTATCGCCCGCGAGATGCTCGGCGGCAACGGTATCACCCTCGAGTACTCCCCGATGCGTCACATGGCCAACATGGAGACCGTCTACACCTACGAGGGCACTCACGACATCCACACGCTGATTCTCGGCAACGACCTGACCGGTATCGCCGCCTTCGAGTGACCCGACCCTCTCGGGACCCACCCGCCGGGTGTCGGGGTCAGTTGGTCTCGACACCGGTGACCTCGAACCGGGCACCCCCCTCTGTTCCCTCCGTGACACGTATCTCCCAGCCGTGTGCGGTCACGACCTGGTCGACAATCGAGAGCCCGAGTCCGTTACCGTCCGCGCCGGTCGAGTAACCGGACTCGAAGACGCGGTCCCGCTCGGACTCGGGGACGCCCGGACGGTCGTTGTTTGGCATCTGCAATCGGTATTCAAGCTGAGGGTTAGTTTTCGAAGAACGATGGGTATCGCCGGGTGAGCGGTCAGCGGTCGGCGGGACCGGGGTCGTAGCCCTCGACGAGCGACTCGACGTACTTCGCCACGACATCCACCTCGAGGTGGACCGGGTCGCCGACCGACTTCGTCGAGAGGGTGGTCAGGTCGTACGTCTCGGGGATGATAGCCACCTCGAACTCGTCACCGGCGAGTGCGGCGACGGTGAGGCTGATGCCGTCGACGGAGATAGAGCCCTTCTCGACGACGTACGGGGCGAGAGCCGGCGGGAGCGAGAACCCGAAGCGCCAGTCCTCGTCGATCTGTCGGATGGTGGTAATCTGGGTCGTGCCGTCGACGTGTCCCTGCACGAAGTGGCCGTCGAGGCGGCCGTCGGCCGGCAGTGCCCGCTCGACGTTCACCCGGTCGCCCGGTTCGAGCTCCCCGAGGTAGGTCCGGTCGACGGTCTCGCTCGCGAGAAACACCTCGAAACTGCCCCCGTCGTACGCCTCGACGGTCAGACACGCACCGCTGATGCTGATGCTCTGTCCCCGCGTGAACCCCTGCATGTTCGTGTCGATCCGCAGTCGGCGGCCGTCCGCGCTCTCCTCGACGGCACGCACCTCGCCAGTCTCCTCGACGATACCTGTGAACATACACACTGTTCGGGCCTGATGGACAAAACCGCTTTCCCTCCCTGCCTGTGCTGTCGCTCCCCGCGTTCCCCGCGCTCTCGTGGGCTCTCCCCTGTTCTCCTCGCTCTCGTGGGCTCTCCCCTGTTCTCCTCGCTCTCGTGGGCTCTCCCCTGTTCT
>CAZFMN010000018.1:8875-19338 GCA_964520075.1 uncultured Halobacteriales archaeon | reverse complement strand
TCGTCCTCTTTTTCTCCTCCTGCCATCTCCCTGCCATCTCCCTGCCATCTCCCTGCCATCTTCTGTTTCCGCGGGCATACGTAACTATCTGGAGTACGGGCTGTGTGACACGGTGTACCCGTTCTCCCGTTCCTCGATCCCCGTCGCCGTGTACAGCCGGAGTCGTCGCTCCTGTTTCGTCGTCACGGGAAAGCCGTACACCTCCGACTCGTAGCCGAACGTGTGCCCGTCCGCCCTCCGCTGGTCGACGAACTCCGCGTGTCGGTCGAGTCGCTCGGCGACGGTGTCCCGCGAGAGCCGCTCGATGTCGGTCGCGCGCTCCTCGAACAGTTCGGTGAACTCCGCCTGAAGCTCGTAGCCGACAGAGCTGCGACCCGCGGCCATCGCTGCCAGCGACGTTGTTCCGGTGCCCCAGAACGGGTCCAGAACCGTGTCCCCGTACACGCTGTACATGTTGATGAGTCTGTACGGGATCTCGAACGGGTAGGCCCCGGAGCGTTCCCGCAACTCGTCGCTGTCCAGCGACTGGAGCCGTCCGGTGACCCCCGTCCAGACGTCCGAGAACCACTCGTTGCGTTCCTCCCAGAAGTACGCCGAACTGTACCGTCTGTCGGACCCCGGG
Organism: uncultured Halobacteriales archaeon; assembly: GCA_964520075.1. Classification (GTDB taxonomy): domain Archaea; phylum Halobacteriota; class Halobacteria; order Halobacteriales; family Haloarculaceae; genus Halovenus. The sequence continues at coordinate 18,716 of CAZFMN010000018.1, read as the reverse complement.
GTGAACGTCCGGCTCTCTGTCCCGTTGCGGAATATCAGGAGATACTCGTGTTCGAGTGTGGCGTAGGCGTTCGGCGGGAGCATCCCCGAGCCCATGAACTTCGCCGCCGAGTTGGTCGGTTTCCGCCAGAGAATCTCCGGCAACGGCTCGAATCCCATCCCCTCGAAGGAGTCGGTGACACGGGCGTGGGTCGGGTACACCCTGAAACTGTCGTCCACCTTCCGCGTCGCGTCACCGACGTTGACACAGGCGATTCCGCCGTCGACGAGCACGCGGTCTATCTCCGCCCAGACCGTCTCCAGTTCGGCACACATCCGCTCGAACGCCTCCTGCCCGTTCCCGGCCTCGAGGGCAGTTCCTATCTCCGGGTTCAACGTCACGAACAGGTCGTCCCACATCTCCACCATCGGGTACGGAGGTGAGGTGACCACGAGTTCGACCTCGCTCTCTCCGAGGTCGGACATCTCCCGGGAATCGCCCACGAAGATCCGATGGGACGTCTCCATACAGGCGAGATGCGAGCCTGTGAGTTTAGATGTTCCCGTTCGGTCTCGACAGCGGTTGTTCCCGAGCGGAGATACCGGACCCCTCCCGCGACAGAACGGGACCGGGACGGTGGTATCTCCTGTCGGTTGTGCTCCGGGATGTGGGTACACGCGGTGTCAGTCAGCTGTGTGTTCAGAGCTCACACTGCTCTCTGCGTGCCGTGGGGACCCGTCTGGTGGTGTGACACCGGTGAGAGGGTCCCGTTGTAGCTCCACACCGGGCGGTGGCCCGGTATCGATGTTGTCGAAAGAGGTCGAACAGAGAGTCATCCATCCGTGTGATACGACTGGTGCTCGATTGCACCGGGGTCAGCGCCTGCTCACGCCGGGCGGCCCTCCGGGTCGGGTGCGGGGAGCTCCTCCCCGCTCCCTCTCTGTCGGAATCTGCGTACGACGCGTCTGCCGAGCGCCAGTCCGACCGCACCGACCACCACACCGAAGGCGATAGCCGGTGCACTCAGCACCGCAATCAGTGCGGGTGCCGCCAGCAGATACGCCAGGATGCCACCTGCCGAGTAGTTCTCTCTGTGACTGTTCGTGCTGTCCGTGTGCAGGGTCTGCGCGCGTCCCTCGTACATTGTATCTACAGATAGGGGCTGTACCCTCATAAGTGTAATCTGAAGGACGTTTCTGTAACGCGGGTTACTGAAATCCGCTTCTGTCGATGTCGGACGATATGGCTCTTGCGAGCGGTTCACACCCGGTGAGCGCCCGTTTCTGGATACCGTGACCGTTGCTCTCGCGGCGGAGTCGCGTGTCATACGGAATCTGGTACGTATCGCTGGAGTCACCGACGCGGGGCCGGGCTGTCGGTGTGTCGCTCCCGAACGCCGGGTCGACGGGTCGGCGGACGGGGGGTCATCGGAGTCGCCTGGGAAGAGACGGGGGAAAACACATAGGTTACCGCGGGTCGACACTCGATACATGCAGTGTCAGGAACTCTGTAACAGGCTCGACGAGGAGCTCGACACCGCCGCGTACGCCGACGTAGACCCGAGCGCGAACGGTCTGCAGGTCGGGTCGGGCGAGCGCGAAATCGAACACGTCGCGGTGGCGGTGGACGCTGCCGTCGAGACAGCCGAGCGGGCCGCGGCGGCCGGCGCGGACCTGCTGGTGACACATCACGGCATCTTCTGGGGGGAGACGGAGCGACTCACCGGCCGCCAGTACGACCGTGTCGCGGCGCTGTTCGACGGTGAGCTCTCGCTGTACGCCGCACACCTGCCACTCGACGGGCACGCGACGCTCGGTAACGCCGCCCACATCGCGGACATGCTCGACCTGGAGGGGCGGGACGCGTTCGGCGACCACGGTGGGAAGTACGTCGGTCAGAGGGGGACACTGCCGGACCCGCTCTCGATAGAGACGGTCGTGCGGACCATCCAGCCACACCTCGACACCGGCGGCCACGAGATACGGGTGCTCAACTTCGGCCCGGACCCGGTGCTCGACGTGGCCATCGTCACCGGTTCGGGGACCGGGTTCGTCGACGAGGCCGTCGCCGCCGGGGCGGATGTCCTGATCACCGGCGAGGGCAAACAGCAGGCCTACCACGAGGCCCGCGAACACGGCATCCACGTGGTGCTGGCGGGTCACTACGCCACAGAGACCTTCGGTGTCCGGGCGATTGCGGACCTGGCCGACGGCTGGGGGATGGACACCACCTTCGTCGGCTGTCCAACCGGACTGTGAGTGTGCTCTGGGAGGCGCGTGACCTGGCGCCGGCCGCGCTGGTGCCGGGAGCGTGGCTGGCGACGGGGGCTGTCCACGCCGGCGTGCTCGGCACCGACGGCATCCTCATCGCGCACGTGGTGATGGCCGGGTTCATCGCGTTCTTCGCCGTGACGGGCTGGTCCGCGATGTCGACGGGCGCGCTTCGCGCCTGGCGACTCGTGCTCGCCGTCGGTCTCGTGGTGACGCTCGCGGGGGTGGCCGGCTTCCTGGAGGCCCCCGGGGAGGAGGCCCTGCTCGGAACCAGTCTCGTCGGCTGGATGCTGTTGCCCGCGGCGGGGCTGGTTTACACCGGGCGGGAGATGCCCGGGTCCGGGCTGGTCTACTACGCCGGCGGTGGACTCTCCGTGCTCGGCGCCGCTGTGTACGTTGCCGCGCTCGGCGCGGACCCCGGTGGCGGGGTCGAACTGACCGCGCTCGCGCTCGTCGGTGCCGGACAGACGGCGGGGATGCTCGCCGGGGCGCTCGCCGACCGGTAGCCACCCGGCGCTCCGGCCTGTTCAGCTCCTGCCGTGGGTTCGACCCGCCTGTCGGGCCTGTCGTGCTCGACACGACCCCGGTAGCATTTAGAGGGTGCGGGGGCAAGCGGCAGGCATGACAGACCCAGCCGACCTCGCCGGCCGCGTGCGCGCCGGCGACCTGCGGCTCCACGAACTCGAGGACCACGCCGACGCCCGAACTGCCGCCGCGGCGCGCCGGTCGTTTCTCGCAACCGAGACCGGTGCCGACCTCGACGCGCTCGGCGCGTTCGGGTTCTCGGCCGGACAGGCCGCCGAATCGAACGTCGAGAACCTCCTCGGGGGGGCACAGCTCCCGCTGGGTGTCGCCGGCCCGGTCACCGTCGACGGTGGTGCCGCCACAGGCGAGTACTACCTGCCACTCGCCACGACAGAGGGCGCGCTCGTCGCCAGTGTCAACCGCGGCCTCTCGACGATCGAGCGTGCCGGCGGCGCGACCGCCCGCGTCACCGACTCCGGGATGACCCGTGCCCCGGTGTTCCGGGTCGACGGGGTCGCCGAGGCCGGGCGCGTCACCGAGTGGGTGGCGGACAACACGGACAGGCTCCGCGAGACGGCCGAGTCGACCACGAGCCACGGCGAACTGCTCGCGGTCGACCCGTACGTCGTCGGTGACAGCGTCTTCCTGCGGTTCGTCTACGACACGAAGGACGCGATGGGTATGAACATGGCCACCATCGCGACCCGGGCGGCCGCGGACCTCCTCGAGACGGAGACACCGGCGGAGCTGGTCGCGCTGTCGGGCAACCTCTGTTCGGACAAGAAACCCGCGGCGATAAACGCGGTCGAGGGGCGGGGCCGGACCGTCACCGCCGACGTCGTGCTCGACCGGGGGCTGGTGGAGGAGCGTCTCGACACGACCCCCGAGGCGATGGCCGAGGGGAACACCCGCAAGAACCTCGTGGGGTCGGCAAAGGCCGGCAGTCTCGGGTTCAACGCACACGCCGCGAACACCGTCGCGGCGGTGTTTCTCGCCACCGGACAGGATGCCGCACAGGTCGTCGAGGGTGCGAACGCCATCACGACGATGGATGTCCGCGAGGAGGGGCTGTACGCGAGTGTCTCGTTCGCCTCGCTGGAACTCGGCACGGTCGGCGGCGGAACCGACCTGGCGACGCAGTCGGCGGCGCTCGACCTGCTCGGTCTCGGTGGCGGCGGCGACCCGCCGGGCAGCAACGCCGACGCGCTCGCGGAGGTTGTCGCGGCCGGCGCGCTCGCGGGTGAGCTCTCGCTGGTGGCGGCGTTCTGCTCGCGTCATCTCGCCGGTGCACACGAGGAGCTGGGCCGGTGAGATGAGCCGCTTTCTCCGCAGCGGCCGGCGACGCGACATCTGTGTGTTGCTCGCCGGGGACGAACTGCAGGCACAGGCGCTGAAGACGCGACTCGAGGACCACTACGACGAGCGTATCGACCCCGAGTCGTTCTACGGCGCGCTCGACGCGCTCGAACGGAACGGGTTCCTCGAGACCCGTGCCGAGGGTATCCACGACGTCTACACCCTCACCGATGCCGGGCGCGCGCGCCTCGACGAGCACGTCGAGTGGGTGCTCGGAACCGTCGAGGAGTCCGACCCCGAGCGGTAGGCGGGCTCACAGGTTCCGCCGGATGTACGCGCCGACATCCTCGATCACCTCGCGCCGGTAGGTCCAGAACGCCCGCCAGACACCCGGGTCCTGTTCGACGGCCACGAGCACCGCCGAGTCGTAGCGGTCGCGCTTCCCGGGGGGTGGGTTGTACAGCACGAACCACGACCGGCGGAAATCCTCCTTGTAGCCGCCGTGCATCGTGACCCCGAAGTTCGGCGACGGCACCCAGTCCGGCTGGCCGTAGATGTGCACGTCGACGGCTGTTCCCGCGACGGCGTCGTACGCCTCGCGGGTCCCCCGCTCGTCCTCGAGTCGGGAGAGCCGCTGGAACGAGCTCCGGAGCGTCCCGGCCCCGTAGCTGTACGCGAGCTGTTCGATGCGCCGGGAGACGAGGATGAGCAGGAGCTTCTCCGTGCTCGACTCCGGGTACCCCCGGAGCGTGAACAGGTGGTCCGTGAGCCCCTCCATCACCGCCGGGAGCTCCGTCTCCTGCAGTCCCCGCGCCCCGGTGCGGAACAGGTCCGAGTTCACCAGCAGGATGGCGTTCTCCAGCGCCTCGAGTGGCGACGTTGCGACCACCTCCCCCTCCTCGACCAGCAACACGGTGTCCTCGCCGTACTGGTCGCTGACCCGCTCCTCGACGGTGATACGCTGCTCGGCGAACATCCTGTCGAGCAGCTGCTGGAGCGGCTCGGGCGCTGTCCGGTTCACGACCACGAGTGACCGGGACGTGCCGGTTGCTCTGTCGAAGAACCTCTCGAGTGACACTGTGCGTTCGTGACAGCTTCTCGGGCCGGACGTTTCAATCTACTGGCTCTCTGCACCCCGGCCACCATCGGACCACTCGCGCTCACCGGGCGAGCGGCATCGAGTAGCTCCGTTCGCGCTCGCAGACCGCCTCCCAGGTGGTCTCGCAGGCACAGCCGACCTGCTCGAACACCGACGGGTCCTGGCGCAGGTCGAAGTCCTTTATCGCTCGCTGGACGCGCTCGTCACACTCACCACAGTTGTGCGGGCCGCGGTCGCTACCGGCTCCAACGGGGTCCGAGACGACGAGCACGTCCTCGTCTGCGGTCGATTCGAGCACCTCGGCGACACTCCAGAGCCACGGCGGCCGGTAGCCGCCGGCCTGGTACAGCTCCTCGACCATCGTGTACTGCTGGACGTTCGTCGGGTTCATCGACACCGTGTGGACACCGGCCACGGCCCCGCACCGCCGCACCGACTGTTCCATGTCGGCGATTGCCTCCCCCTCCGAGAGGAACGGCGGTTTCAATAGCAGGTACGCCTTCACCCCGGCACCGGCCTGGCGCGCCTCGGCCGCGGCGTCCTCGAAGTCGGCAAAATCGAAGTACTTGTTCACGCAGTCGTGCCGGACACGGTCGGTTGCGGTCTCCAGACCCACCGCCACGTCCGTCGCGACCCCGCGGTCGGTGAACTCGGCGAGTCGCTCGCGGGTGACGAAATCGGGTAGTGACTCCACGACCAGTCGGTCGCGGTCGGCGAACGTCTCCGCAATCGCCTGCCGGGTCTCCGCCGGAACCTCGCGCTCGTCGAGAAACGAGCCGGAGGTGTAGATCTTCACCTGCCCCGCCGGCTCCCCGGCGTGTTCGGCCTCGTGGTCGAGACAGTGCTCGACCTGTCGCATCAGGTCTTCGTGGGGAACGGTGCCGCCCTCGACGCTCTCGGCGACGTAACCACACATCGTGCAGCCGCCGGCGCGGGCCCACCGACAGCCACCCGTGTTGAGGATGATAGTCAGCGAGTCGTAGACACCGTCGGGCGTGTTGTCCTCGTCGAGCCAGACCCGCGTCGGCTCCCGCGGGTCGTGGCTCTCGTCGTTCCGGGCACGGACCTCCCGCATCACCCTGTTGTGGGCGTCCATCCCCCGGCCTTCCTCGTAGACCTCGGGGCTCGGTTTGCTCATCGACGGCTGTTCGTCTCCCGCCCGTATAGCGCCTTCGGGCGCCGGCGACTCCCGTCGACGGCCCGTCACGGAGCCCGGTGGCCTGCTCCTTCCGGTGGTCCGCCTCGTCTTCGACCGGCCCGGTCTGTGCTGGCGGTCTCATCCGCCGGTCGAGGGTGTACCCGGGCACCGGGTCGGCGGGGCACAACCGACAAGTATCCCCCGTTTGAAGCAGGAACAATGAGTGACAGCACGGCCACGACGCGGGGGACACCGGACGACCGGCGGGCGGTGACCGACGGGGGCGGGCTGGTGTTACGCTACGGCACACCAGCCGAGTCCATCGGTGAACCGGGGAAGGTGTTCGCGCGGTTCGACGGCGACTTCGTCCTGTTGCGCCGGCAGGTCCTCGACTGGGGCCCGGTCCGGGACAACGAGGTCGAACCCGGTCTGGTCCACCTCGACGATCTCCCCGGCTCACAGCTCGGACGGATCCGGTCGGCGAGTGAATCCGTCGAACTCGACGAACTCGCAACGACACTCGCCGGGAACTCCGGACTCGACGAGCGCGGCGCGACGGTGTTGCTCCTGTTCGAGGGGTTCGAACTCGACCCGCCCGAGATTGCGACGGAGCTGTCGGTGAACGAGGAAACCGTCGTCGCCCGCATCGAGTCCATCTACGATCGCTACGACGAGGACGAGATCGTCGACGCGGTGCAGGAACGACACCCCGAGGTGGCCGACGAGGTGGTGCGTGCGTTCGTGCTCGCCGAGGGGTTCGGCCGTGACTCCGAGGGGATCGCCGACGACCTCGGTGTCGACGAGGACACCGCAACCCAGCGACTCGAGACCGCCCACGACGAGCACCCCGAACTCGCCGACACGCTCCAGGAGGTCATCTGACCGGTCTGGTCTGTGCCCCCGGTCGACTCTCCTCCGAGGGCGAGCGACTCTCTGAACCAGACGGCGAGAGTCTGCTCGTCGGCCCGGTCGGCCGACACTCTCTCTGTGCCCCGTGACAGGCGGGCCGGACGAGCCGAGATGTGGAACGCTTTAGCGGCGTCGGGGCGTACCTATCGACATGACAACCACACTTGAGCGCAACAGGCTCGACGAGGAGGAGAGCCCGTATCTGCGCGACCACGCCGAGAACCCGGTGAACTGGCAGCCCTGGGAGGCAGAGACCCTGGCGGCGGCCCGCGAGCAGGACAAGCCCATCTTCCTGTCGGTGGGGTACGCCGCCTGTCACTGGTGTCACGTGATGGCAGACGAGAGCTTCGACGACGAGGCGGTCGCGGCGGTGCTCAACGAGGAGTTCGTCCCGATAAAGGTCGACCGCGAGGAGCGGCCCGACATCGACAGCATCTACCAGACGGTCTGCCAGCGCGTCAGCGGCCGGGGTGGCTGGCCGCTGTCGGCGTGGCTCACCCCGGCGGGGGAGCCGTTCCAGGTCGGGACCTACTTTCCGCCGGAGCCACGCCGCGGGATGCCCGGCTTTCTCGACCTGCTGGAGGACATCGCGGCGGCCTGGAACGACCCCGAGGAGCGCGAGAAAATGGAGAGCCGCGCCGCACAGTGGACGGCGATGGTCGAGGGTGAACTCGAGGAGGTGCCCGACAGCGCCGGTGACCTGGACGAGGGGGTCCTCGAGACGGCGGCCGAGGCGGCGGTCCGGTCGGCCGACCGCCAGGAGGGTGGCTGGGGGAGTGGGCCGAAGTTCCCGCAGACGGGTCGTCTGCAGTTGCTCGCGCGGGCCCACGGGGAGACGGGGCGTGACGCGTTCGAGGCGGTGCTGGTCGAGACACTCGACGCGATGGCGGACGGTGGTATGTACGACCACGTCGGCGGCGGGTTCCACCGCTACGCGACCGACCGTGACTGGACGGTGCCACACTTCGAGAAGATGCTCTACGACAACGCCCAGTTGCCGCGGGCGTATCTCGCGGGCTATCGCGTCACCGGCGACGACCGCTACGCCGAGGTGGTCAGGGAGACACTCGCGTTCGTCGAGCGCGAACTCACCCACCCCGAGGGGGGGTTCTTCAGCACGCTCGGTGCCCAGAGCGAGTGGGAGGGTGAACAGACCGAGGGGGCGTTCTACCTCTGGACGCCCGAGCAGGTCCACGACGCCCTCGACGACGAGGCCGCGGCGGCGGTGTTCTGTGACCGGTACGGCGTCACGGAGACGGGTAACTTCGAGGGCCGCACCGTCCTCACGCGGTCACGGCCGCCGGCGGGGGTGTCGGCAGACCGCGAGGAGTCCTACGCCGAGGTGACAGACCTGCTCGCGACGGCCCGCGAGGAGTTGCTCGCGGCACGCGAACAGCGCCCGCGGCCCCCGCGGGACGAGAAGGTGCTCGCTGGCTGGAACGGGCTGATGATCTCCGCGTTCGCCGAGGCGGCGCTCGTGCTCGACCGGTCCTACACCGACCCGGCGGCGGCGGCACTCGAGTTCGTCCGCGACGAACTGTGGGACGGCACCAGCCTCAGCCGGCGGTACTCCGACGGTGTGGTGAAGATAGACGGCTACCTCGAGGACTACGCCTTTCTGGCCCGCAGCGCACTCGACCTGTTCGGGGCGACACGTGACCCGGAGCATCTGTCCTTTGCACTCGACCTGGCCGAGGCGATCGAGCGGGAGTTCTGGGACGCTGAGGCCGGGACGCTGTATTTCACACCCGCCGACGGTGAGTCACTCATCGCGCGGCCACAGGAGCTGACAGACCAGTCCACACCCGCGAGTATCGGCGTCGCCGCGGAGCTGCTCGACGCACTCGACCCGTTCAGACCCGACCGCGAGTTCGCGGAGATGGCGGCACAGATAGTTGAGACCCACGGGAGTCGCATCGAGTCGAACCCGCTCCAGCACGCGTCGCTGACACTGGCCGCCGACACCGTCTCCCGCGGGGTGCTGGAGCTGACGATGGTGGCCGAGGACCCGCCCGAGGACTGGTACGACACGCTCGCCGACCGGCATCTCGACCCGTACGCGCTGTTCTGGCGACCGGTCACGGCCGAGACCCGGACGGCGTGGCTCGACACTCTCGGACTCGACACGGAGCCGGCCGTCTGGGCCGACAGAGAGCTGAAAAACGACGAGCCGACCGTCTACGCCTGCCGGGCACAGACCTGCTCGCCGCCGCGGAACCAGCTCACGCGAGCGCTCAACTGGGCCGAGCGGATGCTGTAGCCGACCACGCGGTCTGTGTCGTGTGGTCCCGGGGGTCGGCGACCGCGCCGCTCGACCTCGGTGCCCGTGCGGTCGCCCAGCCAGTACGCTTATCATTGACACGCCGGGATATTGAACCAATGAGTCTCAAGTGTTCACTCTTCGGTCACAACTACGGTGACACGGAGCGCCGGCGCGACCGGGAGGAGAACGGCACCGAACTCGTGGAAACGACCCGTGAGGTAAAGGCCTGTACGCGGTGTGGCGAGACACTCGTCGTCTCCGAGGCGACCGAGGTGACGACGCTCCAGACCGCCGATGCGACCGCGGGCGTGGATGCAGACGCCGACCGGCGAGACGGGACCGAGACAGGGCCGGCGGACGGA
>CAZFMN010000018.1:0-8775 GCA_964520075.1 uncultured Halobacteriales archaeon | reverse complement strand
GAACCGATGCGGGCCAGCGAGCGGAGACCGACACTCCCCCGCGAGACGGGACCGATACGGTACGGCGGGATAGAACCGATGCGGGCCAGCGAGACGGGACCGACACCGGGCAGGAGGACGGCACAGCACGAGGCGGGGTCGGGGCGGAAACGGGCCGGCAGGACGGGCAGTCGACAGCGGGTCGACGCGAGGAGCAGATAAAACAGATCAGCACCCGTGACACCGGTCGGGGTGACACGCCGCGCGGTAGCGAGGGCACCACCCGAAACAGCGCGGCGACCGGGGCGGAGGCTGTCAGTCAGGGCGGGACAGACGGTGACGCCGAACCGTCCGACACCGACCAGTCTCCCGGGTCCCGGTCCGGTCGTTCGGAGGTCGCGGGTCCCGGTCCCGCCGGTGAGACTGGCACAGCAGACACCGCGGACACCCGGTCCCGGGAGAACAGCGGCACTGGCACGGACGACCCCCTGGTCTCCCGGAAGAACGACGCGTTCATAATCGACGAGAACGGCGAGGAGCGCCGCCCGACAGAGTGGCCGGGACCCGAGGGCGGGGACGGCGACGACACCGCCGGTGCCGAGGACTGGCAACCTGAGGTCGACACCGACGACTCCGACACGCCGCCGGAGCCAGCCACCAGGTCGACGGCCGGACACACCGTCCCCGAGGGGGAGTTCTACTGTCCGGAGTGTGAGTTCACCACGCTCGTCGAGTTCGCCTCCTCGCTCCGCGAGGGTGATTTCTGTCCCGAGTGTCACCGCGCCGCGCTCGAACACCGCTCCGAGTGACCGCTCGGCGGCCGACGTGTCCGACGAGTCGGCAGGCGACACCGAGCACAAAACGTAAACCGACAACTTGCGAACCCGTACCCATGCGAGAGTACAAGATGGGACGAGGCGAGTATCTCGACGAGCGTATCGAGAGTATCGACTTCGACGAGGCGGAACACGAGTACGAGTACATCACCGGTGTGGACACCGACAGCGTCGAGGGTATCGAGGATATCGACGACATCGAGGATGTGGCGGACCTCGTCGAACTGTGCTTCGGCGCGGTCACCGACAGCGAGAGCTACAAGAAAGGCGAGTTGCTGGTCGTCGAGGAGCCACGGAACCCGGTGTTCGAGCGTGTGACCGCGGGGGCAGTCGAGTACAGCAGCAAGAAGGACAAGCTCGCGCTCGATATCGAGGAGCGGCCCGCGGAGGAGGTCATCGCCGAGGGGCAGTTCGACGCCGCCGAGGAGGCCGTCAGCGCGAAAAACGAGTTCTTGCGGGCCGGCACCGGTCGGGACGCGAAGTCCCGCCGCGAGTCGATGAAACGCGACGTCGAGGACGACGAGACCCCCGACAGTGTCGCGTGACCGCGACGGCTCCTCTCCGCAGCCTCCACCGGTCGACATCCCGGGTCACAGAACGGTAGCCGCGGGTGCGGAATCTGGTAGTCGAGCGCCATCAGGCCGTGGGCGAGGAGAAGTACCCCAGCGCGAGGAGACCCCTCACACTCGGCCTGCTCCGCCTGTAGCGTGTCACCAGCGGCCCGCACATCCCGATGCAGTGTGCGCCCCCGAGCAGTCCGACGACCAGAAACACAGGGTGACGTCGCCGCCGAGCAGTCCGATGATCAAAAACAAGGCGACGTCGCCGCCGAGCAGTCTGACGACCAGAAACAGGGCGACGTCGCCGCCGAGTAGTGAGGAATCATCTGCGTGTTGTGTCGCCTGCGAACCGAGGATACACGAGGGACACACCTGCGGACAAGAGCACGTGTGGTTCGTCTGTCTCGTACTGTGTGTCACCACACTGGTCGTCTGACCGGGTCGCCCACGGCAGGACCCTCCGGTCGGCCAGTCGTGCTGTCCGGTCGCTCCGGTTCGACAGACCCCCGGTCAGACGACCCGGACCTCGTCCCCGACGCGGAGTTGGCCGTTGCGTTCTTCCTCGGGCACGCGCGTGCCGACAGTCACGCTGAACAGGTTGCCGTCGAAGGCCGCGCGGTCGACCCACTCCGGGAGCGTCGCCTCGCGCCGTTCGAGGAACGTCTCGCGGAACCCATCGTCGGCCACACCGGTGTGTGGGTCCCGGGTCGGCACGACACACCGCGGGACCGGACGTGTCACCTCGAGTTGCACGTCGCCGACCTGGACGGTCCGGCCGCCGTCGGTGACCAGTCTGTCCTCCCAGAACGGCGGGACCCCCGAGACGACGAGGTTCGGGCGCAGACGCAGGCGCATCTCGTCGGCGTCGATGTCGTCGTACCAGGAGGCCAACTCGCGGAGTGTCGCCGCACTCACTAGCGTCGGTCCCGTCCGGTCCTCGTCGCCGTAGATGACCCCGTCGGTCAGTGACCCGCCCCTGTCGGTCTCGAGGGTCACCGGCTCCCCGAAGAACGCCGACAGCCACGACTCGACCGCCGCCCGGTCCTCGTCGAGGTGGAAGGCGTCGGACTCGCCGGCCGTCACCGACTCGCCGGTATCGAGCGCGAGTCGCTTCCGTTCGGGGTCGATATCGGCCCGGATGCGGTGGACAGCGTCTGTACGCTTGCCGTTCAGATACTCACCATCTGCCGTGACGATAGCGCAGGCGCGGTCGTTGTCGAGACCGCCGATATCGGTGATTCCGACCTGCTCCGGCGCAACCGGGTCGAGCGCCTTCACCGGATAGACCGCGATGTGTGAGAGCTGTGCTCCTGTCATCGGTCAGTCGTCGGCGGCGGGTCGTTCGGTCACGACCGGTGTGTCGACCCCGGCGGTCCGGTCGGCGAGTCGCTTCGCGAGTTCGCGAGCCGTCTCCTCCGAGTCCGCCGACTCGAGGTCGGCGTTCACCTGGAAGATGCGCTCGAGGGAGTCGACGGCCGCCTCGCGCTCCGGCGTGGCCGGTTCGCCGAGGTTCAACAGCACGACACCGGTGTCCATGTTCGTGAGTTACCCCAGGGACAGGTATGTCTGTCGCTCACAGCAGTCGTCCCCCCGGACCGCCCGAACCGCGGCCGTCGCCGCTCGTCGCGACACGTCGTGGCCGTCGGTGTCGGCGTATGCCCGTGACTCCTCAGGGCCGGTTCGAGTATGCGTTCCGAAAATTATAGACCGGGTGGTGCCGAACGGGCGAGCAATGAGCGACCGGAACGTGCGGGTTCACCCGACGAGCGGGCTGACAGTCGAGGATCAGGAGATAGAGATCGTCGAGCGAAAGGGGCTGGGACATCCCGACTCGGTCTGTGACGGGGTCGCGGAGGCGGTGTCGCGCGAACTCGGTCAGATGTACCTCGACAGGGTCGGCACGCCGCTGCACTACAACACGGACGAGACACAGCTCGCTGCCGGGCGGGCGGCACCGGCGTTCGGCGGCGGCGAGATGCTCGAACCGATCTACCTGCTGGTGGTGGGCCGGGCGACGAAACGCTACCAGGGCGAGTCGCTACCGGCCGAGACGGTCGCACTCCGGACCGCACGGGAGTATCTCGACGAGCAGTTCCCGCATCTCGATATCGGCTCCGATATTGTCGTCGACGTCCGCCTGGGTGAGGGGAGCGGTGACCTGGTGAACGTCTTCGGCGAGGACGGCGCCGTGCCGATGGCGAACGACACCAGCTACGGGGTGGGTCACGCGCCGCTGTCGGAGACCGAGCGCATCGTCTCCGAGACCGAGACCCGGCTCAACGGGAGCTACGGGGCCGACCACCCCGAAATCGGTGAGGATATAAAGGTGATGGGCAAGCGGGAGGGGGACCACATCGACGTGACCGTCGCCGCCGCGATGGTCGACCGGTACGTCGACGGGATGGAGGCGTACCGCGATGCCGTCGCCGGTGTCAGGGAGTACGTGACCGACCTGGCCCGCGAGCAGACCGACCGCGAGGTGACCGTCCACGTCAACACCGCCGACGACTACGAGACGGGGTCGATCTATCTCACGACGACCGGCACGAGCGCCGAACACGGCGACGACGGCTCAGTCGGCCGGGGCAACCGCGCGAACGGGCTCATCACCCCCAACCGGACGATGAGTCTGGAGGCCACGAGCGGCAAGAACCCCGTCAACCACATCGGCAAAATCTACAATCTCCTGAGCACAGAGATCGCCGCGTCTGTCGCCGACGAGGTCGACGGTGTCCGACAGTTGCACGTGCGCCTGCTCAGCCAGATCGGCCAGCCCATCGACTACCCCCACGTCGCGGATATCTCCGTCGCTACCGAGGACAGCGTCGCGCTCGCGGAGGTTCGTGAGGACATCGAGACCCTCGTCGACGCCGAACTCGCCGGCGTGACCGATATCACCCGCCGGGTCATCGACGGCGAACTGTCGACGTTCTGATGAGTGCCCGAACTGTCGTGCCCCGACCGGCCCCTCGTGCTCGGGCGCTCGACAGGCGATGTCCCGGCCAGTCACACTCCTGCCGGCCGCGTTCGCACCCACCTGTGCGCCCGGGGTGTCGCTGTCGGGACGTTCGAGCCAGTACGTACAAGTGAGCGCGCCGGATGCATTCAGGATATCGACCAATGGCAGGAGCTATCATCGACGGTCCGGGTACGGCATCCGGGGAGGGCACCCACCCGGACGGTGACTCGCACGGGGCGGGGTCGACGCCGGAGCGTCGGGGACCACGGGGTGTGCGGTCACGCGGCCGGCACCGGACAACTCCGGTGGAGGGTGACGCATGACAGTCCGGAGCGGTGGTGTGGGTCTCCTGCTGGCGCTGGTGGTGACTGTGCTCGCACTGGGTGGGGCAACGGCACTCCCCGCCCCCGACACGGCCACGGGCGGGGGGAGCGTCGGGAGCGAAGCGGGGGGCACGCCGACACAGAACGGGACAGTCGAGAGTATAGCGGTCGACGCCGCGTTCGTCGGGGCCGTCGCCGACGAGCGGACGGTGACAGTCGCGGCGAGTGGTATCGCCGACGCCGACGGCACCCCTGTCGACGGCGAGCAGGTGACAGTCACCGTCGCGGGTGAACCCGTGACGACGGGGACGGTCACGGGCGGGTCACTCACCGCGGCGTTCGACCCGGCGGTGCTCGATACCCCCCCGCGGGAGGATGCCGCGGTGAGGCTCCACGGGTTCGACACGCCCGCGGCCGTGACAGTCGACGTGGTCCACGAGGTGCTCGGTCTGGACGCGGGGTACAGTCTGCGGTCGGTTCCACAGCGTGCGGACCTCGTTGCCGAGGATGTGTCCGCACTCAACGTCTGGGACGCACGGGCGGGCACCTACGAGGCGGTCACCGACCCGGCGTTCGACACGGGAACGGCGCTCAGTCGGGCGGTGTACGTCGCCGCGGAGAGCGACGACGCCCGACTCGGACTCGCGTTCGAGACCGACGACCCGCCGACGCCCGGTCAGGTGACGCTCGGCCCGGGCTGGAACTTCCTGGGGTCGAACTTCGACATCTCGAGTCAGGGTGAGACAACGGTCCAGGAGGACCTCGTGGGCGTCGACGCGGCCGGGTACGAGATATTCGCCGCCGACTTCAGTGAGACGCTCGCCCCGAGCGCGACAGTCGGTGCCTACGAGGGCTACTGGCTGTTCGCAGGTGGTGATACCCCCGTGCGGGCGGTGTTCTCGCCGACATACGACAGCGCGGCCCGTGCGGACGTGCTCGGTCTCGGTGCGTCACAGTTCCAGGTCACCGGTGTCGACACGAACACGACCGCGACGGGTGCCGGCGGTGTCCTCGAGGTGTCGGCCACGGTCACGAACACGGGCAACGCCACCGACACGCAGTTTCTCGACCTGCTCGTCGAGAACGCGACCGGCGGGTTCGAGCGGGTCGACCGGACCGGCCTGGAACTGACCCCGGGGTCGAGCGCGACGGTCACGACCACGTACGAGGTGGAGAACACGACGGCGTTCGACATCAGACTGGCGACAGACGACGACGAGACGACGCGGACCGTCTCCTGGGACAGCGCCCAGTTCACGCTGTCCGGGCCGGAGACCCCCGGGCGGGTCGGGGTGAACGGGACGGTGACTGTCGACGCGACTATCGAGAACACCGCGGGCACACAGGACGTGCTGTTCGCGCTCGACCCGGTCGGCAACGTCGACGACCCCGCGGTGGAGGCTGTCGCGGAGTCGACGCCCAGACTCGCCCCCGGGGAGTCACGGTCGGTCTGACCGTGGACCCGCCGGAGGAGGCCGGCGAGTTCGAGCACGGCACTCTCACCCGGAGCGACAGCGAGACGACGCCGTTGCTGGGGGGTGTGAACCAGGCGGTCGGGAGTCTGAGCGAGGAGGCGACGGACGGCGGAGCGGGTGTGACAATGAATCCCGCCGTCGCGTCGACCGATGACACCGAGCGCGACATCCGGGCCTACGAACTCACTGTCGCGTTCGACCCCGTCGGAGGCGGTCTCCGGTGACACGAGCTGTCAGCCGTCGATACAGTCACGGTCGACCCCGGAGCAGTTCACCGGGACGGACGCGGGCCTGACAGGCAGTCCTCGCAGTTTTTATGTGAGTGGGGAGTGCACGTACGAGACGACTGAGTATGCACACAGGCCAGCACCAGCGTATCACCGATGTACAGTCCCGGAGAGAGTCGACAGCGCGCACCCGTGGAGGAGAGACACGATGACGGCGTCTGACCCGGACACGGGTCGCGCGGTGAACGGGCGACACCTGGCCGGTGTCGCGGTGTTCGCGCTCGTGGTTGCGCTCGTGGGCGTCGCGGGCATCGGCGCGGTCACCGCACAGGACGGCGAACCGAGCGAACCGGTCAACATCTACGGGAGCGCAACCGACGAACTCGGAAACAGTATCGACTCGGGAACCAGCATCTACGCCATCGTCGACGGTGAGGTGGAGGACAGTCTCACCGCCGACGCGAGCGGGCAGTTCGGTGGCTCGGGAACGTTCGACGACAAACTGGCTGTCAACGGGAGCACGGAGGTGACGTTCGCCGTCGGGAGTCCGGACGGCACGACGGCGCTCGATACCGTCGACCTCGGGAGTGCCGGGCCGGTCGTCGAGGTGGACCTGACGTTCCCCGTCGCCACGTTCGCCGAGATCGACGCGAACGGGAACGGCGAGTTCGCGACCGACACGACCGATGACGGGTTGCTCGACGATGTCACCGGTGACGGCGAGTTCAATATCTTCGACGTGCAGTCGTTCTTCACCAACTTCCAGACGCCGGTTGTGCAGAACAACCCAGAAGCGTTCAACTTCGACGGGAGCGCGGACGGCGAGGTGAACATCTTCGACGTGCAGGCGCTGTTCCTGACCCTGGCGTGACGTGTCGGCCAGGCAGGACCCGACGGACGGTAGTCACCGGGCGCTCCGGGTCGTGCGCGGTGCTGGTCGCGCTGCTGGTCGCGGTGTCGCTGTGGGCGACAGTCCCGGGTGCGCTCGCCCAGGAGGACCCGGGAGAACCGGTTAACATCTACGGGACCGCGGTCGACGAGGCGGGGAACGAGATTCCGCCGGGAACGACAATCAACGCCGTGGTCGACGGCGAGAGACAGGACTCACTCACCGTCGAGGAGGCGGGCGCGTTCGGCGGCCCGGGAACGTTCGACGAGACGCTCGCTGTCAACACCGGCGCCGGAGCGGAGGTGGTGTTCACCGTCGACGGTGTCGACGGACCGACCGCGTTCGAGACGCTCGCGCTCGGGGAGAGTGACGACGTCGTCGAGGTGAATCTCACGTTCCCCGGAGAGACCTTCGCCGGGTCGTCCGACCCGGCAGGGCTGTCACTCTCGCTTGCCGAGACGAGCCTCGACGTGGGCAACACCACCGCGGCGACGGTGACAGCCACCTTCCAGAACGGCACCGAGCGCAACGTCACCGACGTGGCCGAACTCGAGAGCCTCGATACGGACGTCGCGACGGTGTCGAACGGAACAGTCGTCGGTGAGGCGGCCGGGACCGCCGATATCCGGGCCGAGTACACCGTCGAGGGGGCGACGGTGACCGACACGCTCGCGGTGACCGTCCAGAGGGAGACGGCGGCGCTCGTGAACGTCTCCCTCTCGCTGACCGAGACGAGTCTCACGGGTGGCGCGCTCACCGACGCGACGGTGACCGCTGCTTTCGCCAACGGGACCGAGACGGAGGTCACCGACGGTGCGACGGTGGAGAGTCTCGACCCCGCGGTTGCGACGGTCACTGGGAGCGCGGTCACCGGTGAGAGCGCCGGAACGGCCACCATACAGGCTGTGTACACCGCCGGCACCGTCACCGAGACCGACACGGTCGAACTCACCGTGACCGAGGAGACCGCCGAACTCGTCGGTATCACGCTCGCACTCGCCGACGGAACCATCGAGACCGGCGAGACGACGGCGGCGACGGTAACGGCGGCGTTCTCGAACGGGAGCGAGACGGCGGTCTCAGACACCGCGACGCTGGAGAGTCTCGACCCCGGGGTCGCGACAGTCACCGGGAGCGCGGTCACCGGTGCGAGCGCCGGAACGGCCACCATCGAGGCGGCGTTCGACGGGGCCACAGACACTGCCGAGGTGACTGTCGAACCCGCGGCCGAGGCGGTGTTCGAGGTCGGACCCCTCGACGTGCCGGCAACCGCGGTTCCGGGTGAACCCCTGACCGTGACGGCGACAGTTACGAACGTCGGGGAGGCTCCGGGTTCGGTGACGCTCACGTACACGCTGGCAGGCGCCGAGACGGAGCGAACACTCGAGGTCGACATCGAACTCGACCCCGGGAGCGCAGAGACTGTCTCCTTTTCGCCCACGGCACCTGACTCGGCGGGCGACATCGACCACACCCTCGACGCACCCGCGGACAGCAGTACCGCCACGACGACTGTCGAACCCGACG
>CAZFMN010000017.1:22589-37419 GCA_964520075.1 uncultured Halobacteriales archaeon | reverse complement strand
ACCCCGGGGAGGTGCCCGAACTGGCGACCGACGAGGACAGGGTCGTCGCCGCGCTTGAGGCCGAGGGTGGCCGGATGAGACAGTCAGACCTGGCCGACCAGCTGGACTGGTCGCCATCAAAGGCCTCGCGTGTTCTCTCGGATATGGCCGACGAGGGCGAGATTGAGAAGCTCAGAATCGGGCGCGAGAACGTTATCGACCGCGTCGACGAGAGCGACACCGAGAGCTGAGACCGCTCACTCGAGCTGGTGGTAATCGAGCTCGTGACCCTCGTTCAGCGCCGCACGCACCGGCTCGCTCGGCTCGTCAACCGGCTCCGTCGACAGCGACATCCCGCCGAGGTCGCTCTGCTCGATGCAGATGTTACACTGCAGTCGGTCGTGTTTCTCCGTGTGGTCGGTCCGGTAGTGAGCGCCGCGTGACTCGGTGCGTTCGAGCGCGCTTCGGAGGATGGCCTCCGAGACCGTCAGCATGAACCCCAGGTCGATGGCGAACTCGAACGACCGGCTCTGTGCGTCGCCGACACGCATCTGCTTGGCTTTCCGGCGGACGTCGTCGAGCGCGTCCAGTCCCGCCCGGAGCGAGGACTCCTCCCGGAGGATACCCGCGTGTTCCCACATCAGGTCTCGCAGCTCTGTCATGAGCGCCTCGGGCTCGTACTCGCCGTCGCGGTTGACGGTGTCCTCGAGCCCGCGGAGATGTGGCTCGGCGACCGACGTGTGGGTGTCCTCGGGTATCGTGCCCGGACCCTCGATGCGCTCCGCGACGGCCGCACCGGTCACGGCACCGTAGGCGACCGTCTCGGCCAGCGAGTTCCCGCCGAGGCGGTTCGCACCGTGGACCCCAGCCATCGTCTCGCCGATGGCGAACAGGTTGTCGACGCTCGTCTCGCCGTTCCTGTCGACGCGAACACCACCCATCCCGTAGTGGGAGGTGGGTGCCACCTCGACCGCCTCCTCGGCCATGTCGACGCCGAGCTCCGAGAACCGCTCGTACATCCGGGGGAGCCGCTCCTGTATGAACTCCTGCTCGCGGTGGGAGATGTCCAAGTAGACGCCGCCGTTCTCGGTCCCGCGACCCTCCGCAATCTCCTTCGCGATCGCGCGGGCGACGATATCACGCGCGTCGAGTTCCATCTGGTCGGGCGAGTACCGCTCCATGAACCGTTCGCCCTCGGCGTTGAACAGGCGACCACCCTCTCCGCGGACGGCCTCTGTGACCAGCCGGCCGCTCCAGGGCTCCCACTCCGGGTCGTCCTCGTCGACGGCCATCCCGGTTGGGTGGAACTGGACGAACTCCATGTCCATCAGTTCGGCCCCGGCGTCGAGCGCCAGCGCCGCCCCGTCACCGTTGTTCTCGTCGTCCCGGGAGGTGTGTCTGTTGTACACCGCCGCGTGACCGCCGGCCGCGAGCACGACCGCCCCGGTGTTGAACAGCGTGAACTCGCCGGTGTCCATGTCGAACCCGACAGCACCGTGGTTGCGCTCGCCGTCCGAGAGCAGCTTCGTTATCATCACGTTCTCCCGGTATGGGACCTCGTGCTCCTGTGCCTTCTCGACGAGCGTGTTCAGCAGCGCCTCCCCGGTGTAGTCACCGGCGAACGCGGTCCGGCGAAACGACTGTGCGCCGAAAAAGCGCTGGTCGGGTTCGCCGTCCTCCGTCCGGGAGAAGTCCATCCCCCACTCGTCGAGTTCGCGCAACCGGTCGGGCATCTGCTTCGTGACCGTCTCGACCTTCTCGGGGTCGTTGACGAAGTGGCCCTCGTTGAGTGTATCGGCGGCGTGAATCTCCCAGCTATCCTCGGGGTCGTGTGTCCCGAGTGCCCCGTTTATACCACCGCGTGCCCAGGTCGTGTGGGCGTCGCCGTGGTCGCGCTTCCCAAGCACCAGCACGTCGTCGACACCGCGCTCGGCAAGCTCGATCGCCGCTCGGGCGCCGGCCCCGCCGGCCCCGATGACGAGCACTGACACGTCGACTTCGCTGTACGTGGGTGTGGTTTCGTCTCCCGCGCGCTCAGCTCCTGCCATAATCAATCGTAAGGGTCGTGCAGGTATAAGACCGTTGCGCACGTGTATGCGCACGACACGTGACCCGTGACCGTGATACACACTCGGGAGTCGGGTGTGCTGTATCGCGGTGACGTGGCCGACCATCGAAAGGAACAGGCGAGTCAGGACCCGAACACCGGCATGGATTCGGTCATCACGGAGCACGACGGACTGCTGCTCGCGCGTATCGAGGACGACCAGATGGTGTTCGAGGTCAGCTTCGACGAACTGGAGCCGACAGACGTCACCCTCCGGTTCCACCGTGACGGCGAGACGGTCGGGAGTATCTACAACGACGACGGCACGGCACGCACGATGGCACGACTCACGACCGGCCGGGAGGGGGACGATTTCATCGGTGTCGAGGTCCCGAAGTCGTTCGTCGCGGACCTCCTCGACGCCGCCGAGGAGTCCGGCAGAGTCACCGACGAGACCGCCGCGGCGGGCTACCGGACCCGGGTGCTGTAGGCGCTCACGCTACGCCTCACCGTGTCGCGGGAGCCGCACGGTCACCCGGGTCCCGCGTGGCTCCAGGCTGTCCACGGTGACCGTTCCGCCGGCCCGACTGACAGTCCAGTACACCAGCCACAGGCCGAGCCCGCTGCCGTGGTACAGGTCGTCCGTTGCGGCACCGTGTCGCAGCACGTCGCGGTCCATCTCGGACATCCCCGGGCCGTCGTCGACGACACACACCGTGACGGCATCGTCGTCCGTCTCGACCCGAACCTCGACAGTCGGTGTCTCCCGGTCGCTGTGTTCGATTGCGTTCCTGACGAGCTCCCGGACCGCTCCGTCTATCTTGAGTGTCGTGACCGCCATCGCCCGCTCCGGGGCCGACACCGCCAGCGCCGCCTCGGGCCGGTCCTCTCGGACAGAGGCAACGACCGACCGCGCCGCATCGGCGATATCGACACGGCCCCGGGTCGGCTGATCCGCGAGCACGCTCGTGATCGCACGGGACTTCTCGCCGGTCTCGCGAAGGTCCCGTGCGTTCTCGATGATGCGTTCGGCCATCCCGGCGAACTCGTCGCCGGCCTGGCTCCGGAGCCGCTCGGCCAGCAGTCCGATCACCGTCAGACTGTTTCTGAGATTGTGCCGAAGAATGGTGTCGATGACACGCAGCTGCTGGGTCCGCTCCTGGAGGTCAGTCACGTTCCGGCAGATCGCGATGGTGCCCGCGAGGGTGTCGTCGCGGTCGTAGTAGGGGTAGCGGGTCGTGCTGAAACTGGCCCGCTCGCCGTTCAGCTCGAACGTCGGCATCACGCCGTACTCGACCGGCTCCTCGCGCTCGAGCACCCTCGATTTCTGCCGGTCGATGCGGGCCGCCGTCTCCTCGTCCATGAACAGGAACTCGTCCTCGCCGCGCAGTTCCTCGGCCGGCACCCCCGCGTAGTCGGCGACCGCCTCGTTGAGCAGCTCGAAGTTCCCCTCGCGGTCCTGTAGCATGATCGGGTCGTCGAGTCGCTCGACGATATCACGGTGGCGCTCGAGCTTGCGTTTCGCCTCGACGCGCTCGGTGATGTCGGTCTGGACCGTGACCAGCGCCTGCAGGTCGCCGTCGTCGGTTATCGGTGCCACGGTCTGGTAGGCGACGTAGCGCTCGCCGTTCTTGCGTCGGTCGATTAGTTCGCCCTCCCAGATGTCACCCTTCGAGACGGTCTCCCACAGCTCGTCGAAGTGCTCCGGGGGCATCTCCCCGGAGTCAAGCAGTCCGGGGGTCTTTCCGAGCACCTCCTCGCGGCTGTAGCCCGTTATCTCCTCGAACGCGGGGTTCGTGTACTCGATGCGACCGTCGGCGTCGGTGATGTAGATACCGTGACCGGCAGCCTCGGCGGCCAGCCGGAACACCCTGAGCCGCTCCTGTTTCGCCGCCAACTCCAGTGACTGCCGCCGGAGACGCAACAGTGCCTGCATCCGCCACTCGAGCTCTAACTGTCGTATCGGGGTCGAGACAATCTCGTCGACCGTCGACACGAGAACGTTGTCGGCAACCTCGCCGCGGTCCTGCCCGACGAGGTCGGACTCCCACTCCGAGACCAGCAGGAGCACTGGCAGTAGAACCGGCTCTGCCGCCGATTTGGCACTCTCGAGTGTCGCTCTGTGACTCTCGAACCCCTCCTGGTCGGCGATACAGAGGTCACAGTCGGTCTCGGTCACCGTGCTGTCCCCGGGTGCGAGCCGGTAGGACTCGTGGTCGGCGAGCCAGTCTGTGAGCACACGTCGGTTCCCGCTGTCGGACACGAGCGGGTAGACGACCGCGGGCTCCGACCCCGAGTCCGTGTCCAACTCGATGTCGTCGGCTGGGTGCTCGTCCATCACTGTCTGTTCCTCGCTGACCTGCCGAGACACGTTCGGGTCTGTCCGCCACCCCAGAGTGTGCGCCGGTCTGTCGTACTAACTACGGGTTCGTCAGTAATACAACTATCGAACTGCATGGCAGACGAGGCCAAAAACACAGTCGGTGTGTGTCGCTCGCGGCGCACGGGTCACTCGACATCGCTCCAGTCCGGCGTGCCGGTGAGGATACCCCGCAGGTCCGAGAGCGGTTCGCCGACGGTCAACCCGTTCTCGGTGAGTCGGAACAGGCGCAGTCTGTTCTCGAAGTTCCGGGTCCGCATCTTCAGCACACCGATCACCTTCCGAAGTTCGCCGCGGTACTCGACGTGGCGCAACACGAGGATACTGTCGGCGAGGTGGCTCATCTGCTGTTCGGTGACCCGGAACTCGCCGGTTATCTGGTGCACCTCGTTCGTCACCAGTCCGGTGACGTCCATGTTGCGCAGGTACCGACCGATGTGTACCAGTTCCTGTGCGGTGTCCTCCGTCTGGAACGCACGCTCGTAACCGCTGACGCCGTCGAGCATAACGATCTCTGCGCCGTGCTGTTCGACCTCGGTCCGGATGCGGTGTGTAAACTCGTCGAGGGTGAGTTCGCCCGGTCCAACCTCGGTGGCGACAAAGGAGCCGTCGTCGATGAGGTCGCGAATCGGCATCCCGAGTGCCTCGGCCCGGTCGAGCATCGTGTCGAGACTCTCCTCGAAGCTGTACAGCACCGACCGTCTCCCCTCGGCGGCGGCCGTGTGCAGGAACTGGAGCCCGGTGGTGGTCTTTCCCGCGCCGGTCGGCCCGCTCAGAAACGTGACGGTGCCGGTGGTCAGCCCGCCGTCGAGCATCTCGTCTAACCCCGCAACGCCCGAGGAGAGCGTCTCGGTCGGTCTGGCCTGCCCGTGGCGGGCCGGTTCGAGCCGGGGCCACACCCGCATACCGTCCCCGGTGATGGTCACACCGTGCGGGCCGGTCCGGCTGTCGGAGCCCCGGAACTTCGAGACCGAGAGCGTCCGTCGACGGCCGTCCCGGTCCAGATTGAGCACCGCGTCGGCGAGAAACTGGAGGTCGTCGTCGGGCATCGACGGTGCCGCCTGCGAGGTCAACACCACCGTCGCACCCTCGTCTTTGAGAAACGCGAGGAGACCGAGCACCTGCTCGCGGAACTGGTGTTCGTCGGGTGCGAGATACCTGAGTTCGGTCACCGGGTCGATGACGACCCGCTCTGGGTCGGTCTCGACGACCTGCTCGCGGATGGCCTCAACCAGTGATGGCGTCTCCACCTCGTCGGCGTGGAACAGGTCGTACGTGCTGTCCTCCTCGAACTGCGACCGGGAGGGTGAGCGGTCGAGAAAGCCAACGTTTCGGGTATCGAGACCGAACTGTTCTGCGGTGTCCTGGAGGTAGTCGGCCGGTTCGCCGAGGTTGATGTACAGACCGGTGCCGGACTCCTCGCCCGCGAGCACGTGCAGTCCGAGAATAGTCTTTCCCGCTCCCGGTGCTCCACGGACGAGCGTCGCCGACCGCGGCCGAAGCCCGCCCTCGAGTACCTCGTCGACACCGGGAACGTTCGTCGGGAGACGACGAGCACTGTCTGCCATTCTACTCATCCGGATGGCCCGAACTCACAAGTAGCTTCCGGGCTCCGTCGGTGGCCCCGGAGACGTGACCCCGGGGCTGTTCCGCTCTCGGGTCCCGCGCTGCTCTCGTGTGACCTCACCACGACCCCGTCTACGACGGCCGCCGGAGACCGACCGTCTCACTCCCGGTCGCCGGTCGTGCTGTCCTCGGCCTGTCCGTTTGCAGTCTCGGTTCCGACCCACTCGAACTCGTGGGTGTCGTCGTCGGCTGTCGCGGCACTACCCTCTCGGGAACGACTGTCGGTGTCGGCGTCGGCCCCTGCAGACACGTCCCCGCCCGTCGCGGACTCCGGGCCGTCACCGACGGCTGACGGGTCACCCCCGCCCGTCCCGGTGGTCGGGCCGCCGTCGTTGCCCGCCGTCTCGCCCGTTCCGGAGCCCTCACCGCCACGAGCACCCGGGTCCAGGGACTCGTCGATGTCAGTCGGGATGTCGTCGATGTCGACGTCGGCCGGGATGTCGTCGGACACCTGTTCGGGGACGAGCGCCTTCTCGAGGCGGAACTCGTCCTCGACGGAGATATACTCGAGCGGCAGGTGGATGTCGGGCCGGTCACCGGCGAGCTGGATGGCGAGGCTCCGCTCCCGGACCCTGAACCAGTAGTTCGCTATCGGAATCGCGGCGAACAGCAGACAGACTCCCCCGAGTCCGAGCAACAGCAGGTCGAGGTTCTCGACGGCCCACAGCACCAGGCCGACGAGGTCGGTCAGCGCGCCGGCACCGGCGCTTGCGGCGGCGTCCTCGCGGAACTCGGGCGTGTCGAACGCCTCGCTGGTCCTGACAGAGAGCCCGACCGCGAGAAACGCCACCCCGATTATCGTGAGCGAAACCCCCCACACCACCCCGGAGAGCGACCCCCGTGTCTTCCGCGTGACACCGGTGACGTCCGGCAGTTCCGCCCGCTCTATGCCGCCGTCGGGGAGCGACGCGAACACCCGGTGTGAGGTCAGCACGACACGGACCGGACCAACGTCGAACGCCGACCGAATGGACTCCCCCTGGTAGAGATACTGCGTGATCTGGTCCTCTGCCCGCGGCATGGGGCCGCTACGCAAGCCCACTGTAAGAGTGTTTGGCCCGTCGGGATGGCGGTGTTCAGATACACGAAAGCGGGGAGAGAACGCCCTCGCACCCTCGACTTCCGCTCGCGGCTTCGCCGCTCGCGTGGTCCGAGGCGCGGGGCGCCTCGCTGCCCGCGGCTTCGCCGCTCGCGTGGCCCGAGGCACGGAGCGCCTCGCTGCCCGCGGCTTCGCCGCTCGCACGGTCCGTGTCTGAACACGACCGGTGTCACCGGCCAAACAGTAAAGACGCTGGCGCTCGACCGGAGAGGTATGTACAGCTCAGAGTCCGGACGCGAGCGGTCACAGCGGGGGTGGTAGCGTGGGGTCGTACGCTGTCATCGGGGAGACGGGCGAGGCGCTGGTCGCGTTGCTGCGCGAGCGCATCGGCGAGCGCATCGACGCCATCGACATCGGCCGGGACAGGATTGCGCTCGCGTCGCCGAACCGCATCGAGGACGAGTCCGAGGTCAGACTCTCGGTGTTTCTCTACTCCGTGTCGAAAAACGACGTGCTGAACACGCGCCACCGGGAGTACAGCCAGGACGAGGAGACCGCACAGGACCCGCCGCTGGCGCTCGACCTGCACTACCTGGTCACGGCGTACCCGGCGGGGAGCAACGGTGACCTCACACCGGAGACACTCGACCAGCACCGCATCCTGGGGCTCGCCGTCCAGACGTTACACGACAACGGTCTGATGGACGGCGCGGAGTTCGGGCGGAACGGGCAGTTCGACAGGGACGTCTCCATCACACTCCAGACAGACACCAGCGAGGAGGCGATGGACATCTGGTTCAACGCTGTCGGTGAGACGCCGTACCACCTCTCGGTCGCGTACACGGTGGGTCCGGTGCTGGTGGACTCGCGTGTCGAGGAGGAGATTCCACCCGTCGACGAGCGCGAGATGGGCTACGAGGACAGCGACGAGGAGGGCGCACGGGAGGAGCGCCGGTCGTATCCGAGTTGAATCCCGGTCAGGACGGTGTGCCCGAGAGGTTCGTGAACCCGTTGTGGGCCAGTTCGAGCGTCTGCATGGCCGGCTTGCCCTGTTCCTCGTTGGCCCGGAGCTCCGGACCGTCCCACTGGACCGGGTAGGCATCGAACACCTCGAACCCCCAGCGGTCCTTCTCACGGTGACCCGACCGGACCCGTATCTCGACGTTACACCGCGCCTCCTCCGGCGGGTCACTGCCCTTCCGGAGGTCGTTCGTCCACGCGAACAGCACCTTCTCGTTGACGATACCGTTCTCCAGGAGCAGGTTCGCGTGTCTGTACTGCCCGGGCAGTCGGTGGACGTGGTCGTTGACACCACCCTCCCGGTACTCGACTGTCTCCATCTGCGTCGTCAGCCCGGATATCTTGTCGAACCCACCGACCTTCCTCTTGTTCTTGCCGCTCGGGAGGTCGCCGACGAGTTCGACCTCGAAGCTGAACTTGCGGTACGGCCCGTCGAGTTTGTCCGGGGTACTGTCTGAGGACATGGTTACTCGGATGTATCGAAGTCGATTGGCTGTGTCAGCGTCACACCGGAGTCGTCCGAACTGGTGGCACCGCCACCAGCGCGGTCGCGCTCCTCGTTCATGCGGCTGTTGATATCGCTTATCTCCTCGCACCAGCGCTGGCGCTCGCTGTGGGGGAGCGCCATCACCTCCTCGCGGCTCCAGTTGAAGTGGTAGGCGATAAACGCCACCTCCTCGTAGAGCCGGTCCTCGGGGTACGTCTCCATCATTGCGTGTTTCCCGGACCACCTTCGGTCGCCGGGATGTTGGCCACGTCGGAGGCGAGCTGTCCCGGTTGCTCGTCCCCGTCACCGGTCACGGCGGCACCCGTCCCGGCGTCCACCTCGAACTCGGTGCCACACTCCGGACAGGCTGTGTCGACGGTGTTGGCGCCCTGGCGGTTGATGCGGGCGTACAGGTTCTGGAGGTACTCCAGGTCCTTCACGAACAGGTTCTCGATGGTGTGTTTGTTGACCGTCTCCAGGTCACCGAGCTCGGTGACGACCCTGGACAGCAGGATGATCGTCAGGTACGACGAGTTCGACTGCACGCGTGGGTCCTGCAGCGGCTCTATCTCGTCCGCGGCGTTCGCGAGTCGCATCTTCCCCTCGCGGTGGAGGCTGCCGTCCGCGTCGACGAACCCCTGTGGGAGGGTGAACTCGAACTCCGTCTGCAGCGGCTCTCCTGTCATGCTGGGTTACTGTCGTCTGTTCACTGCTCTTTGCGGACCATCTTGTCGTACGCGACGGTGATGGACTCGATGGCGACATCGCCGTCGGCGCTGGCGTCCAGCTCCGGCGGGTTGTACTCCTTTATCCAGGCGCTGGTGAACTCCCAGCGGATCTGTGGCTCGCCCTCCTCGTCCATGAGGACCACCGCGACCGACTTGCGGCCCTGTTCGACCTGTCCCTGCCGGACACTCTCGTGCCAGTCGAACAGCTGTGAGTCACCCGGCTGGACACCGCGCTCCATCTCGAGGTCCTCGAAGGTGGTCTGTCCCCAGATCTTCTTCTCGTACTCGGGTGCGTCTCCCTCTCTGTACTCGCCCTGTTCGGTCGTCCGGCTCGGGATGGTCACCGACCGCCATCCCGGCACCTCGACGTCGTCTATCTCTACCTTGAAACGCCCGGTTCGCATCGGGCCGTGTCTGTCTGGCATCTGTTAACTCCGTGGTGTGTTGTGGGTGTGTGTTGCTGTCGCTGTGACGTGTGTTACGGTGAGGCCTCCTCGCTCCACTGCTGGATGCGGAAGATAACGAACTCGGCGGGTTTCACGGGGGCGACACCGATCTCGCAGATGAGTCTGCCGTTGTCGATGTCGTCCTGTGTCATCGTCTCCGAGCCGCACTCGACGTAGAACGCCTCGTCGGGGCTGGTCCCCATCAGCGCGCCGTCGCGCCAGGTGGTCTCGAGGAAGTTCGAGACCGACTGGCGCACACGGGCCCAGGTGTCACGGTCGTTCGGTTCGAACACCGCCCACTGGGTGCCCTCGTCGATGGACTGCTCGATGTACAGGAACAGCCGGCGGACGTTGATGTACTTCCACTCGGGGTCGCTGGAGCAGGTCCGCGCACCCCAGACCCGGATACCCCGGCCCTGGAAGCTCCGGATGCAGTTCACACCCCTCGGGTTCAGCACGTCCTGTTCACCTTTCGTGATGTTGTGCTGCAGGTCGAGTGCACCCCGGACCACCATGTTGGCCGGCGAACCGTGGACACCGGTCTCGGCGTCGTTTCGCGCGAAGATACCGGTGAGGTGACCGCTCGGCGGCACGAGCTGGTCCATGTTGGTCCGCGGGTGTTTCACCTCGATCCAGGGGTAGTAGTAGGCGGCGTACTGGGAGTCGACCGGCGTCTCCATCTCGGAGATGCGTCCGGGGTCCTCCGGTGCGGACAGCACCGCGAACCGGTCGCCCATGTTCTCACAGTGGGTGACGACCGCCTCGGTCAGCCCGCGGGTCCTGTTCTCGTCGGGCACACAGACCAGCGACACGCCGTCGATCTGTTTGAGCGAGGCCAGCCCGGTGCGCTCGCCCGCGATGTCGACGCCCTGGTAGTCGCTCAGCGACGGTTCCTGCATCGCCGTCGCCGACGCGGCCTGCGCCTGTGTGCCGCCGTCGGTCCGGGCGTCCCGGATCTCTCTCAGGTCCTGCTTGAGCTCCTCTTTTGTCTGTGTCCGGTCGATATCGAACGGCTCGGCGATGTCCTGCAGCTCGTTGTACTTCAGCTCGTCGAGCTCGTCGTCGTCGGGGATATCCGCCGCCGGCCCCTCCATCTGGGTGCCGCCGTCGGTCTCGCTCTCCTCGGCACCGAGCCAGACGACACCCGAGTCCGGTCGTCCGTCGTCGAGCTGTTCGACCGAGACGAGCGACGAGGACGACAGCTTCTTTCCGTAGAAGTTGCTCGATGTCTGCTCGGGGGTCAGACTGTCGTACGTCTCCTCGATGTCGGGTGCGGGTTCGGGGGAGGCCGAGGCCGGGTCCTGTACTGCCTCCCGCTCGGTGTCCCAGTACCTGACCGACACCTCGAAGTACTCGTTTTCGCCCTCCTCGTACCGGGGGTCGTCGTTCACCACCAGCGCAGTACTCTCCGCCCACTCCCCGGGGCCTCTCGCCGACGCCTCCATCACCTCGCCGCTGTCCGGCCCGGCGAGTCTCGCCTGCCCAACCTCGTCCTTGTCGTGTGGGGTCACCCTGGCGATGTAACAGCGGGAACCGCCGTTCTCGAAAAAGCCGTTCACGGCCGTCTCGAGGTGAGAGCGCTTCGGACTCCCACCGTAGATCCGTCTGAAATCGCCGAAGTTCGTTATCAGTCGCGGTTCAACTGGGCCACGTATTGTTTCCCCGAGAAAAGCAGCCGTACTGGTGCTGACACCTTCAACTGCCTTCGAGCCTCCGGAAACCTCCTCCGTGTAGACCCCGGGCGATAGGTACTCTGGCATGCGTTCACACGTTCGTAATGACGAACAAGCGTCTATCCCTCCCCTCGGATATTAAATCTACCGGTAGTTG
Organism: uncultured Halobacteriales archaeon; assembly: GCA_964520075.1. Taxonomy (GTDB): domain Archaea; phylum Halobacteriota; class Halobacteria; order Halobacteriales; family Haloarculaceae; genus Halovenus. The sequence continues at coordinate 25,837 of CAZFMN010000017.1, read as the reverse complement.
TGTGATTGAATCAGTATTTGTGTGTGACACGGAGACGCGGACCAACACGGGGTCTGTCGCCTGTGCGTGGTGCCGGGATTCCGCCGGGGCGGGGGAGCGAGAGCGCGAGTCGGCCCGGCCACCGTCTCTCCGGGTGTCTGCACTGGCACACCGGCAGAACCGGGCGGCGGTCTCCCCCGGAACTGGACAGATCGGTGACCAATACATTCTTGTACGCATGCTACGCATAGCGCCTATGGGAGAGACTACCACGACCGGGCACAGACGAGACCATCGCGAGCAGACCGTCCGGCTCGGGCGCGCCGCGCCGGGGAGGTAACAGGATGGCTGTAAAGGGACTCGAACAGACGCAGTCGCGTCTGGACCAGGTGAAGAAGTTCGGTGGACTGGTTATTGTCGCGATTCTCGCGGCGGCACTGGTCGTCGGAGCGCTCGTGTTCACCGGCGTGCTGTCGTTCCTGACGGTGCCGCGGATCCGGGTGCTCGGGTTCGTCGTGCCGTCGGAGTGGGTTGTGTTCATCGGCGCGTTCACCGTGGCGCTCACACTCATCATCGGGTACGTCTACTACGCACAGCTGGTGCTGAGCACGCTCGCGAAGGCGAAGAAGCTCTGGATGGGGCTGCCGGACCTGTTGCAGTCGGTGGTGCTCGCGCTGCAGGCCGTGGCGCTTGTCGCGGGTCTCATCTTCCTGACCGACCGGTACATCCTGGTCGGCGAGGTGCTGGGGTACCAGCAGACCACCCTGGTCGGTGCACCGGTCGCTGTCGGACTCGCGATTCTGGTGCTGACAGTGGTGGTGCGAGACCGGGGGTGGTCACTGATGGAGTGGGCGCGGACGTTCTATCTCAGTGCGCTGCTCGCTGGACTCGTCGGGGCGCTGGTCGGGTTCGCGTTCGCGGGTGTCTACATCGACAACCCGCCGGAGGCGGGACTCCAGCGGACGCTCGCGCTGGTGTTCACCACGCCCCCGGGTGCCTTTCTGGTCGCCTGGGGGGCGCTGCTGTACATGCTGCTCCGGCGACGAAAGACGATACAGGACTCGTTCGTGACGGGGTTGCTCACGCGGAGCGGGTACGCACAGATGCGCCAGGTCGAGACACCCTCGGTGTCGCTCGTGACCGGCCTGGTGCTCGCGGTGGGCACCGCCGCTGTCGTCGGACTGTTCGGGACGGCACCCGACAGCGCGGTCCAGCGTGCGCTCCTCTCGGTCGTGCTGGTGTGGCCGGTCGTCACAATCGCCACGTCGCTCGGCTGGCCCTCGAGAGAGCGGTTCAACATCGTCATCGAGGACATCAACGTCAGGAGTTCGACCGGCAACCGCGAGGTGACACTCCGGAACACGGCCAGCGAGAGCGTCAGACTCCACGGGGCGAAGGTGACAGACGCACACAACAGGCTGTATCAGATACGTATCGACATCGAACTCGGGGCGGGCGAGGGTGCCAAGTTCGAGATCCCCGAGTCCTTCGAGTTCGCCACCCACGGTCGCTACGAACTGGCCGAACTGCCGTTCGGGGTGGCGTTCATGCGAGACGCAACCGAACCGGCAATCGTCACCCGCCGGGGCAGACAGTACGTCCTCGTCTGGATAGACCAGCAAGACGAGTACGTCGACGCGGAGAGCAAAGCTGTCACGGGGACGGTCACAGCAGCATGACAGACCCCGAGCAGACGCCCGAGACTCTCCGGTCTGTTCGGGTGACTGAGTCACCGCCGGCGATGTCGACCCGCGAGGGGCAGAAACAGGAGACGACTGTCGACCCGACGGTCACCGGCGGTATCGAGAGGGTCCTGACCGGGGGACTGGGGGTGACCGCCATCGAGCGCGTCGGACTCCTGAGTGAGTCGATTGCAGTGCTCGGCGGCTCGGACAGGGACGGGGGCCGCCGCCGGACACCCGGACTCGTCTTCCGACAGCCACAACCGGGAGGCGCGGTCCCTCCCGACAGACACGGGGTGTCGGCGGAGGGCAGGGAGGAGCGGGTGTCCGGGGGGAGCGGCAGTCGGACCGGCGACAGCACCGGCGGACAGCCCGCGGGTCAGACCGGACGGGGCTCTCCCCCGACAGCCCGGTCCGACGACCCGGACACGGCAGTCGGTGGGATGCAGGTGGCCGGCCAGCGTCCGCCGTCGGTCGTGCTCTCGACCCCCGCACCTCGCGGTGACGACACCGGTAGAGACTCCGCCGGACGCCATCCGGGGGACCAGACGCGGCCGCAGACGGGGACAGCCCCACCGGGACCGGAGTTGCGGTACAGTTCGGGGCAGACACCCACAGACGCCGCCCGACCCGGACCCGCCGGGGAGGCGCGGCCCTCCGGAGCCGACACCGGAACCGCGGGAACCGGTACCGGGACCGGTATCGCGGGGGACAGGACCACCGGGACCGCCGGTCGCACGGCAGAGCGGACAGACACCGCCACCCACGGGCCACCCGAGGCCGCCGACACGACGGGGGGGTCCGGCACCGGCACGGTAGACCCGGGGCGGATGGGTACCGTGGACCGGTGGGAGGCGACAGTGGCGGGTGTGGACGAGACGGCTGTCGGTGGGCCGGACACAGGCACCGGTCGGACACGCATAGAGCGGGCAGTCGAGCGCCGGCGACTCGGTGGTGGGTTCGACCCCGGCGAACACACCGGGGCGGGCGAGGGTGGACCGGGCGTGACGAGTCCGGGTGCGGTCGACGCCGGTACGGGAGGCGCCTCCGAGGCGGGCGAGGGTGCGAACGCGGGTCGGCCGGTGTCGGCGACCCCACCCGGCGGGGGACCGTCGCTGACGGTGACCCGACCGCCGGGCCGTACGGGTCGGTCGGAGCCGAACACCGAAACTGGACAGCCCCGCGGGTCAGGGCCAGACACTGGAGACAGACAGACCAGTCACTCGGAGTCGGATATCGGAACCGGACGAACCGGACGGACCGGACAGTCGGGGTCGACCATCGAAACTGGACAGACCAGCCAACCACGGTCAGACGCTGGAGGTGGACAGACCAATCGGTCAGAGCCGGATACCGAAACCGAACGGACCAGTCAATCGGAGTCGGACATCAGAACTGGACGGACCGGACAGTCGGGGTCGGACGCTGGAGGCGAACGGACCAGTCAATCGGAGTCGGACATCAGAACTGGACGGACCGGACAGCCGGGGTCGAGGACTGAACACGGACAGACCGGCCGTGACCGGACGGCCGGGGGGAGCGATGCCGGGTCTCGGCCGTCGGGGTCCGGGTTCACCCACCTGTCGC
>CAZFMN010000017.1:0-22489 GCA_964520075.1 uncultured Halobacteriales archaeon | reverse complement strand
GGGGGGAGCGATGCCGGGTCTCGGCCGTCGGGGTCCGGGTTCACCCACCTGTCGCCGCTGGAGCCGGTGGCAGGCAGACAGCGGGGGACATCGCGGACGACAGTCGAGGCGGAGACCCCGGCGCGGGACAGCCCTCGTCTGGGGGGTCGTTCACTGGACGTGGCGACAGTCGACCGCAGCCCGACCGGACCCGGAGCGGGCGAGTCGACACCCGGTCGGACGACCGCAGCCGGGTCGCCGGCAGACGGTGAGACGGCACCGGGTGTGATCGGTCGGGTCCCGGAACGACCAGACGAACCTGGGCGCCGTGGCGGCGGGTCAGATGAGGTGTTCCCGCCGTTCACCTACCGCTCCGAGGGGGGAGCAGAGCAGGGGGAACGGGACCGGTCCCCCGGCGGGGAGTTCGCGGAGGGGGGGCGGCCGGCCCGGACACCAGGTGGGACGGATGCCGGCCAGACGACGGTCTCGACCGACAGCCCCGCAAGAGATGGACCCGGAGCGGTGCCGGAACCGGATGTGGCGACTGTCCAGCGGCGGTCCGATAGTCGGTCCCGGTCGGGTGGTCACGGAGCGGTCGAGCGCGACAGGGGTCCGACGTTCACCCACCTGTCTCCGGGGCCGGAGCGGGCAGACGGGTCGCCGGCAGGGCGCGACCCGGCGGGTCGGTCGGCCGACACGGGGAGACCGGTTCCGGCCCCGGTGACGGGACCGCCCGGCCGCCTGACCGACCCGGTCCCCGCTGTCGGGGCAGCGCCCGGACCCGGTCCCGCCGGGGCGCAGCGGCCGCGGAGCGTCCCTCGAGAGACCGGGGAGGCCGAGACAGCCCCGTCGTTTACACATCTCTCCCCGAGACCGGTGACCCGCCAGGTGGCAACGGACGAGGTGGCAACGAGCAACGGAGCGGCGGGCGAGCGAGCAACGAGGGCAGACCACACGCGGGCAACGGCAACCGACCGGAGTTCGACGGGGTCACCCCAGCCGGAGAGGGGGGACACACCCACCCGGGTCGTCGACGGTGCAGTCGGGAGGGTCCCGGTGACGGTGAAACCCGACAGACCTGCCAGTCCGGTCGGTACCCCCGCGGCCACACCCGTTGGGGAGAGCCCGCGGTCGGCTCCGACCGACGCGGTCCCCCCGCAGAGCGCCAGCGGGGGTTCCCCGTCAGAGGCTCGTGGCGCGGTCGGGCACGACACGGGGCTGACGGTCACCCACCTCCCCCTCGGACCGGTGGACACCCGCCAGGTGGCAACGAATAAAGGAGCAACGAGGGCAGACCGTCCCCGGCCAACAGCAGAGACGGGCCGGAGTTCCACGGGCTCACCCCGGCCGGGGAACGACGACACACCCGCCCAGGTCGCCGACAGCACAGTCGAGGGACTCCCCGTGGCGACAGACCCCGGCGAACCCGCCGCCCCGGCCGGTAGCCCGGCGGCTCGATCCGTCGAGGACGGCGCACGGTCGACTCCGACCGACGGGGTCCCCCCGCAGAGCGTCGGCGGGGGTTCCCCGTCAGAGGCTCGTGGCGCGGTCGGGCACGACACGGGGCTGACGTTCACCCACCTCTCTCCCGGAGTGCAGGTGGAGCAGTCCCGTGGGGTAGCAACGGTGGACGAGGAGCGCGCCGGAACAGTCCTGTCGGGTCGACGGGGGGGTGACACGGTCACCCACCTCGCTCCCGGTGCGCGAGCAGATTCCGGGAGGGCACGGACAGACACCGGACGTGACGGCCAGGACGTTACAGTCTCGCGAACCGACACGGCCAGTGTTCCGGGTGCGGCACGCGCTGCCGGGGCGACAGATTCGGGCGACACTGCCAGCACGACACCGCTGGACAGACCCACCGCGGGGACACGGTCGGACGGTCCAGAGGAGCGTGACACGGGGCCGACGTTCACCCACCTCGCCCCTGGGGTGCGAGCGCCGGCGGAGGACAGCACCGACCACGCGGGGAGGGCGGCATCCGGCGGTGACACGGCCAAGTACACCGAGGGGGGACCCGCGATGACGGTGACGGACACAGACCGGGCCGGAACGGCCGTTCCCGGCGATGCCGGGGCTGACTCCCGCGACGGTGCCGACCGGCGACCGGCACAGTCACCGGCGTTCACACACCTGTTCCCGGCGCCGCCGGCCGGTTCCGGGCGGGAGCGGTCGACCGGCGGGCGACCGTCGGACGGAACCGCCACCACGGGGCCAGAACCCGGCCGGTCGTCCGCGGGCGACCGGAGCGTCCGGCAGGCGACATACAGACAGGACCCGGCGGCCGGGAGCAGTGGTGGCGGATCCGCGGTGCCGGTGTCGACGGCCGACGAGGTGGCGCTGGTGACACGCTCGACGGCCAGGGGTCCGTCACGGGCGGGGAGCGACCAGTCGAGCGCCGTCGCGTCTGCGGGGTCCGTGAGCGCACGTCCGGCGGAGATGACGCTGCTGTCGGCGGGCGGCGAGGCCGGGACGGACGGGACCGCATCCGGCGAAGATTTAAACCGTCCGGGAACGCAGAACAGCCCAACACCGGCTGATAGTATGCCATCCCTGACACTCCAGTCGACAGGCGCGGGCGGTGACAGACCAAGCAGGACACAGCAGGCAAGCGCCGGGACGGAATCGGCGGAGCGCGAGCGCGACCGGAGCCGGAGTCGGGAGACCGCGGGAGACGAGACGAGCAAAGAGCAGGGTCCCAGAGACCACACGCGCCGCGTGGGGCAGTCACTCGAACCCGGGGCAGAGCGGAGAGACCGGGCCGAGCGCGAACAGGGGGACAGACAGCGCGAGGAGCGCGTCGAGAGCGACCTCACGATGAACTCACTGGCACCGCAGGTCGACGCGACCGCCCGGAGGGGTGAGCCGCGGGATATAACCTACCGGGAGCGCGAGTCGGTCCGTCCGGGGCAGGAGCGGGAGTCGGTCGACGCGGAGTCGCTGTTCCGGGCAGTCGAGGGGCAGGGACGACCGCCGGCAGGGCTCGACAGGGTCGTCGAGCGGCTGTACAGAAAGATGGAGCGCAGGCGGCGCATCGAGCGAGAGCGGAGGGGGCTGTAGATGTCCACGAGCGGCTCCGGTTCCCTCGAGAAGGCCGAGATAACGTTCCTCAACGGGAAGAACTCGGGGGAGACAATCGAGTGCAAGTTCAACCCCCCGGAGTACACGACGAGCAAGCAGGTCACCTACGGGGAGTTACAGGCGACCGGGTCGGGGGCCGCGGTCCAGCAGTTCGTCAACGGGCGGGCCGAGCGGCTGTCGGTGGAGCTGTTTTTCGACACGTCCGAGGCCGAAAAGGACGTCCGGTCGGAGTATCTAAACGACCTGAACAAGCTCGTCGAGGTGGACTCGGCGCTCCACGCGCCGCCGGTGTGTCAGTTCAGGTGGGGTGAGGGTATCATCTTCGACGCGCTCGTCGAGAGCATGGAGACGCGGTTCACGATGTTCCTGCCGTCGGGTATCCCGGTGCGGGCGCGGGTGAACGTCGTGTTCACCGAGTACAAGACCTCGGAGTACCACGAGTCGGAGGTCGACCCGGAGTCGACGGACAAGACGAAGTCCTGGACGGTGACACAGGGGGACACCCTCTGGCTGATCGCCGCCGAGGAGTACGACGACCCGGCCCACTGGCGGACAATCGCGGAGGCAAACAACCTGCAGAACCCGCGGGAGCTCGAACCCGGAACGGCACTCGAACTCCCGCCGCTGTAACAGACAGATGCCAGGAAGCTACAAGCCGGTGTACTCGCCCCGGTACACGGTGACAATCGGCGGGAAGGAGTACGACGAGGTGGGCGGGCTGATCGACGAGTTAGTCGTGGAGACGACAGTAAACGGGGCCGATTTCTGCTCGTTCACGCTGAACCACCCGTTCGACCCGGAGCAACACGACTTCGCCGACCTGAGCTGGGGAGATATCGAGACGGGGACACCCTTGGAGGTCGCGGTGGGGTGGGGGTCGGGCGGGACCGAGACGGTGTTCGTCGGCAAGAGCCACGCGATAGAGGTGGAGTTCACACCGACCAGCGGCGGGCGGGTCTCGGTGTCGGGGTACGGGGTGCTCCACGAGATGATGCGCGGGGTGACAGAGCGGTCCTGGGAGGAGTCGACGGTCACCGCCGCCGTGCAGGCGGTGCTCGGCGAGTACGGTGGTGGCATGGTGACCGGAAGCACCAGCGAGCGCAAGCGAGTTATCCAGCACAACCAGAACGACTACCGGTTCGTGCGCGAACTGGCCTCCGAGTACGGGTTCGAGTTCTACGCACAGCAGGGTAATATCTACTTCGAGCCGCGGTCGTCGCTCGGTGGCGGCCCGGAGATGACGTTCACCTACGGCAACACGCTCGACCGGTTCTCGGCGGAGGTCACCACCGCGAACCAGCTCTCGGAGGTGGAGGTCAGATACTGGGAGATGACCAGCGAGAAGGAGATCGTCGGAACGGCGACGAAATCGAGCGGTGAGGGAAAGGAGGTGTTCCGGGTCGCCTGCGACTCGAAGGCCGAGGCCGAGGAGATCGCGGAGAGCAGGCTCTCGGCGCTGTCGAAAGCGCGCGCGAGCGGGCACGGCGAGAGCGAGGGGATACCGGGGCTCACCGCGGGGATGACGGTCCGGATCGAGGAGGTCGGTGAGCGGTTCGTGGGTAACTATTATGTGACACGGGTCACACATCGTATGCAGGGCAACGGGTATCGAACCGCGTTCGACCTGACGGAACTACCGGAGTAATGTCGCTCACACCCACCGTCGACCCGGCGGAGACGGGCGCGCGCAACTCACGGGCAGGTCGAGAGACAGACGAGAGAACCCAGCCATGAACGACCAACACCACACACGAACGGAGACGCACGGTCCGGGAACGATTGCGGGTGTCCGGATCGCGATCGTCCGCGACAACGAGGACCCCGAGGATATCGGCCGGGTGAAACTCGCCTATCCCTGGCGCGACGAGGACGACGAGAGCCACTGGGCCCGGGTCGCAACCACGATGGCCGACGAGAACTACGGGACGTACTTCCTCCCGGAGGTCGGCGACGAGGTGCTGGTGAGTTTCGAGAACGGTGACATCCACCAGCCGATCGTCGTCGGGTCGCTCTGGACCGGGAAGCGGAAACCACCGGTCAAAAACTCCGGCGACAACGTCGTCCGGATGATAAAGACAAAGAGCGGTCACAAGGTGAAGTTCAACGATAGCTCGAAGGAGGGTGCCGTCACGATAGAGACGAGCGCCGGTCACACGATCAAACTCGACGATACGAGCGGGTCTGAGCGGGTGAACATCGAGGACAAGTCCGGAAACAGCATCGAGATGGACTCGGTAAAAAACAGCATCTCGGTGTCGGCGAAAAAGGAGATAAGCCTCTCGGCACCGACCATCTCGCTCTCGGCGAAGACGAAAGTCGCCATCAGCAGCAAGGGGAAGGTCGACATCTCGGGAAAGGGGCAGACGAAGGTGTCGAGCAAGGGGCAGTTGAACGTGAAGAGCAACGGTCTCATGGGAATCAACGCGACCGGTCCCCTGACAGTGAAGGGGGCGATCATACAGCTAAACTGAACCGAACATGCCACCTGCAGCACGGATCAGCGACACGACGGCGCACGGAACACCACTGAGCCCAGGTCCGGGCAGTCCAAACGTCCTCATCGGCGGGCGACCGGCGTGGCGAGCGATGACAGACACCCACGTGTGTCCGATGCCGCTCCCGGGGACACCACCGCCGGGACCACACGGTCCCGAGAAGGTACTGAAAGGGAGCACGTCGGTCCTGATAAACAACATGCCGGCCGCGCGGATGGGCGACCAGTTGATCGGTGCCGGGCCACCGAACTCAATCGTGATGGGTGAGCCGACAGTCATCATCGGGTGATTCGATGAGTCGGGACTTCCTCGGAACGGGCTGGAGTCTCCCGGTCGAGACCGACACGCAGGGGAACGTGAGCCTGGTGAGCGGCGAGGAGAACATCGAGCGGTCGGTGCGGCTCATCCTGGGCACGGCAAAGGGCGAGCGGGTGATGCGCCCGGAGTTCGGCTGTGACATCCACGACCAGGTGTACGCGTCGCTGTCACCGGGGACACTGAACCGCATCGAGGAGAGTGTCAGGCGGGCACTGGTCCGGTGGGAGCCACGCATCGACGTCGAGCGCGTCGAGGCGGAGCCGGACACCGAGTCGCCGGGAAAGCTGCTCATCGAGATCAGTTACTACATCCAGAGCACGAACAGCCGCAACAACATGGTGTACCCGTTCTACCTGCAGGAGGGGTGAGATGGAGGAACCGACAGTCGACGGTCGGACCCGGGACCAGCTCGAACGGGAGTTGCTCGAGCGGGCGGCGGGGTACACGACCGACTGGGACCCCGGGACGGCGGACGCCGGGACAACACTCATCTCGCTTTTCGCCCGGTTCGAGGAGGATGTCCTCAGGCGGCTCAACGGGTTGCCACACAAGCACAGGGTGGCGTTTCTGGACGCGCTCGGGTTCGAGCGGCGGCCGCCGCAGTCGGCGCGGGTGCCGCTCACGTTCACCACGACCACCGACATGGACGGTAACGCGGTGGTGCCGGGCGGGACGCAGGCGACAGCCGAGGGTGACGACGGCGAGACGGTCACCTTCGAGATCCCCCGCGACGAGGGGTTCGAGGCGACGGCGGCGACACTCACGAGTGTCTACTCGGTGGCGCCGGAGTCGAACAGCATCCACGAGCACGGGGACCTGCTCGAGGACAGCGACGGAGCGGTCACGCTGTTCGGCGGAACAGACAGCCAGCGCCACGAGTTCTACATCGGTCACGAGGACCTGCTGAACGTGGACGGCGGGTCGACGGTCACGCTCAGGATGGAGACCGGGGACGGCGAGCGCATCGAGGAGCACGTCGAGTGGGCGTACGCCGCCGAGCACGAGGAGGGGAGCAGTTGGGAGCCGTTACCCCGGGAGACGCCGGACGTGCTGGAGGGGACCCTGGCGGAGGATGTCGCGCTGGAGGAGAAGATGCGGCGCGTCTCCGACCGCATCCAGCAGTTCGACGAGCGGGAGCGCGAGACCGGCGAGGAGCAGTACGAGCCGCGGTTCACCGTGCCCGGGGGGACGGCACCGGTGACGGTCGCGGGCGTGGAGAGCCGGTGGATACGGGGGCGTGTCACCGGTGACGACCCGGCGGCGTTCGAGATCGACATCGACTCGGTCACACTCGATGTCGAGAGCGGGGCCGACGGGCGCGAGGAGTGCCGGCCGTCGATGGTGCTCTCGAACGACGTGCCGGTCTCGGTGACAGACGGCGCCTTCCGGCCGCTCGGGCGGATGCCACAGCCCCCGGCGACGCTGTACATCGCCGCCGAGGACGCGCTCACCAAACACGGCGGCGAGGTATCGGTGTCGTTCGCGGCGCCGGAGGAGCCACCCGACGGGGCCGATACGGGTGACACCGCCGACGAGACCGAGGCCGTGGCGGACGGGAAGGGTGCGGACGATGGGGGGGGACAGCTGATGGCAGAACGGGCGGGGCCGCTGTCGGGGCCACCGGAGCTGTCCTGGGAGTACTGGAACGGGAACGGGTGGACACAGCTGACACTCGAGACAGACGAGACAGACAACTTCCAGTCGCCGGGGTCGGTCGGGTTCACCGTGCCGGAGGACCTCTCCGCGACGACGGTGTCGGGGCACGAGGACTTCTGGATTCGGGCACGGCTGGTCAGCGGCAACTACGGCCAGCCCCGGTACGAGGTGACGGCAGACGGGAGCCGGGGACGGCTGGTTCAGCGGCCGGACCCGCCGGTGTTCGGTGACATCACCTTTCAGTACGGCAGACGCGGGGTCACCCCGGAGGCGGTGGTGACGTCGAACAACGCGGCCACCCGGGTCGAACCCGTGGAGCCAGACGAGGAGCCGCTGACACCGTTCGTGGGGCTGCCGGACGGGTCACAGACGCTGTATCTGGGGTTCGACGCGGTGCTCCAGGAGGGACCGGTCAACCTCCACATCCCGATGCTGGACAAGAGCTACCCGCGGGGGTTCGAGCCGGCGGTCCGGTGGGAGTACTGCAGGGACCCCGCGAGCGGGACCTGGCGGAAGCTGGACACATACGACGGAACCGAGGGGCTGACCGAGCGTGGCATCGTCAGCATCAACTTCCCGAGTCCGACGGTCCCGTTCGAGCGGTTCGGCGAGCGCCGCCACTGGATACGGGCGCGGGTGACCCGCGAGCCGTTCGTCACGGCGGACGAGGAGACAGACACCGAGGAGTCCTCCGGGGAGGACGGCCGGGTGTACGAGCACGAGCGGACACACACCGGCCGGGCACGCGGGGCAGAGCAGGAGTCCCGTGAGCCGCCGGCGGTGTCGGATATCAGACTCAACACGCAGTGGGCGTACAACGAGCGGACTGTCGAGGAGACGCTCGGTGAGAGCGACGGGTCGCCGGGCCAGACGTTCCACTGCAGCAGTACACCCATCACCGACGCGTCGGTGTGGGTGGACGAGTCGGGGAGCATGCCGGAGTCGAAACAGCGGGAGTTCGAGTCGGCCCACCCCGACCGGGTGCGCCGCGAGCAGACCGGCGACGGGGAGCGGTTCTGGGTGCGGTGGGAGGAGGTGTCGGACTTTCTCGACTCGGGGACGGAGTCGAGACACTACCGGCCCAACCGCACGGCGGGCACGGTGGCGTTCGGGGACGGGCAGGCCGGCGGGATACCGCCGGACGGTGACGGGAACGTGGAGGCGGTGTACCAGACCGGCGGCGGGAGCGAGGGGAACCTCGAGACGGGGGCGATAACGGACCTCCGGAGTTCGGTCCCTCACATCGACGCGGTGACGAACAGGAGCCCGAGCGACGGCGGGACCGACGTCGAGTCACTGGAGGAGACGCTGTCGCGGGCGCCGACACAGCTTCGGAACCGGGGGCGGGCGGTGTCGGCCGACGACTTCGAGCAGATCGCCAGGGAGTCCTCCCGGCAGCTGGCGATGGTGCGGTGTGAGCCGGAGATGGACGAGACCGGCGGACAGACACCGGGGTGGGTGACACTGCTGGTCATCCCCCGGGAGCGCCGGGCGCGGCCGACACCGTCGCTGGAGCTCAGACAGCGCGTCAGGGAGGCGGTGAGCGAGCGGGCGCCCGCGACACTGGTCGGGCACGACGCCAACCGCATCATCGTCCGGGGGCCGGACTACGCGGAGCTATCGGTCGAGACGACAGTCGAGACCCGTGGTGTCGAGAGCGTGACGAACCTGAAAAACGCGGTGGAGGGGGCACTGTCGGACTTTTTCCACCCGCTGACGGGGAACAGAGACGGTGAGGGCTGGTCGTTCGGGACGGCCCCGCGGCTGTCGCGGCTCGCGACGCTGGTCGAGTCGACAGCCGGTGTCGACCGGGTCCAGGATATCTCGATGACAATCGAGGCAGGCGGGGAGGAGCGTATCGTGCGCGACCCGGGGAAACAGCCGGTGCTGGCCCGCGACGAGATGGTCAGCAGCGGCACACACGAGGTGAACGTGGTGATGCGGGGGCGACGATGATAGAGCTGCCCGACCTCGACGACACCAGCTACGAGAAGCGGGTCGAGGCGGCCCGCAAGCGGCTCCCGGCCTACGAGGACGGCTGGACCGACCACAACCCCTCGGACCCCGGTATCACGCTGCTGGAGCTGTTCGCACACCTCGCGGACACGTACAGCTACCAGCTGAACACGGTGACCGACGAGCACCGCCGGAAGTACCTGCGGCTGCTGGGCGAGCGCCAGCGGCCGCCGGAGCCGGCGACGGCGCGGCTCTCGCTGGCCCCGCCGGCCGGGATGGACGGGGTGACGGTGCCGGCGGGGACGGCGCTGACGGTGGTGGACGACGCGGACGCTGTCCGGCGGTTCGAGACCGAAACCGATATTATTCTGACCGACACGACGCTGGAGCGGGTCGTGACCGAGCACCGCGAGGGCCGGACCGACCACACGCAGGCGAACAACAGGGAGGGGATGTACTACCGGGCGTTCGGGGCCGACGCGGCGCCGCCGAGCGCGCTGTATCTCGGGTTCGACGGCGACCCGTTCGCGGCGACGGACAGTCTGGGGCTCACGGTCGACTTCCACGACGACGACCTCCCGCCGGTCGCCGAGCACGGGCAGGACCAGCCACGATTTTTCCCGTCGGTCGGCACACAGTGGGAGTACTGCACGGACTACGGGAACGCCCAGCGGTCGGACGCCTGGCAGTCGCTGTCGGTGACACGCGACGGGACCTACGCGTTCTACCGGGGGGGTCGGGTGACGCTGGCCAGACCGGACGGCTGGACGCCGGGGGAGTGGGCGGTCGACGAGCACCGCGTGGTCGGGCAGGAGCCGGGGCTGTACTGGCTCCGGTGCCGGGTCCGGAAAGGTGGGTACGAGATCCCCCCACAGTTCGACAGCATCAGGCTGAACGTGGTGTCGGTGAGCCACCGGGCCACCGTCGAGGCGGAGACACTCGAGCAGGTGAACGCGGGGGAGCCGTCGGCGCTGACCGCCCAGCGCTACGAGTTCGCACACGCGCCGGTGCTGGAAGCGACGGTGAGCGTCGACGGCGAGGTGTGGACGGAGGTCCAGGATTTCGACGCCTCCGGGCCGACCGACCGTCACTACAGGCTCGACAGACAGGCGGGGGTGGTGCAGTTCGGTGACGGTCTGACGGGACGGATGCCGGCCCCGGACGCGACGGTTGTCGCCACGGAGTACGCGTACGGCGGCGGCCAGGAGGGGAACGTGCCGCCGGGGGCGAACTGGCGGTTCGTCGACACCGGGACCGAACTGGGGGGGTGTGAGCTCGGCGACATCGAGGTGGTCGCCGCGGGCGAGGGTCGCGGCGGGGCAGACGGGGAGTCACTGGACCAGGCGTTCCGCCGCGCGCGGCGTGACCTCCAGACGCCGTACCGGGCGGTGACAGCGTCGGACTACCGGCACGTGGCGACCCACACCCCGGGGCTCCGGGTCGGGCGGGCGACGGTGCTGGTCGAGGACCGCACGGAACAGGCCTCCGAGGAGACACCGGTCGGGGTGACGGTGGTGGTGGTACCGTACGCGCCGGCCAGCAGTTCGCGGCCGGAGCCGAGCGAGGGCGTGCTCGACGCGGTGGAGCGTCACGTCGACAAGTACCGCCTCCTGACCGACCGGGTGAGCGTCGAGGCCCCCCGGTACGCCGACCTGTCGTTCGAGGTGGCGGTACAGACCTCCGGGTGGGTGCCGGAGTCGCGCGTTCAGCGGGCGGTCGAGTCGGCGTTCGAGGGGTATCTCCACCCGGTCCACGGGTTCGAGGGCGATGGCTGGCCGTTCGGTCGGACGCTGTACAGCGACGAACTGGACGAACTGCTCGATGCTGTCGAGTTCGTCGACAACGTCCGGGAGCTGTCGGTGACCGCCCGGGGTCCGGCACGGGTCGACGGCGACGGGAACGTGATGATAGACGAGGCGACACTGTTCGCGGTCGACAGCGTCGAGACGAGCGTTCGGGCGGTGAGCACAGACAGAAACGGTGAGTGACAGTGGAGTTTGCACACATCTCGACGACAGCACAGGCGGACTGGGAGCGCTGGCAGGGGCGCAACACCGAGGTGCGGCGTGGCGCACTCGGGATGGCGACCGAACCGGCCATCGAGTACACCAACCTCCGGGAGGGGGCCGTCGACATCGCGGTCGACCGGGACGGGAACGTGCTGTTGCTCAGGGGGGCAGGCGTCGAGCGGTACGACAGGGAGCGCGAGGTGACGGAGTCGGTGTGGACGAACGGGGAGGCGGGTGTCGAGTCGCCGTGTGCGCTGTGTGTCGCCGGTGACAGGCTGTACGTGGCCGGCGAGACGGGGCGGCTGGTGCTCGTCTCGCGGCGCTCGGGCGAGGTGGTCGGCGGGGTCGATGCGGGGCTCGAGCGCCCGGTCGACATCGTGCGGAGCGACCGGCGGGTGTACATCCTCGACCGCGGGACCGAGGAGGAGAGCGGGCGCGTGCTCACGTTCCGGCGGGACGGGCTGGTCGAGACGGTGATCCGCGGGCTGGCGGAGCCGACCGACATCACCGCCGACAGCTCACACCTGTACATCGTCGAGCGACCCGAGGGGCGACCCGCGATCCGTATCCACGATGTCGGTCACCTCGAGTCGCCCGGCATCGTCCCGACCAGCAGAACGATAGACGAGCTGTCGCCGCCCGACACAGACGAGGTGGTGTTGCCGTTGCGGGTGTCGGTGCTGACCGACCACGAACTGGTCCTGATCGGTCGACGGGCCGGGAGCGAGGACACCGCGCTGTACCACTACACGTTCGACCGGGGGGAGGGAACACTCACCCGCCGTGACGAGTTCCCGCTGGTCTGTGCACAGCTCCTGACGGGGCCGCGCGACGGGGGCCGCCGCTATCCAAAGTACTACGCCATCGCCGGCCAGCAGAACCACGTCTACATCGTCGACGAGCGGCAGGCGAACACGCGGAACCCGGCGGACGACCGCTACAGCGCGCAGGCGTTCCGCCGGCTGGACTCCGGGAGCAGAGACACCGGCTGGGACCGGCTGACCCTCTCGTTCGAGGATTTCCCGGCCAACACGCAGGTCGTCACGAGCTACTACGCCAGCAACCACGAGACAGCGGGCGGCCGGGTGGGTGACCTGCCGGGTGTCTCCGGGGAGGCGGCGGCGGCGCTGCGAGCGCAGGACATCAGAGGCGTCTGGGACCTCCTCGAGGCGGATACAGAGGCGGTCGCGGCGGCCGTGGAGCAACCGGTCGAGACGGTGGAGGGGTGGGTGTCGGCGGCGGTCGACACCGTCGACAGCGGGGAGTGGCAAAGCACCGGCGAGGCGAACCGGCAGGACATCCTGCTCGAGGGGGCGACCGGCCGGTATCTCCACGTCAGACTCGAGTTCGTCGGCGGTGTCGACGCCTCGCCCGAGATCGGGTCGTTCAGGGCGTACTGTCCCCGGCAGACGTACCTGCGTTACCTGCCCGAGCAGTTCGGGCGGGCGGGTGCACACGACTCGTTTCTGGAGCGGTATCTCTCGGTGTTCGAGAGTGAGTTCGTCGGTATCGAGGCGGAGATCGAGGGTATCACGGGCTACATGGACCCGGAGGGGGTCCCGAACGAGTATCTCTCGTGGCTGGGGAGCTGGCTGGCCGTCGAGTTCGACGAGCGGTGGCCGGCGGGGGCGAAACGGGAGTTTCTCGCCCGGGCACCGACGCTGTTCAGACTCCGGGGCACGAAGGAGGGGCTCCGGCGGACGATGCGGCTGTATCTGGACCACGTCGAGACACCCGACACCTCCTGGATGGGCGAGTGGGAGCGGCGCCGGACGGAGGCGCGCCGGTCGGACGGCCGTCTCCCCGACGAGGCGGTCGGCCGGCGACTCCGCGATATCGACGAGCGCACGGGCGACCATCACGGGGGGCATCTGCTGTGTTTCCTCGAGCATCTCGACCTCGACGAGGCCGACCCCGGCCCGGCGCGGGCGGGCTACACGAGACACATGGACGGTCCCCGGTCGTTCGTGGTGTTCGTCGGCCCGTTCGTCAGGCAGGCACACCGGGAGGCCGTCGAGCGACTCGTCGCCAGCGAGCGCCCGGCCCACACCCACGGCAGTGTCGTCGAACTCCGTCAGGAGTGTAAACTCGCCGGGGACACGTTCCTCGGGGTCAACTCGACGCTGACCAGCCGGGAGTTCGTGCTGGGCCGGGCGACACTCGGCGGCGACGCCGTGCTCACCGAACGGGAACAGTTCGGCTGACACGCTGTCGACCGGTCCCGGAACCGGTGAACCGGACTGTGGCCGGTCCGTGCGCCGACCCGCTGGGGGGAGCCGTCGGAGAGAGTCGTCGGGCGAGCGCAGAGTGACAGCTGTCGGTAAGATTGTCGAAACCATTATCACATCCCGAAGAGTTACTCAGCACAACGAGCATGAGTCAGCAACACGACGAGGACAGCGAGCAGACCGACAGCGTTCTGGAGCAGTTCGAGCGCAACAAGTTCTTTCAGGGGAAGCTGATGACTGCCCGGGACATGGAGGTCGAACAGGAGTACCACGCCGAACGGTTGCACGTGCTCAACCGCTTCACGACGGGGAGCGGCATCGCCCACGGTGCGGAGGTCAGTTCAGTCGAGGAGGCGGACAGCGAACTCACCGTGACGATCGAACCGGGGCTCGTGCTCGACGCGTACGGCCGGCCGCTGGTGATCGAGCACAGCACGACACGGACGCTCCCGTTGCCATCCGGTGACAGCATCTACCTGTACATCCGGTTCGACAGGAGTGAACTCGAATCTGTTCCCGTTCCGGAGGTACGGGGCGCGAACTCGGAGGAGTACATGTCGAACCGTGTCGTCGAGGAGTTCGAGGTGAGCTACCAGGAGACCCCGCCCGAGTCGTTCGAGACACCACCGGATATCGATACGTCCATCGACGAGGACACCGACCCGGAGGCGTTTCTCCACCGGCTGGCGAACCGCTACCACCAGCGCCACCGGACGGGGCTGGAACCGGTCGAGGACCCCTCGGTGTTCGTCGGTTCGTTCGAGCGCACCCGGGATGGCTCCTGGATACCCGGGACCGAGACCGCCCGGCGTGACCTGGTGTACGACAACGAGATGCTGTACTCGATGCTGGTCAATCACATCACCGACACCGAGCGCCCCCACAACCGCGCCGGCGGAGCCGGTGGGGGGGTGCCGGCCGACCTGACAGAGCTCGTGGAGGTCGGCGAGGAGCTCGACCGGATGCGGGTCCAGCTCGACTCGCTGACCCGCTACGTGATGCGAAAGACGCTGAAAGACGAGATACGGTTTTTCAGCTCACTCGCGACCCGGTTCGAGGAGCACAACCCCGAGGGGAGCCGCCTCGCACAGAGTATTGTCGACGAGGCCGAGACGGCGATGTCGGAGAACGCCTTCGACGACCCCGAGCAGTACCGCGCACGGGTCGGTCAGAAACTCGAACTGCATCTCGAACTCGGCGGGGTGCTCGAGAACTCCGCCACCGAGGAGAGCCTCGAACGGTACGTCGAGGCTGTCAACGAACTCCAGAGCGTGCTCGCCGAGGACGCCGATATCGTACGTATCGCCGAAACCCAGGACCAGGTCTGCGAGGCCGCCGACTCCATCGAGGAACTCTACGGCGTCGTCAGAGACTGACTGGTGACGGTTAG
The DNA here is from genome assembly GCA_964520075.1 of uncultured Halobacteriales archaeon. Lineage (GTDB taxonomy): Archaea > Halobacteriota > Halobacteria > Halobacteriales > Haloarculaceae > Halovenus. The sequence continues at coordinate 7,377 of CAZFMN010000017.1, read as the reverse complement.
CAGCACAGACGACCTGTTCTGTCCAGCACGACCCCGTGTCCGGTCTGTGCTGGTTGCGCCTGAGACCACCTCGCACAGCGGAGATGCCGGGGACCCGTGCTCCGAGTCAGTGTAACCTCACGCACATAAAAACTAAATCTGCACGGGTTGTAACTCTAACTATTATGATATTCTCGACGGGAAAGAGAGCGCTGGTTTCGACAGGGACAGCACTCGCGGACGTGCAGAGAGCGGAGCGAAAGCCGAGCCGCGTCACGGGTCGGACCGGCAGGAACGGCGGTTCACACGGGAGCCACGGCGGGGTCGAGGGGTGACCCGGTGTGACGAGCACACAGCAGACAGGTCGCGGGTCTGCGGAGGGGTCCGGGCGGAGCAGGACCGTGGTGGGCCGCTGGCGGGTGCTGGTCGCACTGGCCGTGCTGGTGGCAGGTGTGTCCGTGCTGTCGGGTGCCGTCACGGCGGAGATTGCCGGGGTCGAGCGCGGCGACACCGACGATGTCGGGGCCAACCAGGCTATCCCGACCGGTGATGTCAAGCTGGCAAACGAGCCGGTGTTCCTCGACGAGGCACAGGAGACCGGAATCACGCTGGTCGGGACACTCAGCGGCGCCGAGGCCGGGGTTCTCGAAATCCTGAACGAGGGGACCGACGTGGGGGAGACACTCGAAGTCGAGACCGGACAGTGGAACCGGGACGTGCCCCCCGCGGTGCTCGATGGACTGCAGGAGGGGGATATCATCAGGGCCGCGCTGTTCCAGCCCGAGTCGGGGGAGCTCCTGGGCAGGGCACGAACCAGGATTGCGGTCCAGGGGGAACCACCGTACGGGTCGGTGAGCGTCGACACCCCGCTGTTTGCCGGACAGGACGGGTTCAACGTGGAGTTCAGCTCCCCCGAGTCCGAGGCCGTCCTGCGCGTCCGGAACGACGCGACCGGCGGGCAGGTGAGCACTGTGGTCGACGGGGACGGCACGGTATCCGTGGAGGCGGGGGAACTCGGTGGCATCCGGGTCGGAGAGTACGTTGTTGCCGAGTTGCTCGGACCCGGGGGTGACCCTCTCCTGAGCGAGGAGGTCGTCCGGGTGACGACGGACGAGACGCCGAGCGTCGCCCTGCAGGACCCGGTATTCGACACCGACACCGGGGTCGAGGTGGCAGTCAGTGACCTCGCGACAATCGAGGGGTCGGGCTGGCTCCGGGTCGAGAACCAGCAGACAGAGCAGGGCGAGGTCGTGGAACTGTCCGAGGACCAGGAGGTCGAGGTGACCGCGGACCAGCTCGGCGGACTCGAACCGGGGGACACGATACTCGCGGAGCTGTCGGCGAGCGGGTCGGGTGATGTCGTTCTGGACCGGGACACCACGACGGTGACAGAGCAGGCAGCGACCGGGAGTGTCGACCTCGAGGGCCAGATCCGGGCCGACGAGGGTCTGTTCAACACGACCATCACCGCACTCGACAACGCCGGCGGCTCCGGTTGGCTCGGCGTCGAGAATCTCGACAACTCCGGCCCGTCGCTGTCGACCGAGGTGGTCGCGGGTGACGTGGTCTCGTTCACCGCCGACGAGGTTGGCGGGTTCCAGCCCGGTGACACGCTCGAGGCGACGCTCGCTGCCGACAGCGACTTCGTCGACGTCCTCGACACAGACACCACGACTGTCACAGAGGCGGCAGAACCGACCGGGACTGTCGACCTCGAGGACCAGGTTCTGGCCGACGAGGGAATACTCAACGCGACCATCACCGGCCTCGACAACGCCGGCGGGTCCGGCTTCCTCCGCGTCGAGAACCTCGACAACGCGGACTCGTTCGTCTCCGCCGAGGTGGTTGCGGGCGAGGTTGTCTCGCTCACCGCCGGCGAGGTTGGCGGATTCCAGCCCGGTGACAGACTGGAGGCGAGACTCGCCGCCGACAGCGACTTCGTCGACGTCCTCGACACAGATTCCACGACGGTGACAGAGCAGGCAGAACCGACCGGGGCTGTCGACATCGAGGACCAGATTCTGGCCGACGAGGGACTACTCAACGTCACCATCACCGCACTCGACAACGCCGGCGGGTCCGGCTTCCTCCGTGTCGAGAATCTCGACAACACCGACCCGTCGGTGTCGGCCGAGGTGGTCGCGGGTGACGTGGTCTCGGTCGCCGCGACAGATATCGGCGGGTTCCAGGCTGGCGACACACTCGAAGCAAGACTCGCCGCCGACAGCGATTTTGTCGACGTCCTCGACACAGACACCACGACCGTCACCGAGGAAGCACAGCCCACCGGGACTGTCGACCTCGAGGACCAGGTTCTGGCCAGTGAGGGACTGCTCAACGTCACCATCACCGCACTCGACGACGCCGGGGGGTCAGGCTTCCTCCGCGTCGAGAACCTCGACAACGCGGACTCGTTCGTCTCCGCCGACGTGGTCGCGGGTGACGTGGTGTCGGTCGCCGCGACAGATATCGGCGGATTCCAGCCCGGTGACACACTCGAAGCGAGACTCGCCGCCGACAACGACTTTGTCGATATCCTCGACACAGACTCCACGACGGTGACAGAGCAGGCAGAACCGACCGGGGCTGTCGACCTCGAGGACCAGATTCTGGCCGACGAGGGCCTGTTCAACGCGACCATCACCAGCCTCGACAACGCCGGCGGGTCAGGCTTCCTCCGCGTCGAGAATCTCGACAACGCGGACTCGTTCGTCTCCGCCGAAGTGGTTGCGGGCGAGGTGGTGTCACTCACCGCAACAGATATCGGCGGGTTCCAGCCCGGTGACACACTTGAGGCGACACTCGCCGCCGACAGCGATTTCGTCGACGTCCTCGACACCGACACCACGACAGTCAGCGAGAGCGACACCGGCGAACCGGCCATCGCACTCGCGTCGATAGACCACCCCGCGACGATAGCCGTCGACGAGAGCCTCGATGTCGGGTACACGCTGGAGAACACCGGTGACGCGGCGGGGACAGAGAGCTCGGTCACCCTGCTGGTCGGCGGGACCGCGGTCGACACCGACAGCGACGTGTCGGTCCCGGCGGGCGGAACCGTGACCGGGACGGTGACCTTCCAGAATCAGGATGGGTACAGCGGCGGGGAGACAGTCGCGTTCACGGTCGAACTCTCGACGTTCGACGACGCCGAGGGCGGGACCGTCGATGTCGAGGAGACACCCACACAGCCGGCGTTCGTGGTCGATATCCTGGAGACGAGTGCACCGGTCGTCGCGGGTGGGACGCTGTCGGTGGAGGCCAACGTGACGAACACGGGAGCGGCCGACGAACAGCAGGTCGAACTCGACATCGAGGGGCTGGGCGGTGACTCGACGTCGCTCGCGCTCGACAGCGGCGAGTCCACCACGGAGACGTTCACCGTCGCGACGGCGTCGGGTGATGCGGGCGAGTACACCGCCACCGTCAGCAGCGAGGACACACAGGACAGCACGGGGGTGACAGTGCTCGAGGCGTCGGACACGCCGGAGTTCGTGGTGGATATCCTGGGCACCGGGTCGCCGGTGCTCGGGGGGAACGAACTGGTGGTCACGGTCGAGATAACGAACACGGGCGGTCCCGACGAACAGCAGGTCGAGCTCGGTATCGATGGACTGGGGGGTGACTCGACGTCGGTGTCACTCGACAGCGGCGAATCCACCACGGAGACACTCACGGTCGGGACCACCGCCGGTGATGTCGGCGAGTACACCGCCACCGTCAGCAGTGAGAACAGCCAGGACAGCGCGGATGTGGCAGTCACCGAGACCGGTGAGTTCGTCGTCTCGATAACGGGAACGAACAGTCCGGTCACCGAAGGAGCGGTGCTGCAGGTCGAGGCGGAGATAGCGAACACCGGGGGCGACGACACGCAGACACTCACCCTCGATGCGGGGGCGCTCGGGACAGTCGAGACTGGTGTCTCCCTCGCCGGTGGCGAGACGACACAGCAGTCGTTCGCCGTCGAGACCGCGCCGGGTGACACCGGCGAGTACACCGCCACCGTCAGCAGCGAGGACACCCAGGACAGCACCCCGGTGGTGGTCCAGGACGGCGAGTTCGTCGTCTCGATAGTGGAGACGAACAGTCCGGTCGACACCGGCCAGCAGATCGAGGTACTCGTCGAGATAACCAACACCGGGGCCGAGGACACACAGACGGTGAGCGTCGACATCGAACTGGGTGGCGAGGAGGTGTCGGTGTCGCTCGGCGGTGGCGCAACCACCACGGAGACCTTCACCGTCCAGACGACAGCGGGTGACAGCGGCGAGTACACCGCCACCGCCGCGAGCGAGGACACCGAGGACAGCGCGCCGGTCGTGGTTCGGGGCGACAGCACCGGCGGTTCGGACCCGGCCGCGTTCAACGTCACCATCACGGAGACGAACGCCCCGGTCGAGGCGGGCGGGACCCTCCAAGTCGAGGTGAATATCAGCAACACCGGCGGGACAGAGGCAACCCGGACCGTGACCACCGAGGTTGGAGGGCTGGGGAGTATCGAGACCACGGTGACGCTGGCGGCCGACGAGTCGACGACGGAGTCGTTTACCCTCGAGACCGCCCCGGGTGACACCGGTGAGTACGAGGCGACCGCTGCGACCGAGACCGACCAGGACAACGCGCTCCTGGCGGTCACCCCGTCGGCAGGACAGCAGGGGAACGCGACGTTCGAGGTCACCGTCGAGAGTGTGTCGACACCACCCGGCGGTGACGGCGAGTTCGAGGCGAACGTGACTGTCGCGAACGTCGGCGATGCCGAGGGGACCGAGACGGTCACCCTGTCGAGCAACGGCACCGAGCGGGGAAACGAGACGGTCACGCTGGCCGGCGGCACCGCCGAGACGCTCACGTTCACCTGGGAGCAGACACTCGCGGTCGACAACGAGACCACACTCGAGGTGACGGCGACGGCCGGCGGTGACACCGACGTGACCGAGGCGACACTGACCCCACCACAGAACGGGGACGGTGGCGGCAGTGGCGGTATCTCGCCGACGACCGGGTTCGGGCTGTTACTGCTCGTCGCGCTGTTGCTCGGGCTGTACTACTACGTGCGTCGGCGACAGCTACGGGACCAGTCTGGTGGCGGCAGCGATGACGACGACGGTGACGGCGATACCGAGGGGGCCGGTGACGGCGGCGGTGACGACGACAGCGGGACCGGTGGCGTGACCAAGGTTCGTTCCGGAGGCGATTCCGGGGACGATGACGACAGCGGGGCCGGTGACGTGACCAGGGTTCGTTCCGGAGGCAGTTCCGGGGACGATGACGGCAGCGGGGCCGGTGACGTGGCCGAGGTGCGCTCCGGAGGCGGCCCGGGTGGCGGTGACGACAACTGACACGCACACCCGACGTGGGTCGGTGGGCGACCAGATGCTGACTGTTCGTGCTGTGAATCCGGCCGTGAACCGTCGACCGTGCGTGCTCGACAGACGCCGGGTCGACAGGGCTCCCGGGAGCGAATCCCCGAGACGTGCACCTGGAGAACCTGATATCCCGGTCTCAGACCCGTGTCCGGACACCGCCGACCGCGGACCCCGAACGTTTATATCCGGTGCCGAAGCAGATTTCCCAATGACAGACGCCCGGACACTCTCGACGGGGATGGGGAATCTGGACACGAAGTTCGCTCGCGGTGGTCTCCATCCCGGGTCGGTCGTCACCGTGCAGACACCGCCGTCGGCGCTCGGTCGCGTCGTTCTCTACAACCTCCCGGCGGGTCGTCCGACGACGTACGTCTCGGTCGGTCCCTGCGACGAGGCCACGACGGCCACAGTCGCCGAGGCGGGTGGACTCGCCGCCGGGGACCTGACTGTCGAGCGACTGCCGACCGCAGAGCCCGCGAAGGCGCTCCGCGCGTTTCTGGAGGGGCTGGAACTGCCCGCCGGCGGGACACTGCTGGTCGACCCGGTGACACTCGTCGAGACCAGCGCGACGGAGTCACAGTACGCGACACTGCTGTCGATGCTCGCAGAGCGGGTCGACGAGGCCGGCGGGCTCTGTGGGCTGCTCGCCGTCGAGCGCGACCCGCCGCCGGCACAGCACTGGCTCACCCTCCACGAGGCCGACACCGTGCTGACCGTGCTCCACGAGGTCTCGACCCGGACCGTCCACGACCACCTCGCTCTCGAGAAGCTCCACCCCCGGCAGGAACTGCAGGACGGCGAGGACCGCGTCTTCCGGCTCCCCCGCTCGCTCGAAATCGATATCGACACGAAGCGGAACCTCTCCCCGTGACCTGGCCTCTCCAGGTGACCTGTCCGCAGCGGACGCTGACGTGGGTCCTGCTCCACGTGACCGTCAGCATCAAGAACAACACGACAGTCGGGCCGCGACAGCGAAATCGGATGTCACTGTTCGTCCTCCATGTGCTGTGTGATTCGCTCGAACGCCTCTCTGTGGTGGTCGAACCGATCGGTGAGAAAGTACAGTTCGCCGTACTCGCTCCCACCGGCCTCGACGACATCGTGCTCGGTGAGCGTGTCGAGGTGGTGACGGACGGTGTTGTACTCGACGTCGAGTTCGTCGGCCATCTGGTTCGCGTTCCGGGGTCGCTCGTCGAGAAGACGGATGATGCGGGCGCGGTTCTCACCACCCCTGGTACCGGCAATCAGGTACCACAGCGCCTTCTCCATCGCGTCAGTCTAACCGGAGGGAGTGGGATAAACCAGTCGAAACAGACCTGTCTGGCCACCGTCCGATATCAGTACGACCGGCCGCTCAGTCGCGCGACGGTCCAGAGCACGCCCGCCTCCCACAGGACACACAGCGGCGAGAGCCGTGGCCCGCCGTCGGACTGCTCTGCGAGAGAGTAGAACAGCCGTCGGGAGAGGAACTCGTCTATCTCTATCCCGAGACTGTCCTCGACAATGTGCATACCCGACATCAGACCCGGTCGAGATACAGTTCACACGGTCGGTCCACACCCGCTCTGGATGGACCGGACCGGTTCGGTCTGGAGCCGTGCACCGGTCAGAACTGGTATCGGCGGTCGTCTTTCTGCTGTGCTTGGGGAAACTGGTTGCCGCCGGCCATATCCTCGAAAGTCATGCCAGAGAGATACTCGTCGTAGGTCACCCCGTGACTGGTCCGGAGGTTGAAATCCAGACGACCTGTCTCGACTGCGGTCTGGAAGAACATGTGAACCGCCCGGCGCAACAGTTCGTCCGTCTCGTCGGGGTCCAGAGCGACCGACAGCATCGCCAGTTCGTTTCGCGTCTCCCGGTCGAGGTCGACTGCCAGTTCCTCGCCGAGGTCCGAGTAACTGTCCTCCACGTCCGCCGTGAGGTCGTCGAGTCCCATGGAACCGATTGTTGCGGCCGGCGCAAACACCTTTCGACACCGGTGAACGACGGCAGTTCGGCCGTCGGTCGACACCGGTGAACGACGGCAGTTCGG
>CAZFMN010000016.1:1489-37722 GCA_964520075.1 uncultured Halobacteriales archaeon | reverse complement strand
CCGGCCGCGTGGCCGGTCGCGAGCGCGACGCCGTCGGCGGACTGCTCGGCGTCGTAGTCGACCCCGCCGACGAGTCGCCCGGCGACCCGGAGGTTGTCGTACTCGGGGCGACCCGAGGCGTCGAGTGGCCGGAGGTCGGCGTCGACGGACACACCGGCACGGACCAGCGGGTGCTCCGAGAGCGGGGTCGGGCCGGTCCAGTCCAGGCGGTCGTCGGGAAGCTCGACGTGACAGCCGAAGACCGGCTCGTGGACGCCCGTCCGGTCGGTAATCAGCCCCGGCCCGGTCAGGTCACCCGTCGCGAGCACGACCGACTCGACGGCTCGCTCCCCGCCGGACAGCGAGACACGCTGGACGCGCCCGTCGTCGGTTCCGACACCGGTCACCGTGTCGCGGGTGACCGCGACGCCCGCGTCGGCGAGTGCCGCGTGCAGACGGCGCTCGAGCCGGCGACCGGGGACGCTCGGCGGGCCGAGCGGCACCTCGAACACGTCCGCGTGGAGGGTGTCGGCGAGTTCCGCCCGTACCGTGTCGTGGTCGGTCTCGCCGAGCACCGCCGGAAAGCCGACCCGACCCTCCGTGTCGAGCACCGCCGCGACACGCTCGACGAGCGGGTCACGGGCCGGCCCCTCCTCGTCACCGCCCATCATCGGCGGCATCGCCTCGCTTGCATCCATATCCGGTGGGACCGCGTCGGCGAGGTCCATGTCGGGCTGGCCGACGTCGCCGGTCGGTGCCTCGTCCTCGTCGAGCGCCGTCGCGAGCACCGGTTCGGAGGGGTACTCGGTGACCGTCCCCGGGAACGTGACCGTGCTGGCGGTGACCTCGTACGGGAGCTGTGCCGCGAGACGGTCGGCGACGAACGGCGCGTCGAGGTCGGGGGTCTGCTCGAACCCGACAAGTCGCATCGGCTCGTCGCGGCTGACGAGACCGGCAGCCATCCCCGCCGGGTACCGCGCGACCGGGCGCACCCGACCGGCGTGGGTGGGGGCGAGCGCGTTCCGCTCGGTTGCCCCGCCGCAGTAGTCGACTGTCGCGTCGAACAGCGAGAGCGCCGCCCGGAGCCTGTCCCGGCCAAGTTGCCGGTACGGGTGCCCCGCGGGGAGCCGTTCGAGTGCGTCGAGCGGCGCCTCGACGGGTTCGTCACCGGTGTACCCGAGCACGTCGATTGTTCCGGAGTGTGCGTCGAACCGGTCGTCGGCAACGACGAGCAGTTCGACTGCCGCGGCCGGTTGCTCCCGTGCGGCCGCGAGCGCAGCCACACAGCCTGCGAGTCCACCACCGACCACGAGCACGTCCGGGGTGTCCGTCGGTGTCGGCGTCTCCTCCGGCCCGGTCTGTTGGTCGCTCACGGCTCCCACCCCACGCGCGGACAGCAGCGCGGCCGCTCGGCCGCCGCCCCGAACCCGCTGTCGAACGCCGCGATGTCCTCGTGTCCGAACTCGTGCCGGTGGCCACGGCTCATCGTCGCCGCGTGGTCCCGGTGGGTGCGGGCCAGTTCGGTCGAGCGGGCGTCGACGACCGGGCGCTGTCCGGCCCAGCGCTCCTCGAGCAGTGTCGCGGTGGCCGTCTCCACGGTGTCGGTGTCGCAGGCGGGGTACAGCTGGGTCGCCAGCCGGTGTGCACACCGGCCGCCCTGGCAGTCACCGGTTGCCGCCGACGTGCGCAGCCGGATACCGCCGAGGTCCGCGGCGGCGACTGTCTCGTCACCGAGTGCCGCCGACACCTCGGTGCGGGTCACCGACTGTGTGTGACACAGCACCGGGTTCTCACCCTCGGTGTGCAACACCGCGTTCGCCTGGCTCCCGAGACGGCGCTTGCTGTGCTCGTAGACCGACTCGGCGAGACCGAACGTCCCGACGGCCTGCGCCAGGTCGGGCACGTCCTCGCTCCCCGGCAACAGCAGGTCGTCGGTCTGGCAGGCCCGCCCGATGCCGAACTCGCCACAGATCTTGTCACAGACGCGCTCGGCGACCCACCGGTGTGTGGTGACTGTGCCGCCGAACACCGTCAACAGCCCCCAGCAACCCTGGCTGTCGTGGTCGAGCACGCCGAAGTCCCGGCCATCGCCGACATCGAGGTGGTCGCGGTGCATCCCGAACGCCCGGAGCGGTGCTCCCCCGTCGACGAGTGTCGAGAGCGAGTCCCGGGTCGCGTCGACAGACGACGGGGCGACACCGTCTGCCTCGTCGGGCGCTCGCTCGCTCGCGAGCAGGGTGTGCTGTCCGACCGGAACGGCGGTGTCGGGTGTCGCGTCCGAGTCCGCCGGGCGTGTCACCGCCGTCTCGACCGGCCGACCGTCGGCGACGATGGTCGTCACCTGCCGCGGCGGAACCGGAACCGAACAGCCCGCCCGGTCGGCCACCGCCGGCGCATCCCGCCCGGCGACGTTGACGACGTAGTCGACATCGAGTTCCTCGACGGTCGGGGTGAGCGTCTCCCCGTCGCCCGCGGGACCGTCCGTACCGTCACCCGACGTACCGGGCACCCCTCGCCCGCCATCCGGGCGCACGCGCACGTGGTCGTCGGTGTCGTCGGATTCGTCCGGGACCGGGTCGTGGCTGAGCGTTGCGGCCTCGACGGTGCCGTCGACCACCTCGATGTCGGTCACGGTCGTCCGGGTGTGGATGTCGGCGCCGTACTCGCGGGCGTCGCGGGCGGTCGCGACGGTCAGCAGGTGCGGGTCGATTGCGGCGTCCGGCACCGCGAGTGCCCCCTCGACCGTCTCGGCCACCCCGGGCTCGCGCTCGCGTGCCGTCGCCCCGTCGAGTCGCTCGGCGGGGACCGAGCAGCGCTCGCAGGCGGTCTGCAGTTCGTCGAGCGCTTCACCGACGACCAGTCCACCCGTGTCCTCGACACAGTGGCTGGCGACCTCGGACAGCGTTCGCCGCTCGGCGAGACACCGCCGGGCGTATCTGGGGTCCTCGCGGGCGAACTGTGCGCCGCTGGCGAGCAGGCCACCCATCCGCCCGGTGCGCGATGTGACGAGCGGCCCCGGGTCGGCCAGCGTCACGTCCAGCCCGCGGATCGAGAGATCCCGTGCCAGACCGGCACCCAGCGGGCCACCGCCGACAACCAGTACGTGTGGCGTGTATCCCATCTACTCTCCCGTGAGGTGGGGGCTCACTTAGCTTCCGCGGTGCTCACCCGCGCTCTGTGGACGTGACCGAGTTACGGGTGACCGGGGGATCAGATAGCTGGTGCCGAACAACAGATGACGGGATGCTCAGACGAACGCCAGGGTGAGCAGGGAGAGCACGAGCACGATGGCCACCACACGGAGGAGGTACGCGACCCGCGTGTGCGCGACCGGCAGCGACTCGGCGACACCGTTCAGCGCGAACGGAATCCCGATCAGGGGTGTCACCACCGACACACTCCCGTTGGCGACCAGAAAGTACGCCGACAGCGCCCAGAACAGTCCGGCAGCACCGAACCAGACCAAGTTCTGTGGCTGGCCGTCCGGCTCCCGGGAGAGGTCACCGAACACCCGGACGGAGAGGCCGCGCTTGTCGCTCACGGGCTGTCTCTTGCCTGTGTGCGCACATCACGGTTACGATGTGGCAGAATCGTACGACCTGACACCCCGACCCGCGGCCCCGGCCGTTCGACGAACGACAGCCACGCGAGGCCGAACGCGAGCGGACCGTCGACAGTCCTCGCGAGCGGTGTCTCCGTCGGGCTGAACCGGCAGACAGTACCCGAGCCACCGACACCGCGTAGAGAGACAGAGTACAGCGGGGAGCGCCGGGTGTCCGAGAGGTTTTTGCGGCTGCCAGTCGAGAGACGCATATGGAGGAGTTCGATGGGCTCGACCTCCAGTCGGTCGAGGACCAGCTCGACACCGGTGGCGAGGGACCGGCCGCGGGTGACCGGCTCGTCCTCGACGTGCTCGACGGGACGACCGAGCCAGACGAGTGGGTCCAGCTCGTCGCCTCGGGTGCCGCGCTCGTGTTGCACATCGACGGCGACCTGAACGAACTCGCCGCCGGGTTCGCGCGCGATATCCGCGACGGCGGCGGCAGTCTCATGCACTTCCGCGGGTTCCTCATCGTCACGCCGGCGACTGTCGATATCGACGCCGAACGACTGGAGTGAACCCGGTCACCCAACGGTCTCGATACGCGGGTCACCTGGTCACCAAACGGTCTCGACGCGTGGGCTGTCCGGTCACTCGACGCGACACTCGAGTTCGAGGCCGACGTGGTCGGAGACGTAGTTCGGCACGTCGGAGGTGGCCCAGAACTCGCGGGTGTTCGTCTTCCCGCGCCAGAAGTGTCGCCGGCGGATCTGTTCGACGTCGAGTTCGAACGCGTGTTCGGGCTGTGGCTCCTCGACGAGGATGTAGTCGATACGGCGGTCGGGTACGTCGGCGTAGTCACACCGCTCGCCGTGGTCCTCGAGGTAGTTCGGGTTGACCGGGTCGACCTTTGCCCGCTCCATCCCGCCGGGCGGGCCGTGTTCGATGTAGGTGGTTCCGACCTCGCCGCCGTGTCGCTCCCAGGCGTCGTACAGCGAACACTCCGAGAGGAACTCCTCGAACAGTTCCCCCTCGGTCAGGTCCCGCTCGGCGACCCTCCCGGGGTCCTGTGCGTTCAGGTTGAAATCGCCGGCGACGATGGTGACGTTCTCCTCACTGCCGGCCTCCCGGACGAACGTCGAGAGCGTCTCGAGCTGGCGCGCCCGGTACTCCTCGATACTCGCCGGGTCGGCAAACGGGATATCGGCGGGGTCGAGGTTGAGGTCGCCGCCGTGCAACAGGTGGGTGGTGAACACGTCGACACTGCCCGGACCGATATCCACCTCGATGTGCTGTGCACCCTTGTTGGCGTAGAAATCAGCATCCCGAAGCGAGTTGCCCCGGTGGTCGAACCCCACCTCCGAGCTGTCCAGGATGGCGTTGTCGTTCGCGGTGAGCGTGTAGAGCCCGCTGTGTTTCGAGGGCAGGTCGAGTCGCTCCAGCGGAACCGACCCGGGGCCGGCGTGGCTGTCGGTGACACTGTCGATCTGGTCGGCCAGCGTCTCGCGGGTCTCCCGCTGGAACACCTCACACAGTGCGATGATGTCGTAGCTGCTCCCGTCGAGCGCACGACACAGGTCCCGGGTCCGCCCCTCCAGGTCCGGCATCCGACCGATTGTTCCCGGGGAGACACTGCCGAGCGGGCCGAACTCCACCTCGGGCAGGTCGACACCGTCGAGCAGCCACGTGTTGTAGAACAGAAACGTGAGGCTCTCCTCGCCGCCGAACGGGGAGATACCACCGGGCAACTCGAAGGACCCGACACCGCGTGCGGTGCTGGCGGCGGCCTTGTACCACCGGGACAGGCCGCCCGACCCGGTCGCCTCGCCCTCGGGGGTCACGTCGCTCTCACCGTCGGCATCGCCGGACCCGTCCGCACCACCGTCGGTGAACCGGCGCCCGCTCTCCATCGTCACCGCGACCCTCCGGAGCCCCTGCCTGTCGAACAACTCATGCCTGTACTTCCAAAATCGTGGATTTATACGTACCGGTTTCCCGTCACTCGATTCTGAACGCCGGTTCGGTCAGCGCCTGACTCCGGCACTCGGGACACCGACTCGGGCGGTTCACCGGGTCGTCGAACCCGTCGAACCCGCAGTCGCGACAGGTCGGCGGCGCGACCAGCAGTTGCTCGGCTGTTGGCGCGAGCGAGCGGGCGACGTGACGCACGTGGTCGAGCGCCTCCGCCGTCTGTACGTCGAACTCCCTCGCCAGCGCGCTCGCGGGCAGTGCCTCCTCGCGCAACCGGTCTGCCATCCGCTCGCGTGTTGTCTGGTCGGCCTCGCGCATACCACCGGTACGACGTCTCCGGTCAAACCGTTTCCGACGTGTGTCTCACAGACGGCGACGCGACCCGGGTCGTCACGTCCGCGTCTCCGGGTTGTGCCCGCGACGGCCCGGGCGACGGTCCACCCGGCCTGCCGATGACAGTCTGGCGGGGGACAGTCCGATACCACGCTCACGCCGGCAGATCGAGTCGGAGGCTGTACATCCGCCCGGTGTCGCTGCGCTCACCGATCGCCGCTCGCACGCGTTCGATGTGCGTCCGGAGCGCCGAGGCGAGCGGGTCCGGGAGCGACCCGGCGCGGTCGGTTGACGCAGAGATACCACTGTCATTGCGAGAGTTGCGACAGGAACTCGTCGGGGCTGTGTACGTCGATCCCTCTGTGCTCCTCTATATCCAGCAGATGAGAGTCCCCCGAGACGATACAGTCGACAGCACCGGCGATGGCACACTCCAGAATCTTGTCGTCGTCGGGGTCGTCCTCCACAACCGTCACGGTCACATCGGGTTCGATGACACGGGAGATGGACGCGACCTTCGTCACCAGTTCGTCCACCTGGTCGTCAGAGAACGGCAGTCGGTCTCGCTCGAGAACAACTCTGAGTTCGCCAACGATAGCCGGCGACGTCACAGAGACAATCTCGCCCTGTTCCGCCAACTGGAGTATCTCGAACGGCTTGCCGTTGCTCAGTGCCGACGAAACCAGAACGTTGGTATCCAGAACGACCTCAGCCCTCTCGCCGGTGCTCATCGATGATATCCTCCGCGTCCCCCTCGTCGAGGCCGGCAGCCGCTGCCTCCTGCCACATCGGCTCCAGTACCTCTGCCAGCGATCTCTCGACGAACGACTCGTCGACCTTCTTCAGCAGGATGTTGTCGTCTTTCGAGAGCACCAGCAGCTTTGCGCCCTCCTCGAGGTCGAGTTCCCGCCGGATCTCCGCCGGTATCGATACCTGACCGCGGGAACTGAGGGTTACGACATCGATTTCGCTCACGGCACGTTCACAATATAGATCTTGTATCCAAGAGTCAAAAACGTTCCTTCGGGGGCGGTCCGATACCACGCTCACGCCGGCAGATCGAGTCGGAGGCTGTACATCCGCCCGGTGTCGCTGCGCTCACCGATCGCCGCTCGCACGCGTTCGATGTGGGTCCGGAGCGCCGAGGCGAGCGGGCCCGGGAGCGACCCGGCGCGGTCGGTCGTAATCTCGGCGTGTGCATCGAGCAACTCCGCCCGCCACGGCACCGGGTCGAGCAGCGTCGTCGTCTCGGTGTGTTCCCAGCCCGCCGCCTCGAACAGCCCACGGAGGTGCGAGGCCGGGTAGAACGTGTAGGTCGGCCCAGTTCCGAGCAGTTCGGAGACGGCGTTGCCGGCACCGAACAGCGCACGCGTGTCCCCGTCCGGAATCGGGCCGTAATCGTCGACAACGACGGTACCACCGGGGGCGGTCACGCGGGTCAGTTCCTCGACGATGGCCGCCGCGTCGGTCGTGGGTACGACGTTGAACAGCGCGTGAGCGGTCACCACCTCGACGGTGTCGTCGGGGAGCGGGAGCGCCCGGAGGTCGGCCTGCAGGGTCACGACGCCGTCCCCGGGGAACTGCTCGTGGACGCCGGTGGCGTGCTCCCGGTCGTCCGTGACGGCGTAGACTGGACTGGCGTCGCCGGCCCGGAGCGCGGCGGTGGCACCTCCCGCCCCGGCCCCTGCCTCCAGCGCCGCCCGGCCCGCCGTCGAGACTCCCGCGAGCGCATCGGTCAGCGTGTCGGGAACGTTGCTCATACCGGGTGGTCGACCCGAGCAGACGAAAACGTTCGGCTCCCTCTCGCTCCGCAAGGCCGGGCGCGCCACACCGTGACGCCGACGACCTACCGGCGGACGACGACGGTGACAGACGAGGTGAGACGTTCGTTCGGGAGTATGAATACGACTGAGTCCCGTTAGCCAACCCTGACCGGTCGGTCGTCGTCGGGAAACGGGATCTCGGCGGTCGCGCCGTCCCGCGGGACGACCGTCTCCGGGAACACCTCGCGGGCCTCCTCGGCGAGCAGGTCGGCGCGACCGGCGTAGCGCGTGGAGATGTGCACGAGCGCGAGTTTGCGCACCCCGGCCTCGCGGGCGACGGCCGCCGCCCCGCGGGCCGTCGAGTGACCGGTCGTCCGGGCACGCTCGCCGTGGTCCTCGGCGAAGGTGCCGTCGTGAACCAGCAGGTCGGCGTCCTCGGCGGCCGCGACCGTCGCGTCTGTCGGCCGCGTATCCCCGGTGTAGACGACCCGTCGGCCGGGCCGGGGTGGGCCGACAACCGCCTCGGGGTCGACGGTACGGCCCTCGTGTTCGACCGGTTCGCCCGCGTGGAGCCGCGAGTACTTTGGTCCCGGCGGGATGCCGAACTCCTCCTCGGCCCGCTCGCGGTCGAACCGGCCCTTTCGCTCGTCCTCGACGAGCGCGTAGCCGACCGACCGGGTGTCGTGGTCCGTCGCGAACGCGCGCACCTCGTACTCCGGCCGGTCGAGCACCACCTCGCCCGGTTCGACCTGTGTGATACGCACCGGATACGAGGGGCTGTCGCCGGTGGCAGAGAGCAACCGCTCGACCTGGTTCCGCGTTCCCGCGGGCGCGTGCACCGCGAGCGGTTGCTCGCGGTCGTTGAACGACAGTGTCTGTGTCAGTCCCGGCAGTCCGAGCGTGTGGTCGCCGTGCATGTGCGAGAGAAAGACGTGTCCGATGTCGAACCCCGTGCCGTACCGCATCATCTGGCGCTGGCTCCCCTCGCCACAGTCGAACAGCAGACGGTCACCCGCACGCTCGAGCACCAGCCCGCTCGTCGAGCGCTCCGTCGTCGGCACCGACCCGCCGGTCCCGAGGAACGTCAGCTTCATACCCAAGACTTGGACAGAACGGCTAAACCCGTGTCGACTCGCCGCCGCGAACCCGTGTTCCGCTCAGGCGACCCCGGCGGTCTCCGCGGCCTTTGCGGCCTCGGCGAACAGTTCGGCCCCGAGTTCGACCTCTCGTTCGGTCATATCGAGCGGCGGCAACAGCCGGATGGTCCGTTTGCCACAGCCGAGCACCAGCAGACCGCGGGCGAAGGCCGACCGCTGGATGGCGTCGCGCCGGGCCTCCGTCTCGAACTCGACGGCCAGCATCAGCCCCTTCCCGCGCACGTCTGTCATCCCCTCCAGGTCGGCGTCCCGGAGCCGCTCCTTGAACGCCCGTCCGCGTGTCGTCGCGTTCTCCATGAGACCGTACTCCTCGATGGCGTCGATTGTGACCACACCCATCGCCGAGGAGAGCAGGTCACCGGCCCCCCACGTCGAGGAGAGCCGACTCCGCTCGTCGGGGAACACCGCCTCGCGACCGATTGTCGCGCCCACGCGCAACCCCTTCGCGCTGGATATCACGTCCGGTTCGAACGGGTAGTGGTCAGACCCCCACCACTCGCCGGTACGACCCATCCCGGCCTGCACCTCGTCGGCGACGAGTGTCAGGTCGAACTCCGCACAGCAGTCGGCGATCTCGCCGGCGAAGGCGTCGCTCGGAAACCGGTACCCACCCTCGCCCTGTATCGGCTCGATCACCAGCGCCGCCACCTCGTCGGCGTCGACGTACCCCGTCTCCGGGTGGAGCATCCGCCGCAACGCCGACGTGTCGTCGAAGAAGAAGCCACAGTCACAGCTCTCGGCCGTGCAGGTTCGGTCGGTGCAGTACGGCATGTCGTGGACACTCGGGATCTCGGGGAAATCGCGCCGGTAGATACCCTTCGAGCGGTTCAGCGAGAGCGTCCCCAGCGTCCGGCCGTGGAAAGCCCCCTCGCAGGTGATGGCGTACTTCCCCTGCGTGTGGTCGTAGCTCAGTTTCAGCGCGTTCTCGACGGCCTCCGCGCCGCTGTTCGAGAGAAAGACCGTGTCCATCCCGTAGCCCGTGATGTCGGTCAACCGGTCCATCAGGTCTGCCGGCCCCGGGAGGTCACCGCCCGCCCCGGCCGCCGGCAGGTAGAAGTCCTGACCGGCGATCTTCAGCGGGTCCACGAGGTCGAACTCCGCGAGCGGGTCGAGGATCTTCGGGTTGTTGTACCCCAGCGGCATCGCCCCCACCTGCCCCGTCAGGTCCATCAGCACGTTCCCGTCGACGTCCGTGCAGAACGGCCCCGCCGCCGGTTCGGTGTAGTCCCAGACGAACTCGTAGACGTATGTGCTCGGCGCGGCGGTCGTGTGGTGGTACTCCACCGTCTGCCGGGCCTCTGGTCCGGGCAACTCCTCGACCTGTGGCTGTGCGCTGTCGCGGTCCATACCTCCACGTGGACCAGCACCCACATAAGTGCTTGAGTCGAGTGGTTCCGACAACTGTGTTCGTGAGACAGCCACTGTCGATGGTCGTCCACGGCGAGTGCACACGACGGTGTGGTCACCGCCGGGGTGAGCGCACGGCCGTCTGGTCCGGCACCGAGATGACTCTCGACGGTGCGGACAGCGGTCCACGGACCGTCACGACGGCGGGTGGACGACCCACGTCGTTGGAGGACAGAGCAGAGCGGAGACTAGAAGTCGACGTACTCGCTCTCCCAGTCGCGGCGCGCCTCGATCTCGCGTCTGCCACGCCGTGTCAAACTGTAGTAGTTCGTCCGACGGTCGAGTTCGCCCTTCTCGACGAGACCCTTCTCGACGAGCGTATCGAGATTCGGATACAGTCGACCGTGGTGAATCTCCGTCTCGTAGTAGTCCTCGAGTTCGTCCTTTATAGCGAGGCCGTGGGGTCTGTCCTTTCCCGCAATCACGTACAGCAGGTCACGCTGAAATCCTGTCAGGTCGTACATTCAGTTTCCTCCCAGTAACTATTCGTGTCTAAAAGGGTTAAATATTTCGCCCGGTATACGTACACAGACTGGTATGTGGTGTGGAGCTACAACAGGGGAGAGCGGGGTGTCGGGTCACAGTCATCGGCCAGTCGGCAGGGACCCGTCGGCATCCAGAGCGGCCGGGATGTGGGTGGAAACCGGTCAGGAAGGGGTTCGTCCCCCGTCGATGTGCGGGAAAGCAGGGGGTACGGGTGCGAGCACCGCGGGGCGTGGCCGGTGACCGGCACCGACCGGCGCGAACACCGGTGGTCCGACCTCCCCGCCTCACCGCTCCTGGTGGTATCGGTCACACTTCGGGAGACCCGACTGTTCAGGTGCAGTACGTGTCTCCGGAGGACCACCCGCTTCCTATCGGCGGTATTATATCAGACTCTCGACGTACTTGCCGACGTGGTTGTCGATGCGGCGCTTGTAGCCGGCCTGTCGGGCGAGACGGTCGAGTTCGCGGGACGCGAGGGTGCCGTACTGGAGCGCCTTCTTCGGGCGGTCGGCGAGTTCACCAACCCAGGGTCGGACGGCCCGGCGGAGCGCCCACTTGCGGCTGCCGTCCCGGACGAGGTGGTGGTCGTCGAGCGCGAGCGCCGCCCGGACGACCCGGTCGCGGGCGAACGGGGTCACCGGGTCGACACCGGCCGTTCGGAGTGCGAGACCGTCGCGCTCGAACTGGTCGGGGATGCTCCCGACGAGTTCGTCGCGCGCACCGCGGACGGTGTCGGCCGCGACACGGTCGTCGTCCGGTGCGTTCTCCACCTTCGCGTAGCCCCCGAACAGTTCGTCCGCGGCCTGGCCGAGCGCGAGGCGGTCGAACCCGTCGGCGCTGACCCGCTCCGCGAGCACGAACAGCGGGAGCGCAATCTGGATGTCCATCGGGTTCGTTCGCCCGATGGCCGCCGCCACGCGGGGGATGGCCGCCTCGAGTGTCCCGTGGTCGAGTTCGACCACCCGCACCGACCGGTCGAGGTGGTCCGCACCCGAGCGGGCCGCTGCCAGGTCGTGACTGTCCGGGAACCCGACGACGTACAGCGGGGCGTCGAACCGGGTCGCGAGCACCCCCGAGTCCACCCCGCCCGAGAACGCCACCGCGAGGTCCCCGTCGTCGACTGTCGACAGCGCCGCGTCGACGGCCTCCCGGACGGCTGTGACCGCCGCCTCGTCGGTCTCGAACGGGTCACGGGCCGGCAGTGTCCAGACCGAGGTGGTGCCGGACCCCCCGGACCTGTCGGTGCTCCGGACGTGTCCCGCCGGCAGGCGCCGTGGCTCCGCGAGTTCACTGGGGTCGTGACGCCAGACCGCGGGGTCGTCTGCCTCGAAGAACAGCGGTTGCCGGCCGAGCACGTCGCGCACGAGGCATCCGTCCACCTCGCCCGCGAACCCGGCGGTCCCTGGAAGCGGGTCCTCGCTGTCGAGTGCTGCCCGCAC
The DNA here is from genome assembly GCA_964520075.1 of uncultured Halobacteriales archaeon. Classification (GTDB taxonomy): domain Archaea; phylum Halobacteriota; class Halobacteria; order Halobacteriales; family Haloarculaceae; genus Halovenus. The sequence continues at coordinate 25,646 of CAZFMN010000016.1, read as the reverse complement.
CGTCGCCCGACTCGCACCCGCTATCATCGTCTCACCCGACTCTCCCCGGGCGCGCCGATACTGTCGCATTCACGTCGTTCGGCGACGAGCATACCGGTAGTTGACGCGTCCCCGAAAAAACTGCCCGGTTCCGCGACCGGCGGTGTCGAGGCCGGCCTCTGCCAGACTGTTTCACCCGATATACCGCCTAGAAAAGGAGCAGACGATGGTTCGACTCGAGACGCTGACCGACGCGGGACTACTCGTCGAGAGCGCTCATCACGACCGGAATGTTCGTCATCGTCTACTCGCTGCACAGGTGATAGACCCGACACCCCGCTGGCTCCCCGTGGGACCCCGAACCGCGGTCACCCGGTGATAGACCCCGGTGAACCGTCGGAGGCGTCCGCCGGCCCTCACCGCCGCCCGAACTGCTGCTGGCTTGACCCGACCTGTGTGCTGACCGCGCCGCCGGCCGCGCCCAGCAGACCGGGAAAGACTATGCCGGCCAGCAACACACCCTCGACCAGAACTGGACTGGTCGTCACCCCGCCCGAGTTGAAACTGAACACGAACGTCCCGACCAGCGCGAGCACCACCGCGCCGAGTGCCACCGTCGCACCCGCGATTGCCCCCTCCTGGAGCTCCCTCGCGTCCGCAGACCGCGCAATCGCGTACCCGCCGGCGAACAGGACGATGACCGGAATCAGGTGATACAGGATCACTGGTCCGTCGAGTGTCTGGCTGAAGTCGCCGTCGGTGAGGTAGTTGAACTCCTGTGCCAGTCGTGCGCCGAACCCTCCGCCGCCCCCATCGACACTGCTCTCGACGGCGACGAACTGTGCGTTGTAGTACAGGTGACCGGCGAACTCGACCAGATTCTCGCTGGAGTCCTCTGCCTCTATCACCGCGACGACGAGGAGTGTCAGGAGGTACCCGACCACGAACGATACTGCTCCGCCGATCGCACCGGTCACGAACGGGGGACTGGTTCCACTGGACCGCCGGGTGCGTGCTGCCATCAGACTGCCCGTTTCGGCTCTCGAAGCATAAGTGTCGGTGCTCTCTGTGGGCGGTTGAACCGCGGAGCTTGTCGGTGGACTCCCGTTCTGACCACCAGTGGTAGGCGTGAAGACGTGGAGCAGCGACGACCCCGGCGTCTGCGGGCCGACGGTATCAGGGGGCTGGTCTCCGGGACGAGCCTCTCGACGACGACGCGACCCTCGACCTGCTCTCGAAGGGAGCCGTCTCCCACGCCGCGGCCGGTGCCGACCTCATCACGTACCTTCCCGAGGATATCGCCGGACAACTGTGAACCGGTCCCCGCGCCGGACCGAGGATATAAATATCGAGACGAGCCAGAACGTACAAATGGTCTGGGAGTCGCGCGACCGGGGTGTCTCGAGTCCGCTGGGGTACGTGCTGAACCTCAGCATCGCGGCTATCGTGCTGGTGAGTCTTGGCGGGGTCGGGGTGGTCTTTTTCGACGCCAACACCGAGGCGGCGGTCGAGGAGGACCTCGAGGTGTACGGGAACGACCTCGCGGGCACGATTCAGTCGGTCGACCGTCTGGCGGCGGCGACACCGGGACAGAGCGTCGACGAGCGCGCCGCGCTGGCCGGGTCGGTGCGGGGAACGGAGTACATCGTCGAGGTGATAAACGCCTCGGACGCCGGTGACACGACCGCCGGGGCTGTCGAGCACGCCGGGCGCTGTGAGCGCCAGTGTCTCGTCCTGCTAACCGGTGACGGGGAGCTCCACGCGACGGTGAACTTCGTGTCGGCGACCCCGGTCGAGAGCACCCGGTTCGACGGCGGGCCGGTTGCGGTCCGGCGGCCGGCCGGAGCCGACCAGATTCAGTTCCGACAGCTCGACAGATAGATGTCCGGTGACCCAGCCACGAAACGGAGCGACCGCGATGCGAGCGGACCCGGCACCAGCGGATGTGACCCTGCCGTGTGTGTCCGAACGCGTGACACGCGCACTCGGGACCGCGACGCCGGTGCTGGCGCCGGTATCGACGCGTCTCGGGGTGTCAGCTACGCGCTGGGGTTCGTGGTCGTGTTCTCGATGGTGGTTGCGGGGACGCTCGCGCTGTTCGTCACGGGTGTCGACCTGCTCTCGGATGTTGACCGTGGCGGTGCGGTCGCGGCCGGCGAGGAGAACACCGCGGTTGTCCACGCGGAGGTGGGCGACATGGCGGCACAGGGCGACGAGCGCCGCAGGATGACGCTCGAACTGGTCGACACGCAGATACGACTCACCGACGACACGGCCGCCGAGTTGCGTATCGAGACCGACGGCGGGTTCACCGCCACCTACCAGACACGGGCGTTGCGTTACGAGCTCCCGGGAGAGGCGGTGACGTTCGTCTACGCGCTGGGACATCTCTACCGGGTCGACGAGCGGGGTGACGGGAGCGCGCTCAGCGAGCGCCCGCCGCCGTTCGAGGTGTCGGGCCGGCAGACCCGTCTGGTCGTGCCGGTGTTGACCGGCCCGACCGCGGGCAGTCCGACCGGTATCGGTGTCAGCGGCACCGGTGAGCGGGACCTGGTCGCGCTCCGGTCGGGGTCGCCGGCGTCGCTCACCCGGACCGGAACCGGCGGCAACGGCAGCACGGCGGGTGTCGGCACCATCCCGGGACAGGTCAGTATCAGCAACACCGACCACCCCTCGGTCTGGGTGACGGCGCTCGAGGCGACCGGGTTCGGCAACGTCACACGCACCGAGACGGGGGTGCGCGGTCGGTTCGAGAGCGACCGCCTGACGGTCAAGCAGGCCGACATCGCGCTCGCGCTCGGGGGTGAGGGCGGGTCGTGACCGGTGGGAGCGACCCCGCGGGGACGACAGCACACTCGTACCGCTGTCCGTACTGTCGGGCGGAGTACCCGACAGAGATGCTCGCCCGGGTGCACGTCAGCTACGTCACCGACAGCACCCACGAGGACCACGACGGGATGACACCGGAGGTGGAGCCGGTCGAGTGTGACGGGGACGGCAACCCGGTCGGGACCGCGTTCACGCTCGCGGGACAGCTCAACCTGCACGGGCTCTCGCTGTCGGACATCCCGGCGACATACAACGGCCGGGCGTTCGACGAGCGCGAGCGGCGGGCGCTCCTGGTCGCGGCGTTCAACGCCAACCGGAGCCTGCCGGAGACCGAGCTCCGGGACCGCGTGGCTGCACACCTCGCCGGGCGTGACCTCGACCCGCTCCCGGCACGGGATATCCGTGCGCTCTGTGACCACGTGTTCGACCCCGGTACCGACGCCACCGACGACCCCGGCGGGCCGGAGATAACGCCCGCGGAGACGCGACTCCGGGATCTCACCCCGCTCCAGCAGGCGGTCCTCGTGGCACACCTCGCACACCCCGACCACGACCCGACGGAGCTCGCCACCCGGGTCGGGACCGCACGCTCCTACCCGGCGCAGGTTATCGAGGGCCGGCCCGACCTCGTCGCACGGCTCCGGAGCCGCCTCGAACAAACGAGTCTCGAACGACTCGCGGCCGAGCGTATCCCCGAGGCGGACCTCACCGAGATACGCGAGGAGGGGTTCCTGGAGACGTTCGACGTCGACCTGACGGCTGTCCGGGAGCAGAAACGCCGTCACAGGGAGCTGGCCGGCCGGAGTGGCGCGCCCGGGGCCGGTGTGACGGGTGACCGGACGACCGGTGTGGACGACCCTCCCGACCCGGGGGCCGGTCCGGGCGACGGGACCGACCGGCAGAGCGGGGACAGCGCCGACCCGGTGTCCGCGTCCGGTGGTGCCGACCGGGGAGGTACCCCCAGTGACAGTGTCGAGACCGGCGAGAACCCGACGGCGGACCGTGCGACGACCCCGGGTGCGGACGAGCAAGCGGTACCGCGCGCGGAGGTGGCGGCGGTGCGCGAGCAGGTCGCGTTCGACCTCGCGGTCGTCGAACAGGAGATGGAACTGGCGGACCCGACACCCCAGCAGGTCCGGACGAAAGCCTATCTCGAGCAGATTCTGGAGCGCCTCGACGAGGTGCTCTCCTGAACGCCGGGCCGGGGGCCCACCGCATCGCTCGTCGCTCGTGCAACCGGACCGTCAGCTCCCCCCGTCGGCGGTTGCGGTCATCAACCTGTGGTCGACGGTGACCCCGTCTGTCCCCTCGACCCGTTCGTGACGGTGCTCGTCTACTGGTTGCAATCGTGTCCCCGACCAGTCGGTTGTTTCGCTCGTCCGCTCGCGGCCCGTCTCAGCGTCGGGCGCGACAGACGAACGTCTCGGTCCGGCTGACGGCGTGTTCGACGGTGAACCCGGCCGCACCGAGCGCCGACACCGCGTGTCCGAGGTCGTGGCGCTCCCCGACGGGCGGGCCGCTCTGTCCGCTCCCGTTTCCCGACCAGTCGACGGTCACGAGTCGACCGCCCGGCCGGAGCACGCGCGCGAGTTCGGCCATCGTCTCGGGACCCGAGAACTCGTGGTAGGTCATCGTCGAGAACGCCGCGTCGAGGTCGCCGTCCTCGAACGGCAGTTGCTCGGTCGTGGCCTCGACCTGCTCGACGTTCGCCGGGAGTCCCTTCTCGCGGTAGCGCTCGTGCATTTCCGGCTGGACATCGACCGCGTACACCGTCCCGGCGTGTGGCGCGACGATGTCGGTGTAGAACCCGGTCCCGCTCCCGAGGTCCGCTATCGTCGCACCCTCGTGCGGTGCGACCTGTGTCAGCAGTTCCTCGCCTGAACACCAGCGGTAGCGGTGCTCGCCCTCGAGTCTGTCGGCCATCTCGGGGTCGAACGTGTGAAAGCCCATACGGATAGTTGTCGGGACGAGACATAACGGTGCCGGGCCGGCACTGTGGACGGGGTGTGGTTCCCGCACCTGCCGGACGGCTCCGGTCTCGCGACCCCGGACAGACACCGCGGTCCCCGCACAGCACCGCGCGGAGCGGGACCGGGTCGGCCCAAACCCCAATGTGGCTCCCCCTCGAACCCCGACTGTGACCGCACCTGACCATCTGGACGACGAACCCGACCGGGCGTCGTTCGGCGTGCTGACCGTCTCGACGAGCAGGACACTCGCCGACGACGAGTCCGGTGACGCGATCGTACAGGCGATAGAGAACGACGGCCACCGCGTCGTCGAGCGCGAACTGGTCGGCGACGACCGCGAGGCCATCCGGGCGGCGGTGCTCGCGCTCGTCGAGACCGACGCCGAGGCGGTCGTCGTCACCGGCGGGACCGGGCTGGCGCCGGACGACGTGACCGTCGACGCCGTCGCGCCGCTGTGTGACCGGGCGATTCCGGGCTTCGGCGAGCTGTTCCGGAGCCTCTCGTACGACGACATCGGCCCGAACGCCCTGCTCTCGCGGGCCGACGCCGGTGTTATCGACACGGTCCCCGTGTTCTGTCTCCCGGGGAGCACGCAGGGCGCGACGTTCGGCACCGAGGAACTCCTCCTCCCGACCATCACGCACGTGCTCGCACACACACAGCGGGACTGAACGACGATGACCGACAGTGAACCGACAGACGAGGATAGCGGAGTAACAGACGAGACCGGCGACCCCGACAGCCTCACACACGTCGACGACGGCGACGCGCAGATGGTCGACATCGGCGAGAAGCGCGACTCCCGGCGCCGTGCGGTGGCGCGCGGACGACTCGCCCTCCAGCAGTCGACGGTCGAGGCGATCCGGGCCGACAGCATCGGAAAGGGTGACGTGCTGGCGACCGCCCGGGTCGGCGCGATACGGGCGGTCAAACACACCTGGGAGTCCATCCCGATGTGCCACCAGATACCGGTGACGAACGTCGAGACGGCGTTCGACCTCGAGGAGACGACCCTCACACTCGCGGTGACCGTCGAGACGGTCGGCAAGACCGGCTGCGAGATGGAGGCGCTGGAGGGGGTCACAACCGGACTGAACGTCGTCTGGGATATGGTGAAAGCCGCCGAGAAGGTCGACGGCGCGTACCCCGACACCCGAATCGAGGACGTGCGTGTCGTCGAGAAGACCGTCGAGCGGTGACCGCACGGACCGTCTCGCCGGCCGGGACACCCTCGACCGGTGACACGATCGACACTGCCCGCACAACCGGACGAGTGACCCGCGGAGTCCGACACTCGCCCCGGACCGGGTCGACCACACACGGTACTGCTGGAACAGCGCACAGGTCTCGCGACGGTGGGTTCGACATCTGGTGTCGAGCGGACGGGTCCCGGTGGTGGTGTGGGGCGGGCAATCGAGCGGTGGGGAAAGGCGAAAGAGGGAGGCGGAGGGGGTGGGATGAGATGGGGCCGGGTGATGCTGCCACCGGACGGGGCAGCGTGTCGCGCCGGGACGACTGTGTGCCGGCTGTGACGTGAAAAGCGCCTCGCCGGCACCGATAGGTTGTTCTCTACCCGTATTAAATCCCGGGGTGTGGTTTCCCCGACGGACACACCCACCGACGATGGTGTCTGTCTCCGGGTACCGGGACCTCCTCGCACCGCTGCCCGACCGCCCCGGGGTCGAGTCGTGTATCCAGCAGGCCCGAGGCTTTCGCCTCGAAATCCGGTAACTCGGAGACAGGAGAGATGTATCGATCTATCTCTCGGAGGCGCCTCCGCGGTGGACGCAGAGGGCGAGGCCGCGGTACCGGTACCGTCGTCGCCCGGGCTCCGGTACCCACGCGTGGTTCGGACACGGGGGGCGCGACTCACCCGGTCCGTTTCACGTCGTCGAGTACCAGCTTCCGCAGCACGTCGCCGTACGCCGGTCGGGTGATGCCGACACCGATAAGCACACCGACGATAGTGATGATGGCAAAGCCCTGGAGGTCACCGAGACTCAGCACCGCCAGCGGACTCATGGCGATGATTGTCGTCGCCGCGGCCATCCCGATTATCCAGAACGCCTTCCGGAACCGGCTCTGGAACACCCGCCCGGTCTCGACTTTCTTCTTCCGTTGCAGTATCTCGTCTGCCATTATTATCAGGTCGTCGAGCCCGGTGCCGATGACGGCGATGAGACCGGCGATGTGTGAGAGATCGAGCGCCAGCCCGACGACGGATGCGAACCCGAGCAACAGGAACACCTCGCTGCCCGCGGTCAGCAGCATCGGGATGGCGACACGGATATCGCGGTACCAGTAGTAGACGACCGCCGAGACCGAGAGCCACGCGACCAGCGCCGTCAGCAGGGCGAGCGGCTTGAACTGCTGTGCGAGACTCGGCGAGATGAACGACTCGGTGACAATCTCGATGTCGGTCGGGAGTTCGCCGGCGCGGAGGTTCACCTCGAGTTCCTGTGCGGACTCGAAGTTGCCGGTCTGCATCACGAACCGCGGGTCGTTCTCGAACCCGCCGGAGTTTATTGTCCCGGCGAGGTCGTTGCCCATGCTCGACCCGTAGACGTACTCACCGTCGACGACGGTGAACAGGCAGTACTGGTTCCTGTGTTCCGCGGCGGGCGCGTCGAACACGTCCTCGTCGAAGAAGCAGTTCCCAACCCCCTGCGACGAGGTGAACCCGGTCTCGCGCATCACGTTCGCGAACCGTTCGCCGGCCGCCTCGGTCAGCGCGACCGGAACGTGGGGGTTCGGGATGCTCGTGCTCCCCGGCTCCGCGCTGTCGATGCCGTCGATGTCGTCCTGTGTCAGCAGCACGGTCTGGTTGTACACAGTCCCGTTCTCCGTCTGCTCGGGGTAGCCGGCGACAATCTGCACGCGCCCGGTCTCGGAGATTATCTCCCGCAGTTCCTCGCGGGTGACACCGGGCACCTCCGCGACGATGAAGTTCTCGCCGGTGACAGAGCTGCTCGAGAACACGTCCGCGCCGGAGAACCCGGTCTGGTCGACACGGTCTGTTATCGTCGTGACCGCCTCCTGCCGGGTGTTGCTCGTCACGCCCTCGCGTATGTCAGTCGTCTCGACGGTCAGGTTGGCCGCCTCGAGGGCCTCGGTGAACTCCGCCCGCGTCACGTTCTCGGTGTACAGTTCGACGGCGTCGAGTCCGCCGCGCACACGGACGTTGATCTGGTCGATCCCCAGTTCCTCGGCGACGGTCCGCTCGACCTGGAAACTGCTCCCCGTCTCCAGACCCACACCCTCCGCGGTCAGCCCCTGCAGTGTCCCGCGGATGCGCGCACCACCGGACAGCTCCAGCCCGTACTCGAGATTCGTCGGGTCACCGAACGACGCACCGTCGAGGTCTGTACCCGTACCGGCGTCCGGGTCGACGAATCCGACATCGATACCCGCGAGTGCGTCACCGTCACCGGTAACGGTCCCCTCGACTGTGCCGGTCTCCACCCGCTCGAGTTCGATATCGAGCGCGGTCGACCCCCCGGCCGTGACGTTCACCGTCTCGCTGAACTCCTCGTACAGCAGTTCGTCGACGACCACCTGGTAGGAACCGACACCGATGTCGACCGCGTAGCCCCCGTCGGTCCCGGTGACATCGGTGGCCTGCTCACTCTCGGTCGTCTGGTCCTGTACGGTGACCGTGACACCCTCGACCGGGTCTCCCCCGACCGCGACGGTCCCCTGGATGGAGCCGGTCTCCAGCGGTTCGAGGTCGAAATCGACCGTGTGTGTCTCGTTCGTCTGGACCAGCTGTGCGGTGCTGCTGGCCGCGAACAGCGGACTGTCGGCCTGCAGGCTCACGTCGCCGGTCTCCAGTGTCAGCTCGTACCCCCCGTCGGGACCGGTTGTCGTCGTCGCGATTGTCACCCCGGTCGCGTTGTTGAGCGCCGTTATCTCGATACCGGACAGGTTCTCGCCGCCGCCGGTCACCGTTCCCGTGACCGTGCCGGTACCGATGGCATCGAGGGTCGTATCCAGGGTGGTCGTCTCGTCCGCGGCGACGGTGAACTCCTCCTGGGTGACACCGAACCCGATCTCGTCGACGCGAGCGGTGTACTCGCCGGTCTCGAGTGTGGTCTCGTAGCTGCCGTCGGCACCGGTCGTGACCCGCTGTACGAGGTCCTCTGTCTCGTTTGCCCGGACCGTGACCGTGGCGTTGTCGACCGGGCCGTCGGGGCCTGTCACGAGTCCGGAGAGGCTGCCGGTCTCACGCGCGGACAGGTCGATGTCGACTGTCGTCGTGTTGCCGCCGGTGACCTCGATGTCGGTCTCGAACTCGTCGTAGCCGATCTCGTCGACGACCGCCTCGTACTCGCCCGCCGGGAGTTCGACGCTGAACTCGCCGGTGTCGTCACTCGTGGCGGTCGTCACCGGCTCCGGCTGTGTCGGGTTCACACCGAACCCCTGGTCGCCGCCGGCCCCCAGCGGGCCAAAGAGCGCCAGTGCCGCCAGCAGACACAACCCGACCAGCACCAGCACGCGCAGGTTGTCGCGGAGGTCTATCATCGGCTCACTCCCTCGAACTTGTACCAGCGGAGCAGCGTTATGTTCAGCATGTACGTGTTCATTAGATCGGCCACCAGCCCGAACACCAGTATCAGTGCGATGTCCGGGAGCAACGGAATCCCCAGGTACCACGACGCCGCGAACATCGTCATCATCGCCGCGATGGAGGTCAGCGTCATCGAGACACCCGTCCGCATCGCGCGGTACGCGCTCTCGTAGAACCCGCCGTGTCGCCTGAGTATGTGATTGTTAAGCAGGATATCCGAGTCGACGCTGTACCCGATCAGCATCAGCAGGGCGGCAACCGCCCCGAGTGTCAGCTCGATGCCGAGCAGGTTCATCAGCGCAACCGGGATGACGATGTCGGAGAACGCGGAGACCACGACGGCGACACTCGGGACGAGCGTCCGGAATATCAGCGCGACCAGCAGACTCATCCCGCCAAACGCGATGAGAACGCCGAACAGTGCCTGTTGCTGCGTGTCCGAGCCGAACGTCGCGGAGCGGGAGTCGATCGACTCGACCCGGTCACCGACCCGCTCTGCCACCGTCTCGAGTGCCTCGCTGTCGGTTTCCTGTGTGGTCAGGATGTAGGAGTCGCCGGCACCGACCGACCGGACACTCGCGACATCGATTCCCGCTTCCTCGAACGCGGTCTCGATGTCGCCCGTCGGCGTGTCGGACGCGCTGAACCGGAGTTCGGTCCCGCCGGTGAAATCGAGCCCGAGCGAAACCGGCGAACCCGTGAGCGCGAACACAGCCAGGATGACCACGAGGGCAACCGCGAGCGCCGCCAGTGGGAGTGCCACCAGCTGTCGGTTGCTGTAGTCCTCGTACGGGACCCGGTCGACGTCGAGCCGTGCCATAGCAGAGTATCTGATAGGCCACCGAATAAGCCTTTTTGTCTCCACGGCACGCCGTCCTGCCGACCCGCTGCTATCCGGCGGTGTGTCACACTCGTAGCCGGCCAGACAGGTCCCCGAACCCGCCGGACGAACCGGCGACGACACCCGGTCGACTGTAGGTGTGCCGTGCCGGCCGGGCTGACCCGGGCGAGTCCGGGAAACACGCGGTGTAGGTCGGGGCGGTCCGGTTGCACAGACGCTTTGTCCGGGGCTGTCCAACACAGGCTATGCCGGAACCAGCAACCAGTGTGGAGCTCTCGTACCCCGCGGACCTCTCGGCGTGGGGTCGGTCGATTGTCGAGGACCGTCCGTTCCGGGCCTATCTCCCGAAGGCCCACGACACCGCCGCGCCCGGTGACCGCTGGACCGAGTTCGTCGGTGTCGGCTGCTGCGGGAGTGCCCTCGACGTGCCGCTCCGAGTCGAGAGCGTCGCGGGTGGGACGGCGGTGACCGCCGACACCGGGTTCAGCTTCACCGTCCGGGCGGCCTGTGACCTCGACGGCGGCTGGCGGGTCCAGAGCGAGGCCGGACCCGGCACCGAACCGCGGTAACACGCGGTGACCCCGTCCTGTGTCGGCGGTGTCGTCCGGGAGTGGACCGCGAGGGCCGCTGTCGAAGGGACTATAATCGACGGTCCCGAAGTACAGGTAGTCAGATGTCCCGCAGTCCATCGCTTCCGGAGCGCCCGCGACTCGACCTCGACCCCGATATGACGCCATCGGAACGACTCGCGGCACTCCGCAGCCACTACAGCGAGGTGTTGCGCGTCAACGCAAAGCTGCAGCAGCAACTGAACGCGGCGAGAGAACAGCAGGAGAAGCTCACGGACAGGGTCGACCACCTGCAACGTGAGAACGAGACGCTGAAGACCTCGTCGCTGTACGTCGCCACCGCCGAGGAGCTGCTCGACGAGGGTGTCGTCATCAAACAGCACGGAAACAACCAGGAGGTGCTGACCGAGGTCTCGTCCACGCTCCGCGAGACGATCGACGCGGGTGACCGGGTGGCGGTCAACGACTCCTTCGCGGTGAAGGAGGTGCTCGAGGCCGAGACGGACGCCCGCGCACAGGCAATGCAGATCGAACAGCGCCCCGGGACCACCTACGACGATATCGGTGGTCTCGAGGAGCAGATCCGCGAGGTCCGCGAGGCGGTCGAGCAACCGCTCGTCCGGACCGACCAGTTCGACGCTGTCGGTATCGACCCGCCCGCCGGTGTGCTCCTGCACGGGCCGCCCGGCACCGGCAAGACGATGCTCGCGAAGGCTGTCGCCAGCGAAACCGACGCCACGTTCATCAAGATGGCCGGCTCCGAACTCGTCCAGAAGTTCATCGGCGAGGGCGCACGGCTGGTGCGTGACCTGTTCGAACTCGCGAGCGAGCACGAACCGGCGATAATCTTCATCGACGAGATCGACGCCATCGCGTCGACACGAACCGAGTCGAAGACCTCCGGCGACGCCGAGGTCCAGCGCACGATGATGCAGTTGCTCTCGGAGATGGACGGGTTCGACGACCGCGGCGAGATACGCATCATCGCCGCGACGAACCGGTTCGACATGCTCGACCGCGCCATCCTCCGCCCCGGCCGGTTCGACCGCCTCATCGAGGTGCCCGAACCCGACCCGACGGCCCGCGAGCGCATCCTCGAGATCCACACCCGCGAGATGAGTCTCGACGACGTCGACCTGGGCACACTCGCCGCCGACACCGACGGGTTCACCGGCGCCGAGCTGTCCTCGCTCACCACCGAGGCCGGGATGTTCGCCATCCGCGACGACCGCACCGCCATCCGGATGGAGGACTTCCGGAGCGCCCTCGAGAAGGTCCGCGACGAGGACGACTCCGCCGGCGTCCCGGTCGCCTTCGCCTGATACGGTCTCCCTGCTCGTCCGAACTCGGACCGACTGTCTCTCTGCCGTGTGAACGGTCATCGCCGGGCTTCTCCGCGAAGTTCCGGGGTTCGCCGTGAGCAGAACCCTGCACCGATCGGCAGGAGCTACCCGCTATCGCCTGCCGTCTCCGGAGACACCCGGAACGGAGTCGCCCTCACCCGCCTCGTCACTCGTGTCTGTTCCTGTCACGTCGCTGGACTCCCCCGTCGTGGAGGGTCCGCCGTCGACTGCCGACTCGTCGCTATCCCGTGTCCCCCTGCTCTCTGCCTCCTCGACCGGTATCCCCGTTTCCCCGGCCTCGCCTGGCATCTCACCCTCACCGACCGCAGCCTCGTCGGCCCCACCCTCGCTGATTCCCTCCTCATCAGCACTCTCTCCGGTCTCGTCTGTACCGACCACGTCCTCGCCGGTCCCGTCCGCGTCGGTCCCGGCGTCGCCCCCGTCGGCCTCGCCCGCACCGGTCCCGGGTTCATCCTCGGCGGTATCGACCAGGGTCCCGGCGAACGGGACCTCCCCGGATCGTGTGCCGTCGTCACTCCCGTGCTCGGTGGGTGTCTCCCCGGTCGGCGGGTCCGCACTCCCGCCACGTTCACCCCTGGCCTCGTCACCCTCGGCCGCACCGGTTTCACCATCGCCGGGTTCGTCCGCACCGGTTCCCTCGGGGTCGTCCGCGTCCGTGGTCGGTGTCGACTCGGGTGCACGCTCGCCGGACCCGGTCGAGTCGTCCCCACCGGAGACCGCGGCGTCGTCGAGGACGGGGTCGGAGACGATCGACGTCTCCTCACCGGCACGGATCGCCCCCTCGATCTCGGCCTCGCGGTGGACCTCGACGAACTCACCGGCGACGTCGCCGCGGACGGTCACCCCGGGACCGATTCGGACAGTCCCGTCGCGCGTGGTGACGTTCCCGGTCACCTCCGTGCCGGCACCGACGGTGATGCCCTCGCGGGCACGGAGACTGCCGAACAGCTCGTTCTCGCGGCCGACCACGAGCGACTCGGCGCGGATGTTGCCGTGGAGCCGGCAGTCGTCGCCGACACGCCCCGGTGTCGAGACCCGCCAGGCGTCGTCACCGACCCGGCTCCCCCGCGGGACGAGTACCGGGTCGTGCTCGCGCTCGTCCGCGTCGGTCACGGCGTCGAGCAGTTGCTCCGCGGCCTCCTGTTCGCCGATGCGGAGCAACTGCGAGAGGTAGATGAACAGAAAGACGATTGTCGGCATCGGGTTCCGGATGACGATCCAGCCGTTCGCCTCGAACCCGTCGTCGATCTGCACGTCGTCGCCGATGTCGAGGTTGCCGGCGACGCGCAACTCGCCGCCGATGTGTGCCCGCTCGCCGAGGTACGCGTCCTCGCCGACCAGCACGTTGCCCGCGACCTCACACCAGGTGTCGAGCCGACAGTCCCCCTCGGCCTCGATGTTGCCGCCGAACTCGACGCCCTCGCCCGCGATGACGTTCCCGCCCCGGACGCCGAACTCGACCGTGCTCTGGCTGGCGACGATAACGTCCCCGTCGGTCACGAGGTCGTGTTCCTGCGCGTGGGTCCCGTCTGGGACGAGCAGTTCCTCCAGCGGGTCCGTGCCAAACAGCGCCACATCTCCATCGGGGCGTTCGACCCTCTTAAGACCGCCGGCGTGTCGGACACGCGTCAGACGGACACGCGACAATCCCCACACTCTCTCCGACGGCTACGGGCCCGGCACGGGGGGTGATGCGCTGCTGTCCGTTTCGGACGACCGGAAAATCCGATAACAGGATTCTTCGAGTCTGGCTCGGCGAACAGGCGAGTTCTCCCCGCGTCTGGTATCTCACTCGAGGGACCGTCGCGTCACATCCGGAGGAGCTGTGCGTGACGTGTTCCGTCGAACTCGAGGACGTTCTCCTCGCGGACGAGCCCCTGTTCGATGGCGAGTCCGACAGCGCGGGTGCCGACGAGGTTGGCGACGTCACAGCGCACGAGACTGTCGAGCACGGCCTGTGGGTCGGCGGTCGGGCCGTCGTAGAACGCCGGGTCGACGCTCAGTGACACCTCGCCACGCTCGAACTCCTCGCCGAGCACGTCAGCGTCACAGACAGAGACCAGCCGCCCCTTCGCGGTGTCGCGCTCGTTCAGGAGCAGTTCGGGCATCGACTCACTCCCGGAGTGGGTCCTGGTTGTCCCGTTCACCGGGGCGGTCACCGCGGCCGTTCCGGTCACCGGGGCGGTCGCCACCGAGTCCGCGCTCGCGCTCGCGGGGACGCTCCTCCTCGGCGGCCCCACCGGGTGACTGCTGGCCGACGAGGTCCTGTTCGTTCTGTGCGCGGAGCTGTTCGGCCTCGTCGACGACCTCCTCGGCGCGCTCGTCCTCGCCGAGCTGTTCGAGCGCGAGCGCCTTCTCCTCCAGCAGGTCGGCACTGCGGTAGCCCAGGCGGATCGCGTTGTCGAACGCCGCGACAGCGTCCTCCGCGAGGCCGCGCTCGTTGAGGAAGAACCCGCGGTTGTACCAGACCTGTCCGAACCGCGGGTCGAGTTCGACAGCCCGCTCGGCGTGCTCCAGGGCCTGTTCGGTGCGGCCGAACTCCCAGAGCGCGTACGCGAGGTTCGTCTCGGCCGTCGCGGCGTGCTCTGAGCTGTCGTCGATGTCGAGGGCCTCGCGGTAGGCGCCGATCGCGGCGTCGTACTCCTCGAGTTCGGCGTGTGCGACACCCTTGTTCACCCAGGCCTCCTGTGCGATACGGTCGTCATCGGAGAGGCGGGCGGCCCGTTCCAGGGTCTCGGTTGCCTGCTCGTGACGGTTGATGCGGATGTACTCGATACCGACATCGAGCACCCGCTCGGCGTCGGCACCGTCGGGCAGCTGGTCTCCGCCGAGCAGGTCCGTGATGACCCGCGAGTCGACGGGGTCGACCTCGTCGGGGTCGATCTCGAACTCCGGCCCGAGGTCGAACCCCTCGTACGGGTCATCGAACCCCTGTCCCTCCGAGAACTCGTGCTCGTCCGTGTTGTCAGTCATACTTTCGGTACGGTGAGGAGCGATTTAACACCTGCGTCCCCTGTCCCGTACTGACGGCTACAGATACGTGTATCTTGAGCCACTTGCATCCGCGTGCCGAACTCGTCGTCTCTGCTGATGCTCTCCGAGAAACGTTGGCGAAGGTCGACGACGGAGACACGGTGAAGCAACTGATGGCAGCAACCACGTTTGAGGAGATTGACGAGTCGAGTCAGAGCGGTGTGGCAGAGCTGTACGGGTTTTCGAGCAGCTGGGGCCTCGAAGTGACATCCTCCGCGCCGTGAACGGAGAGGGACGCTGTCCCTCGGGCAGTCGGGGTCGCCCGACGACGGCGCGGCTTCCCCGCGTGGGAGTTCCGGCCAATCACTGGCAGTGGAAGACCACGGCTGGATACCCGCCGATTGTGGGGAACAGTCGTAGTCAGTCGACCAGCCCACACTCAGCGAACCCGCAAGTTCACAGCCGGGGTAATCGGCTGGCTGGGTTACCGACGGCGGAATCCTCGCGGGAAGCGCGGGGAGGAGTCAACTGTGTCTGCCCTCACAGCGACCGGAACACATTACTCGCCGGTCGACAACACCGAGCCATGACAGAGATGTCCGGTGCGGTCATCGAGACCTACACCGGCGGGGAGTTCAGGCCGTTCGACCCACGACCGGCTGACGTTCGCCTGCTCGACATCGCGGCGGGACTGGCCCACACCTGCCGGTTCGGCGGTCACTGCCGGCAGTTCTACAGCGTCGCACAGCACTCGCTGTACGTGAGCCGCGAGTTCGAGACACCGCGGCTGCGGTTGCTCGGACTGCTCCACGACGCCGGCGAGGCGTATCTCGGTGACGTGCCGCGACCGGTAAAGGCCGAACTCGACCGCATCGAGTCCGTCGAGACGGCCGTTCTCGAGGCAGTCTGGGCCGGACTCGGTGTCGACCCGCCGACGGCCGGGGAGTGGGAGCGGGTGATGGCCGCTGACGACCGCCTGCTCGCACACGAGGCCGACCACCTGCTCGCCGACGGCTCCTGGGCGGGGACTCCGCCGAATCTTGAGTACGACCTGCAGGACCGCCCGGTCGGGGCTGTCCGTGACCGCTTCCGTGAGCGTGCCGAGGAGCTGAGAGAGCGGGTCGACTGAGCGGCCACCGGCGACCCTGTCACACAAGACCGGTGAGACCGTACCGGCGGACGATGAGCCGGAACGACGAGGTCGCGGACCTGCTCGAGGAGTTCGCGGACCTGCTCGAGGCACAGGATGTCGCGTACAAGCCACGCGCGTACCGCAACGCCGCGGAGAACATCCGCGAACTGTCGGTCGCAATCGAGGGGCTGGCCGCGGACGGCCCGGACAGGGTCGCCGAGATAGACGCCGTCGGTGACGCCATCTCGGCGAAGATAGTCGAGTACGTCGAGACCGGCGAGATAGCGGAACTCGAGGCGGTGCGCGAGGAGCTGCCCGTCGAGATGGAGGCCCTGACCCGTATCGAGGGTGTCGGCCCGAAGACCGTGGGGACGCTGTACGAGGAGCTGGGGGTCCAGACGCTCGCGGACCTGGAGGCGGCCGCGGAGGCCGGCGAGATACAGGAGCTGTACGGGTTCGGCGCGACGACCGAGCAGAACATCCTCGAGGGGATCGACTTCGCCCGCGAGGCCCACGGGCGGGAGTTGCTCGCACGTGCACTCCCGCGTGCGGACCGGGTCCGCAGCTTCCTGGACGGTGTGGCGGCGGTCGAGCGGGTCGAACTCGGCGGGTCGATCCGGCGGCGCAGGCCGACCGTCGGCGACGTGGACGTGCTCGTCGGGAGCGAGGACGGACCGGCGGTCGTCGAGGCGTTCACCGCGTGGGAGCGCCCAGAGCGCATCATCGAGGCGGGGTCGGGAAAGGCGAGTGTCAGACTCGACGGCGTGCGGGTCGATCTGCGGGTGGTCGAGCCAAGCGAGTTCGGGGCCGCCCTGCAGTATTTCACGGGTAGCAAGAGCCACAACGTCGCGGTGCGCAACCGCGCAATCGACCGCGACCTGAAGCTCAACGAGTACGGGCTGTTCGACGTCTCGGCCGTCGAGGACCCCGACGCCGGCCAGCGGGTCGGTGAACGGGTCGCCGGTCCCGACGAGGCAGGTGTCTACGCGGCGCTCGAGATGGAGCAGGTCCCCCCGGAACTGCGCGAGGACCGCGGTGAGGTGGCGGCGGCCGCCGCGGGGGACCTGCCGGAGCTCCTCACACGGGCGGCGCCCCGCGGCGACCTGCACACCCACACCACCTGGTCGGACGGCGCGGCGAGCATCGAGGAGATGGTCGCGGCAGCCGACGCGTTCGGCCACGAGTACCTCGCTGTCACGGACCACGCGACCGGGCCGGGCATGGTCGGCGGTGTCGGACTCGACGACGGGGCGCTGCGCGAGCAGTTGCCCGCCATCCGGGCGGTCGACGACGAATCCGACATCGCGGTGCTCGCGGGCGTCGAGGCGAATATCGACACGGAGGGCGCGGTGTCGGTCGGCGACGACCTGCTCGCGGAGCTCGATATCGTGGTGGCCTCGCCACACATCGCGCTGGACGGTGACGGCACCGAGAGGCTCGTGACCGCCGCCCGACACCCCGAGGTCGACATCGTCGGGCACCCGACGGGGAGACAGCTCAACAAGCGGTCCGGGATGACCGTCGACGTGGAGCGACTCGCGACCGTCGCCGCCGAACACGACACCGCACTCGAGGTGAACGCGAACCCCCGCCGGCTCGACCTCCGGGGGAGTGCCGTCCAGACCGCAATCGACGCCGGCGCGAGAATCGTCGTCGACACCGACGCCCACCGACCGGAGAGCTTCGAGTATCTCCGGTACGGCGTCGCCACCGCCCGCCGCGGCTGGGCCGAACCCGGCGACGTGCTCAACACGCTGAGTCCCACCGAACTGCGTGCCGCGCTCGGCTGAGAGCGGCTACAGCGGTTCGGTGAGAGACGTTCCGGTCAGGGACCCGCGTGGTCAGGTGGGCCGTTGCCGTGTGGACCGCCGGCCCACGGTGGCGGCCCCTGCTCGCGGTACTGCTCGCCGTTCACCGCCAGCACGTCGCCCTCTGTGCCGTCTGTCTCGACAGTGACGGTCACGTTCTGGCCGACCAGGCCGTCGAACTCGGCCCGGATCCTCTCGACCGTTCCGTCGCCGTCGAGATCCGTGTCGGCTGCCGTGCTGTTCGTGTACCACATCGCACCGATGTCGATGGCCAGCCCGTCGAGCTGGTAGTCCTCGCCGGGTGCCTGTTCGAGCACACCGGTGACAGTGGCTGTCGTCTCGTTGTCATCGTCGTCGGTGTCGTTACCGTCGTCGTCACCTGGTGGTTCGACACCGTCGTCAGTGTCGTTATCGTCATCGTCGCCCGGGTGTTCGACATCGTCGTTGGAATCACCCGGGTCCTCTGCCGGTTGTTCGTGTGCCAGTACGCCAGTCTGTGTCTGCGTCATAGCGGCCGCACCCGCGGTGAGCGTCACCACGACGCCCACGACAACCGCGACGACGAGCAGACTCCTGGTTCGTGTGTTCTGTTCCATGCTGCAGTCTTTCTCTCGGTCCGCGGGGGTATGAATCTACAAGACGCTTTCGTACGATTTCACGTGAAAGAGTCGCTCTGCGCGGTGTTTTCCACAGAGCGGACCGAGCGATTTTTCTCCGGGTGGGTCGAGTAATCTGTACGATGAGCGCTGTCAGAGTCTGGTCGGTGCTCTCCCGAGGACCGCCGCCGTGGGCCAGGGACGCGGGCGAGTCGGACCAGCAACTCCGGCTACTGGTGCTCGGACTGGGGGTTGCCGTGCTGATACTGTTTGTTCTGGTTGCGCTGCTCTGGAGACGACGGTCCGAGGTGGAGGACCCCTCCCCCGGAGAACACGACGATGTCACCGCAGGTGAGACCGGCAATGTCGTTCCCGAGGAACCCGACGAGTACGAGCAGATCAGGCGTATCGACGACACCGTCGAGGGACGGCTCCCGCAACAGGAGATAGTCAGACAGACCGACTGGAGCGAGGCGAAGGTGAGCCGTGTCGTGTCGCGTCTGGCCGACGAGGGTAAACTCGAGAAAGTCCGGGTCGGCCGGCGGAACGTCATCCAACTGAGCGACGAGGAGAACGAGTCGACGGAGCCACGCGTCAGCGAGGGGATAGAGTCCTGACCGGAGATTGGCTCGACAGACAGCCGGGGGATTAGTCGGCGTGGAGCGGGTCGTAGCTGCCGGTGTCGTCGTCCGGCGTTCGAGCCCACTATCGGGGTCCGTCGCCGGGAGTTCGTGTTTCGTTACTATCTTTGCTCGGAGCGGCCACAGTCGTGGAGCGTGACCCGACTGTGGCGGTGTGTGCCAACGCGTTTTTGCGAGGCGGGCGGCAAGGGGGGGTATGGTCGAGGCGAAACTCGCGGCTGCGCGGTCGGACCTCGCGGAGCGGGACGGTGTGCTGGTGGCGTTCTCGGGTGGTGTCGACTCGAGTGTGGTCGCCGCGCTGGCACACGATGCCCTCGGCGGGGATGCCGTTGCCTGCACGGCACGGAGCGAGACGCTACCGGAGGCAGAACTCGAGGAGGCACGGCGGGTGGCCGGGGAGATAGGCATCCGTCACGAGACGGTCGCGTTCAGCGAACTCGACAGCGATGCGTTCGTCGAGAACGACGACCAGCGGTGCTATCACTGCCGGTCGATGCGGCTGGGGGCGATGTTCGACCGGGCACGGGAGCTGGGGATCGGCACCGTCTGTGACGGCACGAACGCGTCGGACCCGGGGGATGGTCACCGCCCGGGACTGCAGGCAGTCGAGGAGCTCGACGCACACTCGCCGCTGCTGGTCCACGACATCACGAAATCCGAGGTGCGCGAGATCGCCCGGCGGTACGACCTGTCGGTCGCGGACAAGCCGTCGATGGCGTGTCTCTCCTCGCGGATTCCGACAGGTATCGAGGTCACGGAGGAGCGGTTGAGCCGCATCGAGCGGGCCGAGCAACTGCTGCGGGCCTGGGGGTTCGAGCAGTTCCGGGTGCGCGACCACGACGGACTCGCCCGGGTCGAGGTTGGTGCGGACGAACTCGAGGCGGCGCTCGACCCTGCCTTTGCCCGTGCGGCACGGGAACACATCGGCGACCTGGGGTTCGAGCACGTCACACTCGACCTGTCGGGCTACCGGACCGGCAGTGTCAGCCCGGAGGAGACAGCCGACATCGGGTAGCTACCCCTCGCTCGCGACCCACTTGTCGGAGTAGCGCTCATCACAGGCACAGGCAACGTAGGCGTGGATCACCGGTCCGCGGGCGTAGAGACCGCCGGCGTCCTCGTTCTGTCGCTCCGCGAACGCGAAGATGAGCCGGGGGTGGTGGTTCCGGCCCGTGCCGACCGGGCAGGTCCCCCCGGCACAGTCGCGGTCGACCGACCCCTCGGTGCCCATCGCGTCACTCGCCAGCGCCATCGGGTCGATACCGGTCGCCTCCTGAAAGATGGTGCGTGCCTTCTCGCCGTCGAGCAAGAGTACGATACCGTCCTCGACGGACTCGCCGTGCGAGGCGAGCGCCTCCGGGTTCGAGAGAACGTCCTCGTGGAGGTAGATCTGCACGTCGTCGGGCCGCTGGCCGGTGAGAAACGCCCCGCGGTCTATCTCTCCAGTCACATCTGTCGTTCGACAGCCAGATGAATAAGCCCGTTGCCCCTCGTCGCTCCGGGGCATTTATACCGGTCGACGCCCGGGTCTGTCTCATGCTGGACCGCCTGCTCGGCCGGGGCGACCGTGCGGCCGAGATGGAGGAACTCGAGCGGCGTGTCGAGGAGCTGCGGGCGGAGCGAGAGACGCTGGTCGAGGAGCGCGACGAACTCGAGCGGCGACTCGAGCGGACAGAGAGCCGTCGCAAGCAGGCAGTGACCGAGCGCCAGGAGGCACAGCACCGGGTGAACAAGCTGGAGGACCGCATCGAGCAGTTAGAGGACACACTCGACCGGCTCCAGTCGGAGGAGACAGCGCTGTCCCCGCGCCGGGAGACAGTCCTGCGGGGGCAGCGAGTCGAGGCGGTGCGGTCGCGGCTGGTGTCGTTCGAGACCGGTCCGGAGGGGGCGCTGTCGGCGTACGTGGCAGACGGACGCGACATCCCCCCGGCAGTCCGGGAGGCGTTCGGCGAGCGGACCGCACTCGTCTCCCGGGCGGCCCCGTGTCTCGCCCTGACCGACGACGCGGGGCTGATTGCGGCCTGCCTGCGCCTGCCGGTCGCGCCCGACCCCTTCGTCGAGTGGGCCGACCGGTTCCGACTCGACCGGGAGTGGTGCCAGCCCCGGGGCCGGTACACGCTCGCGCTCGTCCGCTCGGACCTGTTCGCGATGGGGAGCTACGACGGCGCGGAGCGGACAGCATTCCACGGGTTCGACAGCGCGCTGAAGAGCCAGCACTCGAAAGGCGGGTTCTCGCAGGCCCGGTTCGAGCGACTGCGCGACGAGCAGATACACGACCACGTCGAGCGGTGTCTCGCGGCACTGGACGAGCGGGAGACCGACCGGCTGTTCGTCGTCGGTGAACGCTCCGTGCTCGGGGAGTTCATGCACCGGGCCGACGAGTCTGCCACCGTCGACGCGACCGGTGACCCCGAGGAGGCGCTCGCCGACGCCTGGCGCGAGTTCTGGAGTCTCCAGCTGCGGGTGCTGTGACCCACGCGAAACGGTCGGGTATGTGGCTGTTTTCGTATACTCGAGACGACTGGTCCGGCGACGTGTGAGCGAGCGTCGCGTCAACCGGCGAGACAGGGCCAGTTGCGGCCGAACGGCCGACGCCGGCGGGAGTGTGCAGTTCCGGACATTCGACAGCATGTATAGACACGAGACAACAGTTCCGAAGGCTTTTTTACACGGTAGGCATACTCTCGCATGAGGATGGATGACACATCAGACCTCAGTCGGAGGCACGTACTGCAGACGGTCGGTGCGGGGCTCGGGACCGCGGGTGTCGCGGCCAGCGTATCCGGCAGCAGTGGGAACAGGTACATCATCGGGTTCAGTAACGGGGCGGACGTGGCCGCCGCGACGGACCGGGCGCTCGGAGCCACACAGCAACTCGACCTCGGAAGCGTCAGGTCGGTCGTAGTCGGGGAGTTCGACCGCGGCGACCTGCAGGCGCTCCAGAACAACCCTGCCGTGGACTACGTCGAGCGTGACGGCACGATGCGGGCACTCGGTGTCGGGGCCGAGACCGGTGTCGTGCGGAGCGACGACGTGTCCATCCAGGAGACGGCCCCGTACGGCATCGACATCACGGAGGCCGACGCCGCAATCAACCAGGGGGCGACCGGCGACGGTGTCACGATATCGATCGTCGACACGGGAATCGACGTCAACCACGAGACGCTCGGCGAGAACATAATCGGCGGGTACGCGGTCAGCGGTGTGGAGTGTAGCGGTGGCTGTGACGCCCCGTACGACGACGACCAGTACCACGGGACCCACGTCGCGGGCACCGCCGCGGCAGCGAAAAACGGTATCGAACTGTTCGGGGTCGCCCCGGACGCGAACCTGCTCGCGGTGAAGGCACTCGGCGGGAACGGCGGTGGCAGTTTCTCCGGTATCGCCGACGGTATCGAGTGGTCGGTCAACAACGGTGCGGACGTCATCAACCTGAGTCTCGGCGGTCCGGAGAGCCAGGCTGTCAGCGACGCGGTTGCCTTTGCCGCCAACAACGACGTCATTGTCATCTCGGCGGCCGGCAACGCGGGTCCGTGTTCGGACTGTGTCAACGCGCCGGCGAACGACCCGAACGCGGTCGCCGTCTCGGCGACCGACAGCAGCGACAACCTCGCAAGTTTCTCCTCGACGGGGCCGGATGTCGAGATCGCGGCCCCCGGCGCGGGTGTGAGGTCGGCGTTCCCGGACGACAGCTACAACAGCATCTCGGGGACCTCGATGTCCTCGCCGCACGTTGCGGGGGCGGCGGCGACGCTGCTCGCCGACGGCACGCCGCCGGGTGACGTGGTGCCCACGCTGAAGAGCGCGGCCGACGATATCGGTCTCAGCAGCAACGAACAGGGCGCCGGCCGACTCAACGTGCTGGACGCGCTCGGTGACGGTGGTGGCGGTGGCGACCCGCCGAGCGAGAGCGTCACCGTCGAGACCGACCCCGCGACGGGTGTCGGCGAGACGACCGCGACGCTCAACGGGACGATCACCTCGCTCGAAGGGGCCAGCACGGCGACGGCGTTCTTCGAGTACGGTCCCGTCGGGTCGGGGTTCCCCGAGGCGACCGGTTCCGGTGATTTCGGTGCGGGCACGTCGTTCAGTGCCGACATCTCCGGGCTCAGTTCCGGCACCAGCTACGAGTTCCGCGCTGTCGCGTCCACCAGCAACGCCAGTGACGACGGTGGCATCCAGAGCTTCGAGACCGACAGCAGCGGCGGCGGTGGCTGTTTCATCACGACCGCGACGGCCGGCGAGACCGAGACGCTCGACTCGCTGCGCCGCTTCCGTGACGACTCGATGAAACGGACGCCGGTCGGACGAGGTCTCGTCGGGCTGTACTACCGGATCAGCCCACCCATCGCCCGCACGCTCGACCGTCACCCCGACAGCACCGAGGCGGCGGTCACCCGCGGACTGGTCGAGCGCTGTGCGTCGCTGTCCGACGCACAGGCCGAGACCGACTCCCGGGTCGAGAGCGCCACCCTCGGCGTCATGCTGACGATGCTGTACGTCGTCGGTATCGTGGTCGGCGCGTTCGGCCACGCCAGCCTCCGCGCTCGCGAACTGCTGAGCTGAGGTCCTGGTCTGGCTCCCCGAAGCCTGTGGTCTGGACAGACGACCGCGGCCGGACATCTTCTCATTTTAACCGCGTGCACAGTGCTACATGACTGGTATTTACCACGGTTCAACAATTTTATACTGGTACGTCACGTACCGGGGCGGTGATGAGCGAGCAGTCCCAGGACGGAGGCGGTGCATCGAACAGGAGAGAGAGGGTCAGACCTGACGGAGGATGGCGGGACCCGGACGAGGACGAATCCGAAACAGACGATTCCCGCGACGACGAGACGTCACCGGACAGAGACAGGCAGGACCAGCCCCGACAGGGTGACCAGCC
>CAZFMN010000016.1:0-1389 GCA_964520075.1 uncultured Halobacteriales archaeon | reverse complement strand
GTGACTCAGGAATCCGGTCGGACCTCGCGGGCCCGTTCGCGTGCAGGTTCGAGGTCGAGCGAGTCCGCAACCGACCGGGCCTCGCGGCGAATCCGGTCGGCGTCGGCGACCTGGAGTTCGCCCCCGGAGACGAGCACCTCGCCGTCGACCATCGTGAACTCGACATCGTCACCGCGTGCCCCGTAGACCAGGTGTGCAAAGGGGTCCGGGAGCGGTGTCGCTCGTGCCGTTGCCGTCGAGAGACCGACGATATCGGCCCGCCAGCCCTCGCGGAGTCGGCCGACGCGCTCGAACCCGGCGGCTCGTGCACCCGCGACGGTGGCCATCTCGAAGATGCGGCGGGCGGGCAGCGCCGTCGGGTCCAGTCGGTCGACCTTCTGGAGGAGTCCGGCCTGTCGCATCTCGGTGAACGGGTCGAGCGTGTTGTTCGCCGGCGGGCCGTCGTTGCCGAGCGCGACCGGGACGCCGCGCTCGAGATAGTCGCCGACCGGTGCGACACCGCTCCCGAGTTTCGCGTTCGTCGAGGGGCAGTGGACGACGGTCGTTCCCGTCTCCGCGAGCAGCTGTCGCTCGCTCTCCTCGGTCCAGATGCCGTGTGCGAGCACCACGTCCTCGCCGGTGAGACCCACCTCGTCGAGCCAGTGGATATTGCGCATTCCGGTGTCGGCCTCGACGGTGGCGACCTCGCGGCGGGTCTCGCTCGCGTGGGTGTGGAGTCGGACCCCCTCGTGGGCGTCGGCCAGTTCGCGGGCACCACGCAGACACGCCTCCGTGCAGGAGACCGCGAAACGCGGGGTCACCGCGTACCGGATGCGGTCGTCGAACGCGCCGTGGTAGCGCTCGAGCAGGCGCTCGCTCGCCCCGAGCGCCTCGTCGGTGTCCTCACACAGCCTACCCGGTGCACGCCGGTCCATCATCGCCTTTCCAAGCAGCCCCCGGATCCCCATCTCGCCGGCGGCCTCGAACGCCCGGTCGGCGTGGGCAACCGAGAGGTGGTCGACGACGGTTGTCACACCGCTCGCGAGCAGTTCCAGATAGCCGAGTCTGGCGGCGACGGCCATCTCGTCGGCGGTCAGCGTCGCCTCCAGCGGGAGGACGTACTCGAACAGCCAGTCCAGCAACGCACAGTCCTCGGCGAGTCCACGACCGAGCGTCTGGACGGTGTGGACGTGTGCCGCGGCCAGCCCCGGCGCGACGATATCGTGGGTCACCTCGCGGTGGTCGGGGTACCGCTCGACCAGTGTCTCGCGCCCCCCGACGGCGGCGATGTCGCGACCCGAGACGACCACTGCACCGTCTCTGATGACCGTCGAGGCGTCCGCGAGGACCGTTCCGGAGAGTATCATACCACTGTGCCTACTCGAATCCCGTAGAAAAGCACTTTGCTGT
>CAZFMN010000015.1:26423-40474 GCA_964520075.1 uncultured Halobacteriales archaeon | reverse complement strand
ATGACGCTCGTGACCGTCGGCGAGACGATGCTCCGCCTGTCGCCGGTGGGGACGCGGCTCTCGCGGGTCGACCAGTTCGACGTGCATGTCGGCGGTGCCGAGAGCAACGTCGCTGTCGCGGCGGCCGCGCTCGGACTCGACGCCGCGTGGCTGTCGGCGCTGCCGGAGACACCACTCGGGGAGCGGGTCGTCCACGCCATCCGGGGTGAGGATGTCACACCACACGTCACCTGGACCGCCGACGGCCGCGTCGGGACCTACTACTTCGAGCCCGGGAGCCAGCCCCGTGGCGGGACCGTCCACTACGACCGGACCGGCACCCCCATCCGGGAGGTGACACCGGCGGACCTGCCGACGGAACCGGTCACGAACGCGGCGTGTCTCTTTACCTCGGGTATCACGCCCGCGCTCTCGGACCGCCTCGCGGACACGACCGGACAGTTGCTCGGACGAGCGAGTGAGGCCGGCGTCCGGACCGCACTCGACACGAACTACCGGTCGAAGCTCTGGTCACCGGCCGAGGCGCGCGAGGAACTGACCGCGCTGTTCCCGGCCGTCGACACCCTGTTCGTCTCCGTCTCCGATGCCCGGACGGTGCTCGGGTGCGAGGGTGACGCCGGGACGATAGCGCGTGCACTCACGGCTCGCCACGGGTTCGAGACGGTCGTCGTCACGCGGGGCGCGGACGGCGCGCTCGCGCTCGAGGAGGATATCCACGAACAGCCCGCCTTCGAGACCGACACCGTCGACCCCGTCGGCTCCGGTGACGCCCTCGTCGGCGGCTACCTCGCGGGCCGACTCCAGGGCGGCACCGTTCCCGAGGCGCTCGAACAGGGCGTGGCAACCGCCGCCCTCGCGCGCACCATCCCCGGTGACATGGCCGTTCTCTCCCCCGCGGAGGTCGAACGCGTCCGCGCCGGCGACGACGAACTCGACCGCTGACCTTTTTCGAGTCTCTCTACCCCCGGAGTTCCCGACGCTGACGCTGTCGGACTGGTCGTGTCTCACCGCCCCCGGGCCCGGTCCATCCGGCGGCGTTACGCACAGTCCCCGGTCGCACCAGCGGCCCTCGACCGTCGAGAGCGATTTACTACCGACCGAGTAAAGGTTTAAGCGTGGTGGGACCGAAAAAGAGGTATGGCAACGAGAGACACACCGAACCCCGAGCGGCTGCACATCGGCGGGGACTGGCGGCCGGCGGAGGAGTACATCGAGGTGACAGACCTCGCGGACGGCGGTTCGTTCGCCCGGGTGGCAGCGGCGACCCCGGCCGACGCCGAGGACGCGCTGGCGGCCGCACAGCGGGCCGAGACCGACCTCCGGGAGACGACAATCGTCGAGCGGGCCGACTGGATGCTGGCGGTGGCCGAGGCAATCGAGCGCCGGGCCTCGGAGTTCGCGGAGGTGATCGTCCGCGAGGCGGGGAAGCCGGTCAGCAGTGCCGAGGGCGAGGTGGCCGCGGCCGCCGAGCGGTTCCGGCGGGCGGCCGGGGAGATCCGCTCGATGACCGGCGAGTACCGCGAGGGGACGACAGACGGACACGAGGGCTGGCGCGCCATCGTGCGCAACGAACCCGTCGGGACGGTGCTGTGTATCGCGCCGTACAACTACCCGCTGTCGACGACGGCGATGCAGGTCGCACCGGCGCTGGCGGCCGGCAACGCGGTGATAATGAAGCCGGCGACGAAGACACCTGTCTGTGGTGCGATGCTCGCCGAGGTGCTGGTCGAGACGGCGCCGGAGCTGCCCGACGGCGCGTTCTCCTTTGTCCCCGGGCGGTCGGGCGACATCGGTGACGTGCTCGCGGGTGACGACCGGCTGGACGCCATCGCCATGACCGGCTCGTCGAGTGCTGGTAAACACGTCGCCTCGGTCAGCGGGATGGTCGAGCTACACATGGAACTGGGCGGGAACGCGCCGGCGGTGGTGTTCCCGGACGCGGACCTCGACACGGCGACGGACGCGGCCGTCAGCGGCTCGCTGAAGTACGCCGGCCAGCGCTGTTCGGCCGTCTCCCGCGTGCTCGCACACGAGGCGGTCCACGACGACCTCGTCGAGCGCATCGCGGCAGGGATGGAGGGCTGGGAGCCGGGTGACCTGTTCGACCCCGACACGAAGCTGGGACCGCTCGTCACCGAGCGCCAGGCCGAGTGGGTCGAGGAGCTCGTCGAGGACGCCGTCGAGTCGGGGGCACGGGTCGTGAGAGGCGGCGAGCGGGAGGGCAGACTGTTCGAGCCCACGCTGCTGGCGGACGTCCCCCGCGATGCGCGCATCGTCCACGAGGAGCAGTTCGGCCCGGTCGTCGCGGTCACGAGTTTCCCCGACGAGTCGGCGGCGCTGTCGATTGCGAACGGCGGGGACCTCGGGCTGGACGCGGCGGTGTTCACCAGCGACTACGACCGGGCGATGCGGGTCGCCGACAGGCTCGAGGCCGGCGGCGTCCGGATAAATGGGGCGCCGAGTCACGGGCTCGGCGACATCCCGTTCGGTGGCGTGAAAGACTCCGGCATCGGCCGTGAGGGGCTGGGCTACACCATCGACGCTTTTGTCGAGTCGAAGAGTATCGTCCTGTAGGATGTGCCGAGCGACGATCGTCTGCACGCTGGGACCCGCCTCGGATAGCCGTGAAACGATAGCCGACCTCGCCAGGGCGGGGATGTCCGTCGCGCGCCTGAACGCGAGCCACGGCACCACCGACCACCGGGCGACCGTCACGGAACGGGTCCGCGCGGTGAGCGAGGAGCTCGGACAGCCGATTCCGACGATGCTCGACGTGCCGGGACCGGAGATACGGACGGCACCGCTGTCGGCGGAGGTCACAATCGAGACCGGCGAGGAGTACCGGCTCGTCGAGGGTGAGACGGTCACCGACAGCACAATCGGCGTCTCGCACTCGCTGTCGGCGGTCGAGCCCGGTGACCGGGTGCTGCTCGACGACGGCCGTATCGAGACCACCGTCCGGCGTGTCGAGGCCGAGACCGTCGTCGTGTCCGTCGACTCCGGCGGGGCGCTCGGTGGCCGAAAGGGTGTCAACGTCCCCGGGGTCAGCCTCGACCTGCCGGCGGTCACCGAGAGCGACCGGCGGGAACTCGAACTCGCCGCCGAGATGGAGGTCGCCTACGTCGCCGCGAGTTTCGTCGGTGACGCCGCGGATGTCTACGCCGTCAGGGAGCAACTGGAGTCGTTCGGCGCCGAGATTCCGGTGATAGCGAAGATAGAGCGGGCCGACGCCGTCGAGAACCTCGACGGTATCCTGGCGGCGGCCGACGGTGTGATGGTCGCACGGGGGGACCTGGGCGTGGAGTGTCCGCTCGAACAGGTCCCGCTCGTCCAGAAACGCATCGTCAACAGGGCACAGCGGGCCGGGGTGCCGGTCATCACCGCGACGGAGATGCTCGACTCGATGATCCACGCCCGCCGGCCGACCCGTGCCGAGGCCTCCGACGTTGCGAACGCCGTGCTCGACGGGACCGACGCGGTGATGCTCTCCGGCGAGACCGCAATCGGTGACGACCCGGTCAACGTCGTCGAGACGATGGGGCGTATCGTCCGCGACGTGGAGGAGAGCGCGGAGTACGCCGAGTCCCGCGAGCAGCGGGTTCCGCCGACCGGTGACACCCGCACGGACGCCATCGCCCGCTCGGCGCGGTATCTCGCCCGCGACGTCGACGCGACGGCCGTCGTCACGGTCACGCAGTCGGGGTACACCGCCCACAAGGTCGCGAAGTACCGGCCGTCGGTTCCGGTCGTGGCGGTGACACCCGACGAGCAGGTCCAGTCCCGGCTCGCCCTGCTGTGGGGCACGACCCCCCGCCACCAGCCCGCACCGGACGGGGGTGCCGCGGAACTCATCGAGCGGGCCGCCACCGCCGCAATCGACGCCGGCGTCAGCGAGAGCGGCGATACGGTGGTCGTGCTCGCGGGCATGATGACCGACCTCGAGGGCGCCAACACCACCAACACGATGAAGGTCCACATCGCCGCGCAGGTGCTCGCGAGCGGCCGCGGTGTCGTGTCGGGCCGGGCCGCGGGGCCGACGGTCACCGCGACCGACGGAAACCTCGGTGACCCCGCCGACGGGTCGGTGCTCGTGCTCCCCGGGTCGCTCCCGACGGAGGTCACCGGCAATCTCGACGCCATCGGGGCCATCGTCACCGCCGAGCGCGGCACGACGAGCTACCCCGCGATTCTCGCGCGGGAACTGGGTGTGCCACTCGTCGGCGACGTCACGACCACGTTCGAGGATGGAACGCTCGTGACCGTCGACGGCGACCGCGGTGTCGTCTACGAGGCCGATATCGAGGAACGCTGAGTGCTCGACCGGTGTCTGTTCTGTCGTCGTCTGTCTGCCATTCGCCTGTCTGACACGTCCGTGAGTCGGCAGGTTGAACCGGGTGACTCGTACTGACGGACAGAGGTACGTGATTTTCGTCCGACAGTATCACCCGGTCGATTTCATGCCCGCGGCGATACCCTTCACCGTCAGGCGGAGCGTTCGCTTCTCGCGGTCGGTCAGTTCCTCGCGGTCGAGGAGTTCGACCTGGAGCAGGTTCAGCGGGTCGACGTAGGGGTTGCGCCGGTCGAGGCTCTCGGCGACCCACTCCTTCGGGGGGAGCCGGTCGCGGCCGGTTATCTCCCGCACGAGTCGGACCGACCGCTCGTACTCAGCCTCGATGCGCGGGAAGAAGTCGACCCGGAGTTCGCCGGCCAGGTCGGCGTACTTGCTCGCGATGTCGAGTTCGGTCCGGGCCAGCGCGAGCGCCGCCTTGTCCAGCATCGTCCGGAAGAAGGGCCACTCCTCGTAGAGTGTCCCCAGGCGGTCGACCGAGCAGCCCTCCGCCAGCGCCGTCTCGAGCCCGGTTCCGAGCCCGTACCAGCCGGGGAGGATACACCGGGCCTGTGTCCAGGAGAACACCCACGGGATGGCACGGAGGTCCTCGACGGTGCGTTCCCCCGAGCGCGAGGCCGGTCGGGAGCCCAGATTCAGGTCCTCGATAACGGGTATCGGCGTCGCCTGCTCGAAGTACGAGACGAAGCCCTCGGTCGACAGCAGGTCACGGTAGGCCGTCCGCGCGGCGGTGGCGGCGGTGTCGAGGATGTCGTGCCACTCCGCCGGCGGGTCCGCACCGCTTTCTGTCAGCGACCGGTGGCGCGCCCGCAGCTGTGCGTCGAGCATCTGCTCGAGGTTCCGGGCCGCGATCTCCGGGTTGGCGTACTTCTCGGCGATTGCCTCGCCCTGCTCGGTGAACTTCACCTGCCCGGTGACCGTCTCCGGTGGCAGCGCGAGCAGCGCCTCGTTCATCGCACCGCCACCCCGGGAGATGGAGCCACCCCGGCCGTGGAACAGCCTGAGTTCGACACCGTGGTCGTCGGTGATATCGGCCAGGCGCCGCTGGTTCCGGTACAGCGACCAGTTCGCCGCCAGGAACCCGTTCTCCTTGTTCGAGTCCGAGTAGCCGAGCATGACCTCCTGGACGTCGTCGCGGGCGGCCAGCGCGGCGGCGTAGGCCTCGTTCTCGAACAGTGTCCCCATTATCCGGCGTGCGCCCGACAGCGCCGACCGTGTCTCCAGCAACGGGACGATGTCCAGCCCACAGTACTCCGGCAGGTCGACCACGCCCGCCTGGTCTGCGAGGAAGAGCACCTCGAGCACGTGGCTCGGCTCCTCGGTCATGCTGATGCAGTAGGTGTCGATGGCGTCGACACCGTACTCGCGGTGCCAGTCCGCGAGCGCGTCGAACCGCGAGAGCACACGGCCCGGTGTCCCCATGAACGTGTCGTGGTCGCCGACGTCGACGACGGGTGAGGACTGCTGTATCGCGTCCGTGAGCGTCGCCACCCGGTCGGGTTCGTCCATCGCCTCGTAGTCGACACCGACGCGGCCGAACACGGCGGCGACGGTCTCGGTGTGGTTCTCGCGGTGGTCCCGGAGGTCGAGGCTGGCGAGCGTGAACCCGAACGTGTCGACCTGCCGGACCAGCGGTTCGACCGCCTCGTCGACGACGACACCACTGCCGTCGGCGCGGAGACTCGCCGCAATCGCCGACAGGTCGGCCTGCAGTTCGTCCGCGTCGTCGTAGCCGCCCTGCCGGACGTCACCGACCCGCTCGATGCGCTCGCGCATCAGTTTCAGCTTCTGCCTGTACGGCTCGTTGGGGTACCGCTCGCGCACCTCGCGGGCGACCGTCGGGAGTCGCTCCCTGTCGGCGGCCAGTCGCTCCGCGAACGCCTCCCCAGGCACGGGTCCGCTGTGGCTCAGCACGCCCGACAGCGATTTCAGGCGCGCACGGTACCGTTCGAGAACGACCTGGCGCTGTCGCTCCAGGGTGTCGGCGGTCACCTCCGGCGTGACGTGCGGGTTGCCGTCCCTGTCACTGCCCGCCCAGGAGCGGAACTCGAACAGTTTCGGCACGTCCATCTCTGGGTAGGAGTCGCCGAGTCTGCGCTCCAGTTCCTCGTAGACGGTCCCGACGACGTCGAACAGGACGTTCTCGAGGTACCACTGGACGTTGAGCGCCTCGTCGAGCACCTCGGGCCGGCGCTCGCGGATCTGCGAGGTCCGCCAGAGCGTCGTCACGTCGGCCTCCAGCGCCCGCTCGACACCCGTCTGCTCGCGCTCCGTGAGGCGGTGTTCGTCCAGCGTCTCGAGGTGACCGGCGATAGAGCGGAGTTTCGCCTTCGTGGTCTTCCGGCGGGCCTCGGTCGGGTGGGCGGTGAAGGTCGGCTCGATCAGCGTGTCCCCGAGTACCCGTCCGACCCGCTCCGGAGGGACCTCCTGCTCGCCGAACCACTCGACGGTCGCCGCCAGACTGTCCGCGAGCGTCCCCGATTCGCCGCGCTCGCGGAGCGCTCGCACCCGCTCGCGCTCCTCGGCGAGATTCCGCAGTTCGAAGTACGTCGCGAACGCACGCGCCAGCACCTCCTGTCTCTCGCTGTCGAACCCCGTGAGCGTCTCCCCGAGCGCCGCCCCGGGTTCCCCCTGCGCCTGCCGGGCGTCGACCGCCTGCTGTCTGACCCGCTCGACGCTCTCGAACGCCGCCGGCGACGCCTGCGCCGCGAGCACGTCACCCAGCAACGTGCTCAGACTCCGTATATCGGTCCGCAGATCCCGCGTGTGCAGTGTCATACCGTCTCAATGTCGCCACACAGACAAAAGGGCGGGCGTTGCGGAGATTATTACTCGTATCCGAGTTAGTCGCTCTCGGAGTTGCCGACCCGGATGGCCTGGACGAGCGAGTAGACAGGGACCGAGTCGAGCCGTTCGATGCCCTGCTTGTCGACCAGGACGACACAGGCGACAGGGTCACCGCCGCGGTCACGGAGCCCCTGGATTGTCTCGCGCATCGTCGTGCCGCTGGTGATGGTGTCGTCGACGATGTAGCACTCGCGGCCGCGGATGTCGGCGAAGTTCTCCGAGAACGTCCCCTCGAGGTCGTCCATCTCCTCGTCCTCCCACTGGTGTTTCCGGGGCGCGTACGTCGCGATGTCCGTGCCGAGTTCGCGGGCGATGACCGTCGCGAGCGGTGTGCCGGCCTTCTCGACACCGACGGTGAGGTCGACGGCCTCACCCTGCTTGGAGAGCAGGTCGGCCATCGCCATCCCGGTGTAGGCGAGTCGCTCGGAGTCCCGCCCGAGCGCGCTCCAGTCGATGTGGATGTCGTGTGGGCCGCCGGCCTGTTCGGGTGGGCTCGTCCCGTTCTCGGTGTTGCGGTCCACGAGCCAGCTGGCCGTCTCCCGCGAGACGTTCAGTTCGTCCGCCACCTCGCCCTTCGAGAACCCGCGTGCCGATAGCTTGCCCGCGCTCTCGATCAGGTCGTCGACGTTTTTCATGAGTGTGTTTGCGGGGTAGTGCTCTTAACTATTTGCTCGCAATCGGGTCGACCGGCGGCGCTGACCGACCTGACCGGTGGTGCAGTCGACCGGGGATAGATAAATGCGGAGGGAGAACCAGGTGTATGAACCGATACGAACTGCTGTACCGGCTCTACGAGAACCACGACACCGAGACGTTGCGCGCGTATCAGGCGCTCGTGGACCTGTTTCCGGCCGTCGACTCACGGGTGGCCCTCGACTACTGGGAGACCGCGAACGAGGAACTCGAGGAACAGAGAGACAGCATCCGGGCGGCGTTTCCCGAGGTCGGGGAGACGTTCGCGGAGGTGGCCGCACTCGCCACGCGGGGCCAGGCGTTCACCGCGCTGGACCTGTACACGAAGTACGACCGCGGCGTGAACGTGCTGGTGCTCGATGTCGACGAGACGCTGCGGTCGGCCGGGAACACCGACAACGAGATCCCCCGCGAGACGCTGCATCTGCTGACACGGTTCCACGAGACGGGGATGCCAATCGTCATCTGCACCGGGCAGACACTGGAGAACGTGAAGGGGTTTCTCATCCAGGGGCTCGGGAACGAGGCGGTCCACTCGGGGACCGTCAGCATCGTCTACGAGGCCGGAACGGGCGTGTTCACACCGGGGCAGGCTGCCGACACGAAGAAGCTGCTGTACGAGGACCTCGACGAGGATATCCAGGCGGTGTTCAACCGGGCGCGCTCGCGGGTCCTCCCGAACGCGCCCCGCGAACTCCGGCGGGGCTGTCACCTGCAGGGCAACGAGTTCAACATCACGCTGAAACCGAACTTCGAGACCGGGAGCGACCGCGCCCGGGAGGTGATCGACGAGGCGCTGGTCTACCAGCTCGACCTGCTCGAGGAGAGTGTCGCGGCCGTCGTCGACACCGACTCACCGGCCCCCGGTATCGCGCGGCGCTACTACGCCGCACAGGACCCCGAGATACAGTCGGTGCTCGAGGCGACCGACAGCGTCCCCGAGACCGACGCGGAGATACCGCGGGCGTTCGAGAGGCTGTTCGAGCGGATCGACGTCGCGTACTACGAGGCCGACGCCGCCGAGATCGGCTCGCTCGAGCTCAACAAGGTCGCCGGTATCGAGGCCGCACTGGACGTGCTCGGCATCGACGACCCGTTCGCACTCGTCATGGGCGACTCGAAGAGCGACCTCAGGATGATGCGCTGGGCACAGGAACAGGGCACCGGCATCGGTGCCGCGCCCGAACACGCCTCGCGGGACGTGCTCGAACACGTACAGAGCACGGACGAACTCGTGTTCGACCGCGGTGACGCCGCCGAGATGCTCCGGACCGCCTACGCGATGCGGGAACTCGGCGCGCTCGGGTGAG
This sequence comes from uncultured Halobacteriales archaeon, assembly GCA_964520075.1. Lineage (GTDB taxonomy): Archaea > Halobacteriota > Halobacteria > Halobacteriales > Haloarculaceae > Halovenus. The sequence continues at coordinate 31,276 of CAZFMN010000015.1, read as the reverse complement.
CCTTTTGAGGCTGGCTCCCGAAGCTGGCCTACCAGATGTCCGACGGTGCCCCACCCCCAGGAGAGGCGGACCCGCTCGACCTGCACGGTGTCGTCCCGCCGACAGTGACCGCCCTCGACGCCGACGGCGAGCTCGACGAGACGGCGACGGTGGCACACGCCCGGTTCGTCGTCGAACACGGCGCGAGTGCGGTGTTCCCGCTCGGGACGAACGGCGAGTTCGCCACCCTCTCGGCCGCGGAGCGCCGGCGGGTTGTCGAGGCGGTCGCCGGCGGTGTCGAGGTGCCGGTCATCGCGGGGGTCGGGACGCCTGGCACCCGCGAGACCGTCCGGTACGCGGAACACGCCGAACGGGCGGGCGCGGACGGTGTCGTGGTCGTCACCCCGTACTACTACCCGGTCGACGAGACGGGCGCGGTCGAGCACTACCGGGCGGTCGCCGCGGCGGTCGACCTGCCGGTGTACGTCTACCACATCCCCGGCCGGACCGGTGACCGGCTGTCACTCGCGACGATCGAGCAGGTCGCGGGAATCGACGGTGTCGCCGGTGTGAAAGACTCCTCGAAGGACCTCCCGTGGCTGGCACAGGCAGTCGACGCTAACCCCGGGCTGACGTTTCTCGCCGGCTCGGACTCGGTGCTTCTCGCCGGTCTCGCGGTCGGCTGTTCGGGGCTGGTCAGCGCCGTGGCGAACGTCTTTCCCGAACTGGTCGTCGAGTTCTACGAGGCGTTCGACCGGGGCGACCGCGAGCGCGCCCGGGCGCTCCAGTCGACGGTGTTCGAGGTCCGGTCGGCGCTGAAACGCGGCCCACACATGGCCGGGGTGAAGACGGCGCTCGCCCTGCGCGACCCCGGGTTCGACGTCGGCGGACTCCGCGCGCCGCTCCGGACGATGGACGAACCCGACCGGCAGGAACTGGCCGACAGCCTCGGTGACCTCGGTCTACTGTAGGCCCCAGACCCGGACAGCGCCCGCCCTCCGCGCCACACGGACCGGACACCCCATCCACCGGTGTCTGTCACCGGTCTGTACCACCCTGTGACACGTGATGGTTAATTTATCTCCAGACTGTGATCGATAGTAAATTTATCGGGGCGTCGGACCGGCCGCACCGGAGAGCGGGGAACTGTCACAGGCGGTTACACGACCCGGGCACGCACCGGCGGTCTGAGCGGCGTTCAGACCGTCTGACCGGCCGTCGCCGCCTCTGTCCCCCGTTTATATACCCTAATATACATAATCTTTATACGCCCGTGCTCGTACATTTACTCTCAAGGCGGTACCGACAGTAAACAAACCGCCTGATGGAGAGCTAACATGACAGACACCTACGTCGCCTCGATCGACCAGGGAACAACGGGCACCCGCTTCATGGTCTTCGACCACAGCGGGTCGATCGTGGCAAACGCCTACGAGAAACACGAACAGATATACCCGGAACCAGGCTGGGTCGAGCACGACCCGATGGAGATCTGGGAGAACACGAAGGAGGTCATCACACGCGGGTTGGCAGAGAGCGGTGTGGACCCGACACAGTTGGAGGCAATCGGCATCACGAACCAGCGGGAGACGACGATTATCTGGGACGAGATGACGGGCAAGCCGGTGTACAACGCCCTCGTCTGGCAGGACCGTCGGACAACAGACCGGGTCGAGGAGATACAGGAGGAGGGAAAGGTCGAGATGATCCGGGAGAAAACCGGACTGGAGTGTGACGCGTACTTCTCGGCGACGAAAGCCGAGTGGCTGCTGGACAACGCAGACCCGATAAAGCTCGAGCGGTTCCGGCCACAGGATGTCCGCGACCGGGCCGAGGCCGGTGAACTCCAGGTCGGGACGATCGACTCGTGGCTGATCTCCAAGCTGACTGGCAACCACATCACCGACGTGTCGAACGCCTCGCGGACGATGCTGTACAACATTCACGACCTCGACTGGGACGACGAACTGCTCGAGGAGTTCAACGTCCCAAAGGAGATGCTCCCCGAGGTGCGACCCTCTGCCGACGAGGAGACCTACGGGTCGACCGACCCCGAGGGCTTCCTGGGCGCGGAGGTGCCGGTCGCGGGGGCGCTGGGCGACCAGCAGGCCGCGCTGTTCGGTCAGACCGGGTTCGACGAGGGCGACGCGAAGAACACCTACGGCACGGGGAGTTTCTACCTGATGAACACCGGTGAGGAGGCGGTCATGTCCGAGCACGGGCTGTTGACGACGATCGGGTTCCAGCTCTCGGGCGAACCGGTCCAGTACGCACTCGAGGGGTCGATATTCGTCACCGGGGCCGCGATCGAGTTCCTCGAGGATGTCGACCTCATCGACGACCCGAGCGAGACAGAGCGCCTGGCGCGTTCGGTCGACTCGACGGACGGGGTGTACATGGTCCCGGCGTTTACCGGGCTGGGTGCGCCCCACTGGGACGGGCGTGCCCGGGGGACGATTGTCGGCATGACCCGCGGCACCCGGCGCGAGCATCTGGTGCTTGCGACACTCGAGTCGATCGCCTACCAGACCCGGGATATCGCGGAGGCGATGGAGGCAGACTCCGGTGTCGAGACCACGTCACTGCGAGTCGACGGCGGCGCCGTGCGGAACAACTACCTCTGTCAGCTCCAGTCGGACATCATCCAGACCGATATCGTCCGCCCGGAGGTCGACGAGACGACCGCACTCGGGTCGGCCTACGCGGCCGGACTCGCGGTCGGCTACTGGGACTCGGTCGACGACCTCCGGTCGAACTGGAAGGTCGAGCGCGAGTTCGAGGTGGAGATGGAACAGGCCGAGGCTGACAAGAAGTACAGCCGATGGGACGACGCCGTCGAGCGGTCACTCGACTGGGCAACCGGAGAGGGTGACTGACGATGGTCGTCGAGTTCGGAACGGAGTTTGTGCCAGAGCTGCTCGGGACCATCGACCTGGGCCCGATGCAGGCAGGTTACGACACGGGTGACCCGGGGGACGTTGTCGACCAGTTGACCCGTGCCGAACTCTTGATCGGTGCCGCCGCGGGTGGTGCGTTCGGTGCCGCACTGGGTGCGCTCCCGGCGTTTATCTTCACCGGATTTCTCGTCATCGCCGGCGCGTTCGGCGGCGGCGGGTTCGGTGTCGGCACCGGGTTCGGCCCGGTGTTCGGCCCACACATCAGCTTTGCCGCCGGTGCGGCCGCGGCCGCCTACGCCGGGAGTCGCGGCAAGATGGAGTCAGGGTTCGCATATCACAACGGCAAAGATATCGGATTCGCGTTAGGCAGTCGACCGGATATCCTCGCTGTCGGTGCAGTCTTCGGTATCCTCGGGCTGACCTTCGAACAGGCCTCCCGGGAGCTACAACTGCCGGTCGACCCCATCCCACTGAGTATCTGCATCAGCGCGATTCTCCACCGTGCCGTGTTCGGTTACAGCATCATCGGTACGGTCAGCGAGAAGACCAGCGGGTTCTTCGATATGGGACCGTTCGAGCGCGAGGAGACCCGCCCGGAGGGCGAGGTTCCCGGGGACGGTGACGTGTCGGGCGAGGAGCGTCTGGCCGTCGAGCCGTGGCTGGGTGAGATGTACAAGTGGTCACACGTCGCCGCAATCGGGCTGGTCGCCGGCGGGGTGGCCTCGTACGTCGCGTTCCGACTTGTCGACAGCGCAGCAACGACAGTCGGTGTGAACGCGGCGTTTGCGGCGTTCGGTATCAGCGCGGCGTCGCTGGTCTTCCTGAATCTGGGTGTCGCACGGATACCTGTCACACACCACATGACACTGCCGGCCGCGACGGCGTTCATGGCGACCCACGAGCAGACCATCACGACGCTCACGGAGCTCGACCCCAGTAACGCGACGTTCGCGGTCGGACTGGTGCCGGCACTGTTGATCGGGATCCTGTTCGGACTCCTGGGTGCGCTCATCGGCGAGGTCCACCAGCGCATCTTCTACGCACACGCCAGCACCCACTTCGACCCACCCGCGGCGTCGATTGTCGTGACCACGCTGATAATCGCCCTGCTCGCCGCCGCCGAGGTGTTCACCTGGGGCGTCTGGATTCCGGGCACCGTTCCCGGGTGACCCGTGATGTCGACCCCGCTATCGTCGGCCGAGACAGAGGGCCGGTACGCGGGGTCGCCCGCGTCGGTCGGCGGACAGATGATGCGGACGGAGCACCCAGAGTATGAACTCGGATGAGATGTCGGACGTAGAGTTCTCCGGTCGGATGGCGAGAGCCGACCGCTGGAGCAAGCTGCTCGCGCTCGTGGTCGCGATGGGGGTGTTCCTCGCCAGCAACTGGCTGGTCATCGACCCGCAGTTCAGTTCCATCACGGCCGCCTTCGCCGGCATCGGGGCACGGTTCCTCATCCCGTACCGAGTCAGTCTGTCGATTCCGCCCGAGGAGCGCACGTCCATCGAGGAGCACCCGATGGCGGGGAGTTTCCACCACGGCGCGGTCGGTGGCGCGCTGTCTGTCGGGTCACTCGTGACGACTGGACTCGCCGCGGCGGTGCTCGACACCACGCCGTCACTGGTGATGGGTGGCCTGTTCACCGCGATGGCCTACGTCGCCCTCGAGGAGCTGTTGCCGCGTGGGTGAGTTCAGTTGTCGGACCCACCGCGACCGACGCCCAGCGGCTTCTTGCACCCGCTACACAGAAACAGGTCCCTGTTGCCGTACAGGCTGACATCCCCGTCGTCGGCCTCGACCTCTGGCAGTTCTGTCTGCTCCAGGTCGTCGGTCGATTCGATCTCCGTTCCACAGTCCGAACACTCGAGTTCTGCCATACCACCGCTTCGACCCGTGCCTATAATAACCCCGTGCGTAACTGTGAACGTGGCACACAGTCACACCGTATCGCGCGGGTCGAGACGTGCAGGTCGCGGG
>CAZFMN010000015.1:0-26323 GCA_964520075.1 uncultured Halobacteriales archaeon | reverse complement strand
ACGTCGGGACACAATCCTTATATATATCTGCTGAGCTAATCCGTCTGTGTTCGACCGGCTTGGTCTCGATGCGAGTGACCGCAGGAACGCCGCAATCGTGGTGATGGTGATGTTCGGTGTGATGCTGGTTCTCGTCGAGGGGCCGATTCTCGTGCGGGTGGTGTCGGCGGCCGTGCTCGGTCTGGTGAGTGGACTGTTCTCACTGCTCCTGACCGCGTTGCTGAGCGTGCTGACCGGGTGACCAGGGGAGACAGTACCGGGGACCCCCGGCAGGATGGCAGAACCAGTCTTTTTTTATGACGAGACGGGTAAACTCAGTAAAGAAGCGCAGGTTTCGAGATGGAGCTCAGCGAGCGCATCAGGCGTCGGAGACGGAAGGTAGGCGTTCAGCAGCTGGTCAGAGATTACAGCGCGCTGTCGCCCGTCGCCCACCCCGAGGAGCCGTCCGGTCGGGGGCCGGTGTTCGAGCGGTTGCTCGACCATCTCGAACCGGTGTTCGACGGTCAGCTCCCGCCGAACGGCTACCTCCACGGCCCGTCCGGGTCGGGGAAGTCCGCCGTCGTCACGTCGCTGTTCGAGCATCTGGCGCAGTTCTCCGCGAAGTCACAGTCGATGATTCACACGAGCACGCGCTCGGCGTCGCCGGCCTCACCGAGTTTCGTCTACATCGACCTGCGCGGAGTCGCGAGTGAGTTCGCCTTCTATCACGACGTGCTCGACGGACTCGTCGACGGTCAGGTGCCACACCACGGCGTCAGCACAGACGAGATCCGGGACCGACTCCACGACATCCTCGACGCGTCGCGGGCGGGCGTGGTCGTCGGGGTCGACCACGTTGGCGAGCCGGACACGTCCGACACGGAGGCGCTGGTGGAGCTGTTCGCCGGACTGCCGAGCAACGTCACCTGGCTGGCTGTCGGACAGACACCGCCGAACCGGCTCGCACTGACCGAGTACACCGCGCGGTCGATCCGTGTCGAGCGCTACCAGCGACAGATGCTCGTGGACGTGGTGATGTCCCGTGCCTCGGAGGGACTGGCCGGGCAGGCGCTCGATCATACCCTCGCCCGGCGGATCGCCGACTGGGCAGAGGGCGATGCACACGACGCGCTGGCGGCGCTGTTTACCGCCGCCGACCGCGCCAGGCAGGCCGACCGGACCTACGTCGCCGAGTCCGACGTGACCGCCGCCATCGAGGAGCTGCCGCGCCCCTCGGTGTCACTCGCCAGGGTGTTGCAGCTCCCCACGAACAAACAGACCGTTCTCCGCGAGCTGGTCACGCTCGACCCGGAGGAGTGTGAGTCGGTGACCGACACCGCCGAGTCGATCAGCAACAGCCCGACTGTCGACCTCTCGGCGGCGACCGTCGAGCGCTATCTCTACGAGATAGCCGAACTCGGCGTCGTCGAGCGTGTCCAGCTGACGACCCCGTCACGGAAGGGGCGACCGCCCAGCCGCATCGAACTCCGGTTTCCACCGACTGTCTTCCGCCGGCTGTTCGACCTGCGCAGGTGACTTCGACCCAGCACGGGTGTTTATCTGTCCGGATACTGTATCCACGTAACCGCACGACGATGACAGGGACCGACTGATGCCGGGGACGTACGTCGGGGCTATCGACCACGGGACAGCCGGCACCCGGTTCATGGCGTTCGACCACAGCGGGTCGGTGGTCACGAGCGCGTACCAGCGTCACGAGCAGATACGGCCGGAGCCGGGGTGGCTCGAACACGACCCGGTCGAGATATGGGAGGCCACACAGGCAGTCGTGACCCGGGGGCTGTCGAGGGCGGGGCTCGAGCCGACACAGCTCGCGGCGCTCGGCATCGCGAACCAGCGCGAGACCGCCGTCGTCTGGGAGACCGAGACCGGCGAGCCGGTCCACAACGCGGTTGTCTGGCGGGACCGGCGCACGACCGACCGCGCGGCCGAGCTCGCCGCGTCGGAGGTGGGTGGGCTGGTGCGCGAGCGGACCGGACTGACCTGTGACGCGTACTTCTCCGCGACCAAGTTCGAGTGGCTGCTGGACAACGCCGACCGCATCGAGCCCCATCGCTCCGGTGGGCGTAGCCTCCGCGGCCGTGTCGAGGCCGGGGAGTTGCGCGTCGGGACGCTGGACTCGTGGCTGCTCGACAGGCTCACGGGCAACCATCTCACCGACGTGACAAACGCCGCCCGGACGATGCTGTACGATATCCACGAGATGGACTGGGACCCGGAGCTGCTCGCGGAGTTCGGTATTCCCCGGACCGCGCTGCCCGAGGTGCGCCCGTCCTCTGCCTCGTACGGACAGACCGACCCGAACGGGTTCCTGGGCGCCGCGGTGCCGGTGACAGGGGTGCTGGGCGACCAGCAGGCCGCGCTGGTCGGGCAGGCCTGTTTCGACCCGGGCGAGGCAAAGAGCACCTACGGAACGGGGAGTTTCTACCTGATGAACACCGGCGAGGAGGCCGTCGAGTCCGAGCACGGCCTGCTGACGACGGTCGGGTTCCAGCGCTCGGGTGAGCCCCCGCAGTACGCACTCGAGGGGTCGATATTCTTCAGCGGCGGCGCAATCGAGTGGCTCGGTAACGTCGGACTCCTTTCCGAGCCCACACAGACGGCCACACTCGCCCGGGAGGCCGAGTCGAGCCGCGGTGTCTACGTCGTGCCGGCACTCGCCGGGCTCGGTGCGCCACACTGGGACAGACGTGCCCGAGCGACCATCCTCGGGTTGACCCGGGGGGCAGAGCAGAGACACGTCGTGCGGGCGGTGCTGGAATCGATTGCGTATCAAACCCGGGATATCGCCGAGGCGATGGCGGCCGACACGGACGTGGAGACAACGAGGCTCCGGGTCGACGGCGGTGCCGTGCGGAACAACTTCCTCTGTCAGCTCCACGCGGACATCCTCCAGCGTGAGGTTGTGCGTCCACGGGTCGACGAGACAACGGCGCTCGGCGCGGCATACGCGGCCGGACTCGCGGTCGGCTACTGGGAGACGCTCGACCAGCTCCGGGCCCACTGGCAGGTCGACCGGGCGTTCGAGCCCGAACTCCCCGCCGACGAGGCAGACCGGATGTACGGCCGGTGGGGCGATGCCGTCGAGCGCTCGCTCGACTGGGCGGAGTAGCCGGGCGGAATGAAGTAGTTTACAGGCCCCGGGAGGGTAGGGCCGGCAATGGCCGAGGAAGATCTCGACCGGAGTCTGGGACTGCCCGCGACTATCGCCATCTCGATGGGCTCGATGATCGGGAGTGGTATCTTTATTCTCCCCGGTGTGGCGTTTCTGGAGGCCGGACGGAGTGACAGCGTGGTGTTCGCGTTCCTGCTCGGCGGGATACTGACGATTCCGGCGGCGCTGAGTGCCGCGGAACTCGCGACGGCAATCCCCGAGTCCGGTGGCAGCTACACCTACATCCAGCGCGGGATGGGGCCTGTCGTCGGAACCGTCGCCGGTGTCGGGAACTGGATGGTGCTGAACTTCAAGACGGCGCTCGCCCTGATCGGTGGGCTGCCGTATCTCGTCTTCCTGTTTCCGACCATCGAGGACTTTGGCTCGTCGCTCGGTCCGATAGAGCTGTCGGCTGTCGTCATACTGTCGGTGGTGCTGACGGTGCTTTTCACCGCAATTAACGTGGCGAGTTCAGACGGCGCCGGACAGGCACAGAACATCATCGTGGTGGTGATGATGGCCGTGCTGGGGCTGGTCATCGTGGTGAGTCTGCCGGACATCGCGAACTCGGACCCGACCAGCCTCGCCGAGGTGGACAGCGCCGGGAGCTTCCTGGCGGCAACGTCGCTCGTGTTCGTCGCCTACGCCGGAGTGATAAAGGTGACCAGTGTCGCCGAGGAGATACAGAACCCCGACCGGAATATCCCACTCGGTATCATCATCTCGCTCGCGGTCACGACCTTTGTCTACGTCGCCATCACGTACATCGCCATCGATGTCGTCGACATCGGCGCGCTGGTCGACGGTGACACCCCGGTGAGTGAGGGCGGGTTGGACAAGAGTGGTGAGGGTGCGATAATCGCGATTGCCGCCGAAAACATAATCGGCACCCCGGGTGCGGTCCTCATCGTCGCCGCCGCGCTGCTCGCGCTGGCCTCGACAGCCAACTCGGGGATACTCTCCGCCTCCCGGTACCCGTTCGCGATGGCCCGCGACGGCCTCGCGAACACCGAGTTCGGGCAGGTCAACCCGCGAACCGGCACACCGGTCGTCTCGGTGCTGGTCACCGGCGGTGCGGTCGTGTTCATGGTCGTGTTCCTTCCAATCGACCAGGTCGCGCGCTTCGGTGCCGCGTTCCAGATCATCGTGTTCATGCTCGTCAGCTTCGCCGTCATCGGGTTCCGGGAGGCGAACCCCGACGAGTACTCCCCCTCGTATCTCTCGCCGGGCTACCCGTACCTCCAGCTGTTCGGTGTGGTCAGCGGTGTCGTGCTCCTCACGCAACTGAAGTTCCTCGCGTTTATCGGCACACTCGTTATCACCGGACTCTCGATTGTCTACTACTACGCATACGCCCGACTGCAGGGAACCAGCGAGGGCACGATAAAGAGCCAGCTCCGCGAGGAGCTCGTCGAGACCGCCGAGAGCCAGACACAGGCACTCCTCAACCGGAAGGGGGATTTCCGCGTGCTGGTCGCGCTCTGGGACTCCGGTGACACCGACGACCGCGGCAGTGCCAGAGAGGACCTGCTCGACATGGTATCGGTGCTCGAGAGTCACGACCTCGATGTCGAGGTGGATGTCGTCGAGTTCGAGCAGGCCCGAAAGGAGACGTTCAGCGAACAGCACCCCGACATCGACGCCGACACGCCGGCGTGGATTCAGGCATACGACCAAGTCTCCTACCACCGCGTCACCGCCCGTGACGTGCGCAAGTCCATCGTGGAGTACGCCACCTACAACGGTATCGACATCGTCGCCCACGGGTTCGTGCCCGACACCGGGCGGGTCGGTATCGTCGCCGACGACCTGGAGTGGACCGTGGAGAACACCCCCTGTGACAGTGTCGTCCTCGCGGGCGGGTTCCCCAAAACTGTCGAGAAGGTAACACTCCTGTCGGACGGCCCGACGTACGTCCCGACGAAGCTTCTCCTGGCGGACGCCCTCGCAACCGCTCACACGGCACATCTCGAACTCGTCCACCTCGTCCGGACAGGCAACCCGGCGGAGCGACGCCGGGCGGAGTCGTATCTCGACGGCATCCGGGAGGACCTGACCGCCCCCGCGACGACGACCGTAATCGAGACTGACGACCCGGCAGGGGAGGCTGCACGCCGCGGCCGGGACGCCGATATCCTGCTGACAGAGCTCGATATCAGCACCGTCCGGAGCCGACTCCGACCGACCCCGACGGTCTCGGCGGGGCTGGGGAGGGACAGACCGACCGCGTTCGTCTACTCCGACAACCTGCTCGAGTACCAGACCATCTACAAGCGAATCCTGATGCGGTACGTGTTCCGCGGCCTCCGCTGACCGTCCGGACCGGCGGCCAACGCGATGTTTGCGGTGGTCTGTTCACTTTCACCGCGCGACGCGAACGCTTAACAGCGGAGACAGTCAAGAACTGGTATGGCAGCAACCGGGACAGTCGAGCGGCCGCTGGTGACCCCTGGTGTGCTCGAACAACGGGATTACCAGGTCGAACTCGCGGCGCGGGCAGGTGAGCGTCACAGTCTGGTCTGTCTCCCGACGGGGCTGGGAAAGACCGCCGTCTCACTGCTCGTAACCGCACAGCGGCTCCACCGGCACGGCGGCAGGTCGCTGATGCTCGCGCCGACGAAACCGCTGGTGGCCCAGCACGCGGAGTTCTACCGCGAGGCCCTCGAGATTCCGGACGAGGAGATCGTCACGTTCACCGGTGAGGTCAGACCCGACGACAGGGCAGCACTCTGGGAGGACGCACGGGTTGTGCTCGCGACGCCGCAGGTGGTGGAGAACGACCTGCTCGGGAGTCGCATCTCGCTGGCCGAGGTGACCCACTGCACGTTCGACGAGTGTCACCGCGCCACCGGCGGGTACGCGTACAACTACATCGCGGAGCGGTACCACCAGGACGCGGCGGAGCCGCTCGTGACCGGGATGAGCGCCTCGCCCGGCGACGAGGAGGAGGCTATCCTCGAGGTGTGTGCGAATCTCGGTATCGGGAACGTCGAGGTGATGACGGAGGACGACGCGGACGTCGCGGCGTACACCCACGAGACCGCCGTCGAGTGGGAGCGGGTCGAACTGCCCGAGACCGTCGAGGAGATACGCGAGCGGGTTCGGACGGTCATCCGCGAGCGGATGAGCGCGCTCGCCGACCTGGGGGTAACAAACAGCACCAAACCCGACGTCTCCGAGCGCGAGATACAGAAGATACAGGGCCGGGTCAAGCGGCTGATGGACGACGACGACTCGGCGGGCTATCGGGGGATGAGCCTGCTCGCGGAGGTGCGCAAACTCCGGACGGCGATGACCTACGTCGAGACACAGAGCGTGGAGTCGTTCAGGCGGTACATGGACCGCCAGCGGGAGGCGGCCCGCTCCTCGGGGGCATCGAAGGCGGACCAGCGGATGGTCTCGGAGCCGGCGGTCCAGCAAGCGGTCAGGCGGGCCGAGGAGTACGACGACCTGCACCCGAAGTTCCGGCGGGCGCGCATCCTGCTCGCACAGACGCTCGGTATCGGTGACGGCGAGCGGGTCATCGTGTTCACCGAGTCACGGGACACCGCGGAGACGCTGACGGAGTTTCTCTCGGAGCACTTCGAGACCGAGCGGTTCGTCGGCCAGTCAGACACCGACGGCAGTGACGGGATGACACAGCGCGAACAGCAGGACGTTCTGGAGCGGTTCCGGGCCGGCGAGTTCGAGGTGCTGGTCTCGACATCCGTCGCCGAGGAGGGGCTCGATGTCCCGGAGGTCGACCTCGTGCTGTTCTACGAGCCGGTGCCGACCGCCATCCGCTCCATCCAGCGAAAGGGCCGAACCGGCCGCCAGACCGAGGGTCGCGTGGTCGTGTTGCTCGCCGAGGACACCCGCGACGAGGCCTATTTCTGGAAGGCCAGACAGGACGAGAAGCGCATGCACCAGGAGCTCCAGCTGCTGAAAGAGTCCGCCGGCGACATCGAGGCCCGACTCGCACCGCAGGCTGCACTCGACGACATCGACGCCTCGAACGACGACGCCACGGCAGGTGGGTCGGGCGAGGAGACCGCGGACGGCCCGGACGGCGAGGCCACGGATGGCCCGGACGGCGAGACCGGAGACTCGTCGGGCAGTCAGACCGCAGACGTCTCGGGCAGAGACACCACGGGCGAGGAATCAGAGCGTAGCGAGACGGGAGCGGACGGGGAGGCCGCCGGCAGTGCAGACGGAGTGCGGGAGGGCGGGGCGAGCGGCTCCACCGGTAACGGGCAGGCAGGGCTGGATGCGTTCGTCTCGGGGGGCGGTGGAGGCGGCGAGAGCGGGTCCGGAGACGGGCGTACGGGTCAGACGGAGCTGGGTGAGAGCACAGACACGGGGGAGAGCGAGAGCCGCGACATCGGCACAGACCCCGCAGAGAACGCGGGCGTCGAGCCTGGGTCAGACCCGGTGACAGGGGACGACGTCGACTCGGCCGATACGGTGGCGGACGAGGATGGGAGTCTGGTCGCGGAGGCGGGCGACACGGAGTCGGAGACGGTGGAGGTGGTCGTCGACCAGCGGGAGCTCGACGCCAACATCGCGCGGGACCTCTCGATGCGGGAGGAGATAGAGACACGGCTGGAGACGCTGGCGGTTGGCGACTACGTGCTCTCGGACCGGGTGGTCGTCGAGCGGAAAACCGTCGAGGACTTCCTGGAGACGCTGACCGGCGGTGACCGGTCGATGTTCGAGCAGGTCGGTGACGGCGCCCGCAACTACAGTCGGCCGGTGGTCGTCGTCGAGGGGGAGGGGCTGTACGACCGCCGCAACCTCCACCCGAACGCCATCCACGGTGCGCTGGCGTCGCTCGCGGTCGATTTCGGTGCGAGCGTGATGCGAACGGCCGACGAGGACGAGACCGCGGACCTGCTCGCGGTGCTCGCTGGCCGCGAACAGGAGGACGGCGGCCGTTCGGTAAGCGTCCACGGCGAGAAACAGTCCCGCACGCTCTCCGAACAACAGGAGTACGTCGTCGCCTCTATCGCCGAGGTCGGCCCGGTCACCGCGCGGTCGCTCCTGACCGAACTGGGCAGTGTCGAGGCGGTGATGACCGCCGACCGGGAGACGCTCATGACCGCGGACGGCGTGGGCGAGGTCACCGCCGAGCGCATCCGCGAGGTGGTCAGCGGTTCGTACGGCGGGTCCTGAGCCGCCCCGAACTGCCGTCGGTGTCGAAATCGTCGCGAACTGTTCCAAGTTGTCCCGAACCGTCGGCAGTCGACAGTCGTCAGTCGTCGTCGGGCACCGGGGCGTCCTGCTCCGGGTCCGGGACCGGGTCGGTTGCGCCGCCGGTCGCGCCGGCGGGGAGCACGTTCACCCGGGACAGCAGGAGAACCACCGCGGGCATGAACACGAACGCGCTGAGCAGGGCGAGCCCCATCGCCAGCGCAATCGCGAGTCCGAAGTTCGACAGCACCGGGAAATCGGAGACGATCAGCACGCCGAACCCGAACATGGTGGTCGCGCCCGAACCCATCACCGGGCGGGCCTTCGCGACAATCGCCGCCCGGATTGCCTCGTCCGGCGAGACACCCGTGACGGCCAGTTCCTCGCGGAACCGCTCGTAGACGTGGATACCGTACGTGATGCCGACACCGAACACGATGGAGGCTGTCGTCACCGTCAGCGGGTTCCACGGCACGCCGACGAGGAACATCCCCCCGGCGACGAGCGCCATCGTGCTCGCGGCGACGGAGCCAACGAGAACCGCCGACTCGCGGCCGGACCTGAGCGCCAGCCCCAGGAACACCAGCCCGGCACCGAAGCTCAGCAGTGTCGTGGTCGTCAGCCCGGCCGTCACGTTCGCGATGACGTTCCGGTTGATGACGATGTTGCCGCTGACGCGGGCGTCCATCGTCCCGAGGGTGGCGTTCGCCGTCTCCCGTGTCGTCGCGATGACGTCCTCCTCCTCACTCCCGTTCAGTTCCTCGACGTAGAGCTGCACGAGGAGGCGGTCCGGCGTCTCGTCGAACGGCTGTGCGCCGACCGGCGGCACGTCCGTCCGCTGGAGTGCGTCGAACTGTGCGGCCCGGACGGTGGCGTTGTCGGGGAGCGACCGCACACCGGTCCGCTGTTCGGTCCGCATCTCGACTGCACTCACCGGTGAGAGTGACGTCACGACGTGGTCTGTCTGCCCGATCTCGGTCTCGAACTCGCTGACTGCCTCGAGCTGGCCCGTGTTGTTGTAGATGTCGTCACCGTCGACAACGACGTACAGCACGTTGGGGCTGCCGACGGTCGATTCGAGGTCCTCGAGGTCGTCTTTCTCCTCGATGTCGGGCCAGTAGTCGAACATGTTGTCCTGTGTCTGGACCATCGGGTAGGCGGCGAGGCCGCCGGCGATGACGAGCGCGAACACGAGCACCACCGCGAGCGGGCGAGCGGTGATGACACCACCGAGTGCACCCGCGGCACGCTCCACGCTCCCGGCACTGTCCTCCGTGTCACTCCCGTGCGTGTCCTCGTCGGTCGAGCTGTCGGCCTCGCTGTCGAAGGTCGTCAGCAGCGCAATCAGCAGTGTCAGCGAGAGCAGCATCGACATCAGGACGCTGAACGCGGCGGTCACGCCGAACTGGCGCACCGGGGGCACCGACGCCGCCAGCAGCGACCCCAGTCCGACGAGCGTCGTCCCGAGCGCGAGCGTGAGTGACCGGCCCGCCGTCCGGGCGGCGACCCCCGCGGCGTCGACGGTGCCTCTGCCGTTTCCGCGTTCCTCGACGTAGCGGGTCTGAATCTGGAGCCCGTAGTCGATACCCAGCCCCAGCGCGACCGGCAACACGCCGAGCATGATAGCGTTGAAGTCGAACCCGACGAACCCCATCATCCCGACCATCGTCAGGAGCGCGACCAGCGTCGTGGCGAGCGGGATCACCACCCGGCGGGTCTTCCGGAGTCGGCCACGCATGACCAGTGTCATCGTGATCAGGATGACAGTAAAGGCGAGCGCGAACAGCGTTATCATCTCGGGTAGCATCAGCCCGAACGCCGCCTCCTCGAAGATCGGGCCGCCGGTGATAGTGACCGTCGCCCCATCGGGCAGTGTCACCGCACCCGTCGCGGCGTTTATCTGGTCCTCGACGACCTCGTTCTCGCTCGGCGGCATGAACCCGAACAGGTCGCTCTCGTTGTCCGGCACCTCCGCACTCCCGTACTGCAGTTGCACGATTGCCGTGTCGTTCGACTCGCCGTACGTCGGAACGAGGTTGTCGAGAATCTGTGCGTTCTGCTCGCTCGAGCTCTCGACAGCCGACAGCCCCGCGATAGCCTCACCCCGGGTCTCCGGGAGCCCCCCGTTCTGTGCCAGCAACTGCGTGTAACTGGTCACTGTCGCGGCGGCATCGACGTTGGTGCTGTACTGCTGTGTGAGTTCGTCGACCGAGCGTATCACCTCCGGGTCGAAGATGTCCGTCTCGTTGTCTGTCTCGACAACCGCGAACACCACGTTCCCGGTGTTGAAGTCGTCCTGGAGTTCGTCCCAGTTCTGGACGGTGTCCGAGTCGTCCTCGAGGTACAGCTCCATGCCCATGTTCATCTGGACACCGAGCACCCCGACGCCGGCGACACCGACGAGCAACAGGACAGCGACGAACACGACCCGCGTGTTGTCCGCGGCCCCCCTGCCGATCCGTTCCAGCGCCGCTCCGAGCCTGTCTGGTCCCTCGCTCATTGTTCCGTTCTGCTGTTCGACAGTACGTCTATTGCACTCATCGTACAATATCAGAGGGGCCCAGCACCCTTAGTAGTTTGCATTGCGTGCAATGATGTGGAAATCCGTTTCGGCCGCAGACAGCCGGGCGACACCGCCAGAGGGTTCCTGTACGCCGTGATCCGGCCGCAGAGTCTCCAGAACGGGGTCGTTCGGCGGAACCGTCGGAGCAGCGCTCACTAAATGCCGAACAACCGATGGAGTTTTATCTGAGTACGGTGTATTGTATTGTGTGTACAGAGAAATACTGGTACCGACGGACGGCAGCGCTCCGGCACAGACAGCAATCGACCACGCGGTGACGCTCGCGGGTCTCTGTGATGCCAGGATCCACGGGTTGTTCGTCACAGACAGCGGCACCGTCGAGAAGGTCTCGGGGCGGTACCCGCAGCCGACCGACAGTCTCGAGCGTGTCGGTGAGGAGGCGGTCGCGGCTCTCGAACAGCGGGCAGACACAGAGGGCGTCGAGACCACGGTACACGTCGCCGGCGGCACCGCACACGAGGAGATCGTGCAGTACGCCGACGACAACGACATCGACGTGATCGTGATGGGGACCCGCGGTCGACAGGGCGTCGACCGGTACCTGCTGGGTTCGGTCACCGAGCGGGTGGTCCGGACCGCTGAACAGGCCGTGCTGACCGTCGACGAGGCGACATCCGCGTACCCGGCGGAGTGACCGGCGTCGACGGTGTGACCACGCTCGACGGAGTACTCGCACGGGCAAGATTAGACAGATGCGACGCGAGCAACAGGAGAGCTCGCCGGAACAGTTAGGTGGAGCGGGAGTCACGTTCGGAGCAGGATGAAGATAACCGGAGTCGACCAGTACCACGTCAGTCACCCGCTGGAGGGGGCGTTCCGGCCGACGTGGATCCCGGGCTACCCGCAGGCGACCCACGAGGCAGAGGTGTTCGAACTCCAGACCGACGCCGGGGTGACGGGCGTCACGGCGAGTCCGAGTTTCGCCGGCGGACTCGACTACGAGACGCCGCTGGAGCTGTTTCTCGTCGGGCAGGACCCCCACGACGTCGGCGGTATCCGCCGGCGCATCGAGAGTATCGAGACGATCGGCCCGCGCTCGACACACGTCGAACTCGCGCTGTGGGATATAATCGGCAAGGACGCCGGCAAGCCCGTCTACGAGCTGCTCGGCGGGACCGGCGACCCGGTGCGTGCCTACGCCAGCACCGGACAGTTGCTCCCCGCCGACGAGCGGATCGCCCACGTCGAGGACTGTCTGGAGATGGGGTTCGAGGCGGTCAAGCTACGCATCACCGAACGGTCGGACCTCGAGACGGTGCGGGCGGTTCGGGAGGCGTTTCCCGATCTGCCGCTGATGGTCGACGCCAACAAGGGCTGGTCGATATCGATCGTCGAGGAGACACCGACCTGGACGGTCGCGGAGGCAATCGAGATTGCCCGCGAACTCGAGGATATCGGCGGAATCCGGTGGTTCGAGGAGCCGCTGCCCCGGCACGACTACGAGGGGTACGCCAGACTGCGCGAGGCGACCGACGTTCCCGTCGCCGGCGGCGAGTTCAACGAGGGCACGCACGAACTGCACCGGTTTCTCGACCACGGTGCCCTCGACGTGCTCCAGCCCGACGCCGCCCTGGCGACCGGTATCAGGGGTGCGACCGAACTCGCGGGGGCCGCCCGGGAGCAGGGTGTCGCGTTCGTCCCGCACACGTGGACGAACGCGGTGGGGTTCGCCGCGAACCTGCACGTGATGGCCGCCGTCGAGAGCCCCTGGTGTGAGTTCCCCCACGACCCGCCGTGGACGCCGGCGGCGTGGAACGCACTCGTCGAGGACCCGTTCGTCGTCGAGGACGGGGGTGTCCACCCACCCGAGGAGCCGGGACTGGGTGTCGAACTCGACCGGGATGTCCTCGAGAGTCGGGGGTAGTTCCGCGGCTCGCGCTGCCAGGCGAGCGGTTGTGCGGTCGGTCACGACCCGGGCGTGAGACCGGCGAGCAGACACTCGCCCGGCGAACCCGGGGCGTGTGATACTCTCAGTCGGTCGTGTCGGCGAGACAGGCCGCGACGACCCGGAGGAGTCGCTCGCCGCGGACCTCCTCGGCCAGCAGCGGGACCCGCAGCACCCGGTGGCCGCGGAACACGTCCTGTGCCCGTGCGAGCGCCCGCTTCTGTATCTGCCAGCGGCGCTCACAGAACGCACAGTCGGTGTGGTTCGGTGCGACAAACTCCACGTCGATGTCGGCCACCTCCGCGGGGTCCTGCATGACACGGTTGACGACGACCGTGCCGACGGGTATCTCGAAGGTCTCGAGACGGTCGAGCAGGCGCTCGGACTCCCGGACGCTCAGCTCCTCGGGCACCATCACGAGCCGGAAGTCCGTCCGGTCGGGGTCCCGGAGGGCGGCCCGCAGGCGCTCGATGCGGTCGGCGAACGCCGAGAGCTGGTCGGTTCCAGCCCCGGAGTCCCCGCCACCGAGTCCACCGAGCAGTCCGTCGAACTGCTCGTGCACCTCGAGCATCTGGCTGGCCATCGAGTCCAGCATCTCGGGCAGCTCGAGCAGGCGCAGCGTGTGACCCGTCGGGGCGGTGTCGACAACAACCCGGTCGAACCGCTCGTCCTCGAAGAAGGCGAGCAGGAGCCGGATCGCCGCCACCTCGTCGCTCCCGGGCATCGATGCCCCCTGCGCGCCTGGGTCGCCGGTGCCTTGCCCGGGGTCGCCGGTGCCTTGCCCCGGTCCGCCGGGCGAACCGGCCATCGGACCGCCGGGTGAACCGGCCATCGGACCACCGAACATCCCTCCGAGGGAGCCGTCGAGGTGGCCCTCCTCGACGGCCGTCTCGGGGTCGATCTCGGCGGCGTAGAGCGGTATCTCCTCGCGGATGCGCCCGGGCTGTTCGGGGACCGCCGTCTCCAGCGTGTCCGACAGCGAGTGGGCGGGGTCCGTCGAGACCACCAGCGTCGGCGTGTCACCGCGTGCGCTCGCCAGCGCCGTCGCCGCGGCCATCGTCGTCTTGCCGACGCCTCCTTTGCCGCCGTAGAGAACGTACTCGGGCCCCTCGATGCCCGCCGGCACGGTCTCCTTTGTTATCTCCTCGACGGGTTCGACAGGCACGTCCATGACCTCCGGTACTCGCTCCGGGGTTGTGTACCCGTCGAAACTGCCTGTCACGCTGGTTCCGCACCCGCCGGTACCAGCCGCGCTCGCGCCGGGGTCCGGCGAGTCGCCATCGTCCGTACCCGCGCCGGGTCCGTGCGGGTCGGGCACTCTCTCCGCTCCGGACCCACCGTGAGACATATGTTAGTCTCGCACCAAAGAGCGGCAATGCAAGCAGGTGAGGCCGCCATCGAGACGGAGGGGTTGACAAAGCGGTACGGGGAGGTGGTCGCGGTGCGGGGCCTGGAGATGACCGTCGAGCGGGGGACGGTGTACGGGTTTCTGGGTCCGAACGGGGCAGGCAAGACAACGACGATGCGGATGCTGACGACGCTCACGAAGCCGACCACCGGGGCGGCGCGGGTCGCGGGGTTCGACGTTGCGGAGCGCGGGCGGGTCACGGAGCAGATCGGCTATCTTCCGGCGGAGCCGCCGGTGTTCGACGAACTCACCGGTCGGGAGTACCTGCGGTATCTCGCCCGGTTGCGCGAACTCGACACCACAGCGGCGGCGGAGCGCATCGACGACCTGCTCTCGCAGTTCGACCTGCTGGCGGATGCAGACCGCAGGGTCGACAGCTACTCGACGGGGATGAAGAAGAAACTCGGCATCATCGGGGCCACACTCCACGAGCCGGCGGTCCTGTTCCTGGACGAGCCGACGAGCGGGCTCGACCCGCGTGCCGCGCGGACGATGCGTGACACCATCGCCGACCTCGCCGACCGCGAGATGACGGTGTTTCTCTCGACACACCTGCTGTCGGTCGCGGACGAACTCGCCGACGTGGTCGGTGTCATCCACGAGGGTGACCTCGTCGCGCAGGGTCGTCCGGCGGAGCTCAAAGACCGGATGGAGCGCACGTCGGCGGTGGACCTGGAGACCGTGTTCCTCGAACTCACCGCACAGGAGCGCAAAGCCGAGGAGGGTGACCGTGCAACGAGAGAGCCACACCCCTGACAGCTCACGGACCGGTTGGCTGCCGTCGCCGGCCATCAGCTACGCCGTCGCCGTGACCGAACTGCGCCGCACCTGGCGGAAACTCCAGGGGCGGGACATCTGGCTCGCGGTGGCGGGTATCGGTGCGATGCTGGTGCTGGTCTCGATGCCGATCGCCTTCGGGTTCGGCCGCGAAGTTGGGCAGGAGTTCCTCGACGGCGGGACGGTGCTGTCGACGGCCACGCTCGCGCTCGTGGTGGTGTGGCTGGTCATGGCGGTGTTCGGCGTGTTCAGCGGTCTCGGCTCCGAGGGGGAACTCGACGGGCAGGCCGCCGTGCTCACCGCACGCCCCCCGAAGGACGTGGCGGGTGGGCTCGTGCTGACAATCGTGCTCGGGTACGCCCCCTTTCTGTTCCTGCCCGCACTGGCCGGTGCGGCCGGGTTCGCGTTCGCACTCGAGAGCCCGGCACCGCTCGCGGGTCTCGGACTCGTGACGCTCGTGACGCTGGTCACCGCGACCACCACGGGCTACGTCGTCGGACTGTGGTGCAAGGGGTTCGTCAGGCGGACACCCTGGCTGGAGCGGCACAAGTCCGGGCTGGGGGTGCTCCTGTTCGGGGTGTACATCTGGCTGACCGCCTCCGGCGCGCTCTGGCCGCTGTTGCGTGCCACCGGTGACACGCTCTCGGCCTCGCCGCTGGGCTGGCTCGGCGACCTCGCCTTCGTGACCACACCCGGTGGCGGTGTCTCCACCCGGGCGGCGCTCGCGGCGGTCGTGCTCGGGGCGGGGGTTGTCGCGGTCGGTGTGTACGGGCTGGTGCGTGCTGCCGAGTTCGCCTGGTACGTCGAGAGCGCCGGACTCGGCAGGGAACGGACAGAGGCCTCTCGCGGGCGGTCGGTGAGCGAGCGCCTCGACTCCGCGCTGGCGGCCGCCGGGGTGAGCCCCGCCACGCGCGGTGTGACGACGGCCGTGCTCGTGCGGGCCTACCGGTCACCGCTCCAGTTGGTCTACGTGGCCGTGCCGCTCCTGTTCGCGCTGCCGGCGTTCGAGTCGATGCTCCGGACGGCGAGCGCACCGGTCTGGGCACCCTGGGCGGCGCTCGCGTACGGCGGGTGGGCCGCCGGCACCGCGTTCCCGCTCAACCTCCTCGGCAACCAGGGGGCGACACTGCCGGCGCTTCTGACCACCGACAGCCGCGGTCGGGCGCTCGTCCACGGCCACGTGCTGGCGGCCGCCATCCCCTTTGTCCCGGCGACGCTCGTGGCCGGGCTGAGCGCGGGGCTGCTCGCCGGACTCCCCCCGGGAACGCTGTTGCGCGTGGCGGTCACCGCACCGGCCGCCGTCGTCAGCGGGGCGGTGCTCGCGGCGGCGCTCGGGGCGGCGTTCCCCCGGTTCAAGCTGCTCGAACTCTCCGCCGCGCGACAGGCCCGACTCCCGAGCAAGGTGGCCTTCGTCGTGTTCTCCATCGTGGCTGTCCTGCTCTCGACTGCCGCCGGTGTGCTCACCGACGTCCGGTACCGGTTCCGCCTCAGCCGGTCGCTCACCCTGTATCTCCCCTACGGTATCGAGGTCGGCCGCGACGCGCTCATACCGTACGCCTGGGGGTTCGTCGGCCTGCTCGCCGCTCTCGTCCCGCTTGCCTACCTGTTTGCCGTCCGTCGTGTCGACAGCTACCGCGTGGATTGACCGGTCTCGCGGTCGCTCACAATAGGAACTGTTCGCCGTCGACGGCGAGCGGTTGCTCGAATGCCTCGTCGGCAGGGTAGAAATGCGAGGCGTGCACGAGCCGTGTCCGCTCGGCTCCGAGTTCGGCCGCCAGCGAGAGCGCCCCCTCGCGGGTCATGTGCTTGTCACCGAAGGTCCGCGGGACGCCCGCATCGTCGTGGTGGCGACCCCCCTTCGGGTGGTACCCACAGAGGTGTGCGGGGACGATTGCGTCCGCCAGAAACAGGTCCGGGTCCGCGAGGACCGCCCGCGAGCGGTCGGGCACGTCGTAGCCCGTGTCCCCGGACAGCGAGAGTTTCGCACCCGTCTCGGACTCTTCGAGTGCGAGCCCGTAACACAGCAGTGGCGGGTGCTCGACCGGGACCAACTGTGCCTCGAACCCACAGACCTCGAACACCTCGAACGGTGACCTGGCGTCGACAGTCACCTGATCGAGATAGGCGTAGTCCTCGGTGACCGTCTCGGCGACACTCGCACCCGTGACCGGGTCGGTCTCGTCGGCGGCGTACACCGTCAGGTCGTCGAACAGCCTGTAGGCGTTCCCGAGACCGTCGAGATGGTCGAAGTGAATGTGCGTGAGGATACCGGCGTCGGGCAGCGGGACCTCCTCGCGGAGGAACTGCTGGCGGAAGTCGGGGCTGAAATCGACCAGCAGCGTCTCGTCGGTCCGCTCGTTGTGGACGTGCACCGAAAAGCGGGTGCGCTCGACCCCACCCCCGGCTGTCACTGTCCCGCCCCGCTCGCGCACCCGCTTACGCAACTCCTCGTCGGGGTGGCGCGCCCGCTCACAGGTGGCACAGTCACAGCCGACAGTCGGCGTTCCCGTCGTGTCGCCCGTCCCCAGCAGTGTCACCGTCATCGCGTGACCACCGTCATCGGGGTCTGTGTCGCTGTCCGAGTCGATGCCGTCGCTCCCGTGCTCGTCCGGCATCAGTCCTGTTCGGGCGGTCGCTCTGTGTCGCTCTCGCCCGCGTGGTCGTGAGCGTGGTCGTGGCTGTTGTCACCGAAGTCACCGCCGGCAACGAGCGCGTCGTGGTCACCCTCTATCATGTCGAGGTTCTTCAGCGTGTCTCGCTCCTCGAACTCCTCGACGGCATCGATAAGGTCCTGCTGGGTGAGGGTGGTGCGCTCCTCGGTGAGCGCCTCGAGCACGGCCTCGCGCAACACGAGTCGGAGGTCACTCCCGGTCAACCCGTCGGTGAGTTCGGCCACCTCCGAGGGCGAGAAGTCGACGATATCCATCTGCTGGGTGACAAGTTCCAGGATGGCCGCACGCATCTCCGCGTCGGGTTTGGGGAAGTTGACAATCTCGTCGAAGCGCCGCCAGGCCGCCGCGTCGAGGTCGTCGGGGTGGTTCGTCGCCCCGATGAGCAACACCTCGTCCCGGATGAGCGAGACGTCGTCGATGCTCTTCAGCAGGGTGTTGACCGCCCGCTTTATCGCGGCGTGTTCGTCACTGGAGCGGGTCTTCGCGACGAAGTCGAACTCGTCCATGAACAGGATACAGGGGGCCAGTCGGGTCGCCACCTCGAAGGTCTTCTCGACGTTCTTTGCCGTCTCGCCGAGATACTGGCTGGTGATCATCGACAGTTTCACCTCGACAAACGGCAGGCCGAGTTCGCGCGCGAGCGCCCTGGCGACCGAGGTCTTTCCGGTCCCCGGCGGCCCGACGAACAGGAGCTTCCCAATCTCGCTCAGACCGATACTCGCCAGATACTCCCGGTGTTCGATTGCCTTTACTATCTTCTGGACCTCCTGTTCCTGCTGTCTGGTCAGCACAATCTCGGCGAGTGGCTGGTCGATCTCCTCCGGTGCGCGCACCTCCACGAGGTCGAGCATCTCCTCGTCTTCGTCCTCCTCGAAGTACTCCTCGAGGAGGGCGTCGATGAACGCACGGTCGGCCCGCGCGGGTCGGGTCTGCTCGCTGGCCGCCTCGTAGTCGCCGGCCTCGAACTGTGCCGCAAGCACCGGGTTCCGGGCGAGTCGCTCGGCGTCGGTTCGCTCGCTGTACCACTCGGTCGCCATCTCGCGGTCGGTCAGCGACAGCGTCCCGGAGAACTCCTCGCGGTCGGTGAACATCAGACCGGACATTGCCTCCCACGGCCTGTCGACGCCGGTCGCCTCGCTCGCGGCATCCACAGTCACCGCCAGCGGTCGCTCGATGCGGCCCTCGCTCCAGAACGGTCGCCTGAACGCCGGTGGCAGGTCGTCCGGCTCGAACCGCTCGTTCTCGTCGTAGACGGCCGCCGTCAGCACGAACTCGACAACGTCGAACGCCGGGTCACTCATCCTACGTACGTAGTGGTGCTGTCGCAATAAGTCACTCGAAGACTGACGTGGCCGTGTCGGTGACACCGCGGCGACACTCACGGACTCGACAGGCGGTCAGGCCACGTTGAATCCCTTTTCGCGCAGGAAATCCTCGACCCGACCCGTGTGGTTCCCCTGGAGCTCTATCTGGTCGTCGTCGACCGTGCCCCCGCAGGCGAACTTCGATTTCAGGTCCGACGAGAGGCTGTCCATGTCGACGTTACCCGGGTCGAACCCCTCGATTATCGTTACCTCCTTGCCGTAACGGCGCTCGTCGATGCGGATTGTTATCTCCTGGTCGTCCTTGGCAACGTCCTCGCAGACGCATAGCTCGTCGGGGAGCCCGCACGTCGAGCAGACTTCTCCGGCCATTACCTACGCAGACGTACCGAACGGAGACTCTTAAACCTGCCGGGCAGTGTTGCCTCCGGCCGGAGCTGTTACCGGACCTGCTCGACCAGTTCGACCGCCTCGTCGGCGGCCGCCTCGGAGCACTCGTCGGCGAAGCGCGCCCGCTCGCGGATGCCGGCGAGTCGGTGGGCCTCCGGACCGGCGTCCACGGCCCGGAGATACTGGCGTGTCGTCTCGCCGTCCGCCCGCGGGCGGTGGCGCTTCGCGAGCACCAGCAACAACCGCTCGTGGGCCCGCTCGATGTCGGTCTCGGGGTCGACCCGGCGCTGGAGCCTGATCCGTACCTCCCGGCTCACCACGTCCGGCACGGGGCTCCGTCTCACACCGACCGCCAGCCCCGCGATTGCGAGCGCCGCCAGTAGCACGTGCTGGTAGCCCGGGAGTTCGAGTAGCGCGTCTCGCCCGCGCTGTGGGCTGATCTCGCCGGGGTCGACCGACAGGTCGGACCCGTCGATAATCCCGACACTGCCGTCGTCTCCACTCTCGGTATCGGTCCGGTTGATACTCCGGTTCTCCCGCGGAGCGGTCGGTTCGCCCTCTTGAAGTGGGTTGTCGGCCGAGGGGTCAGGTCTCCCGGAGGTCTCGACGGACTGCCCGCTGGGGGTGAGTGACTCGACGATATCGGTCGACCTGTTGTCGGCACCGCTGGTCGAGCCGTCGCTGTCGCCCCCGTCACCGGCCCCGTCCGCTCCGGGGCCGGACGCGGAGACGTTCGTGTCTGCCACCGTCGACGGGTCCGCGACCGCTCGCTGTTCGGCGTCGGTGCGGGGGTTGGCCGGGGTCGGGTCGAACTGGACCCAGCCGTGCCCGGGAACGTACACCTCGACCCAGGCGTGGGAGTTGGTCCCGCGGACCGCGTACCTGCCGTCCTCGGTGGGCTCGCCGGGGGTGTACCCGACCGCGAGGCGGGCCGGAACGTCGACCGACCTGAGCATCCCGACCATCGCCGTCGCGTAGTACGTGCAGTACCCCCGGTCCATCTCGAACAGGAACGCCTCGACGATATCCCCGCTCGGGCGGTCGACATCCAGCGAGTACGCCCGGTTGCTCTCGAGCCACCGCTCGACCACGACCGCTGTCTCGTAGGGCGTCTCGGCGTCGGCCGCTATCTCGCGGGTGCGCTCGGCCACGCGGTCGGACGTGCTCGCCGGGAGCTGTGTGTACCGCCCCGTGACCTCCTCGGGGTATTCACCGTCGGCCCCGGCCAGCACCGACGGCGACACGTCGGGGACCGTGCTCTCGACGGTGTACGTCTCCCCGGTGCCGAGTCTGCCGTCCAGTTCCGGGCTCCCGTCCGGGGCGATAGACACACTGTCGATGCCGTCCAGACCGACCGGCCGCCAGGGGGCCGGCACCGCCCCCAGCGACGAGCGCGTCTCGACCCGGTAGCTCGCAACGTCAGCGTCTCCCGGCGAGGCCAGACCCCCATCCTGACCGGGGCCGCCCGACCGTATCCAGCCGTCACCGGTGTACCGGTCGTAGCTCCCCGTGCGCCAGTACCGGGGCCGGTCACCGTCCACCACGAACCGCACGTCCGGGTTCTGTTCGATACTGCCGACGATGTCGAGGTCACCGTCGGCCCCGACGACGTTCTCCTCCATCGTGATACCGCTGTCACCCAGTGTCCCGAGCGGACCCGCCGCTCCGCCGGGGACGACCGAGAACACGAACGGTGCGACGACCATCACCGCGAGCACGACCACGAGGGGCTCGACCGCCCTGACCGAGCGTGCACGCCGCATCACGTCGCCGAGACCGACGACCCCGCCCGCCGCAACGACCCCGAGAAGCGTCACCGACAGCCCCGCGTCCCCGGTCAACACCAGCAGGCAGAGCGACCCGCCGCCGACCGTCGCCGCCCCGACGTACCGCCGTCGCAGCGCGAGCAGCCACGTGAGAAACACCGGGACCGGGGTCACCAGCAGCGCCCACAGGTCGACCCTGACGACCCAGAGCGCGCTCCGACCGGTAACGAGTTCGAGCGTCCCGGAGAGTGCGACCGACGGCCGCAGGGCCGCCGGGACAGAGAGCCCGTAGAGCAACAGCCCGAGGACGAACACCGCGACCCCGACCCGTACCGCCCGCCCGAGTCTGACCACCGGCCACGCCACCGTCGCGGCGACGAGCGACCCGGCCACGACCAGCCGGAACGCTGTCGGGTCACCGACTGTAGCCACCACGTCGTGCAACACGAGCGTGAACGTCCAGACGAGCACCAGCGTGCTGAGCAGTGTGCCGGCCCGCACGGCCTGCTCCCTGTCGGGGGCCGTCGACAGGCTCCCGACACGCGTCGACAGCCGGTCGGCCGGGGCCAGACTCATGTCTCTCCCTCCGTGTCGTCGGCGCGCAGTTCCCCGAGCGAGTACGAGTCGTAGGCTGTCCGGACTGTCGGCTCCCAGGGGCTGTCACCGGTCGACGGGTAGCCGGCGTCGACGACGATATCGACACCGTCGGAGACGCTGGCTCCCGCCGCGGTGTAGCCGTCGGCACGCGTGCTCGGCCCGGTGCGGGCGAGCAACCGGAGGAGTCGCTCGCGGTGGGCCGGCCCGCTGTCGGGGTCGCGGTGCCCCGCCGGCACCGTCACACCGACATCGAGCCCGGCATTCAGTGCCGCATCCGCCAGCGTCGCAACCGCCCGGGCCATCTCGTCGGCGGCCGCTCTGGCGGCCACCCCCGCGATCACGACCGCCTCCTGGCCCGCGTGCTCGGAGAACTCGACGACGTGGAGGTCGCTGTGTTTCGCACTCGACTTCCAGTCGACCTTCCGCAGCGGGTCGCCGGGGGTGTACTCCCGGACCCGGTCGAACTCCTGGGTGACCGTCTCCTGTCGCGTGTGCAACTCTCCGCTGGCCGCTGCCGGCTCTGTCAGGTCGTACCGGCGCGGGTAGACCACGAGTTCGACACTGGCCCGCTCCTGGACTGGAGCCTCGACCAGCCCCAGCGGGCCGTGTACCCGCACCTCGAGCGGGCCGATCTCGTAGACACCCCGCTCGACGGGCGACACCGTCCACTCGACGGTCTCCGGGAGTGTCACCGTCGCGCGGGCATCGGTTCCGCCGTCGCCGGCCAGCGGTGTGGACTCGGGCAGGCCGAGCGCCACCGTCGCCAGCCCCTCCCCCTCGAGTTCGACGACGAACGTGCGCTCCTCGCCCGGCACCCCCGGCGGCGGCGACCCCAGTTCGACTGTCTCGCACCCCGACCGCCGCACGCTCACGAACCCGACCAGCAGGGCAACGAGCGCCGGCGCGACGACCGCGTTTATCTGCCGGGCACCGGAGCTCCAGCCAAGCGCCAGGAACAGCCCCACCACCCCGACGAGCGCCCAGCCACGGCGGGTCAGCCGCGGTCCGGCAGCCCGCTCACCGCTCACCCGCTCGCCGACCCTGGACAGGGCGTCACCGAGTGTCGCCCGTGCGGTGTCTCCCCCTCTCATGGCACCGACACTGTCTCGAGTGCGTCGGTCACGATGCGGTCGGCCTCGCGTTCGCTCCCGATGATGCGGTGCGGGAGCACCGCCGGGGCCTCCCGCTGTACGTCGTCGGGGATGACGTACTCGCGGCTGTCGAGCACCGCCCGGGCCTGTGCGGTCCGGAGCAGTGCGATACTGCCGCGGGGGCTCACCCCGAGTTCGGCGTGCTCGCGGGTGTAGGCCGCCAGCCGGGTGATGTACTCCCGGACCGGCCGCTCGACCCTGACCGCGCCGCTGGTCGCGCAAGCCCGGCGCAACTCCGCCAGCCCGACCACCGCCGAGAGCTCGTCTATCGGGTGGCCGTCGACGACCCGACCGAGCAACGCCGTCTCCTCCTCGTCGCCGGGGTAGCCCATCGTCAGCTGCTTCGTGAACCGGTCTCGCTCCGCCACCGGCAGCTCGTATGTCCGGTCACCCTCGACGGTGTTCTGTGTCGCGATGACGAAAAACGGGTCCGGCAGCGACCGCGTCTCCCCGTCGACTGTCACCTGCGTCTCCTCCATCGCCTCCAGCAGCGCCGACTGTGTCTTCGGCGGCGCACGGTTTATTTCGTCACCCAGCATCACGTTCCCGAACACGGGGCCCCGGCGGAACTCGAACTCGCCGGAGGCCTCGTTGTAGACGTTGACCCCGGTCACGTCCGCCGGGAGCAGGTCCGGTGTGAACTGGACGCGGCTGAACTCGCCGTCGACGCTCGCGGCGACCGACCTGGCGAGCACTGTCTTCCCGACGCCGGGGACGTCCTCCAGCAGGACGTGTCCCCCCGCGAGCAGCGTCGTCACCACGTGTTCGACTGTCTCGCGGTTCCCGACGACGACCGTCTCGACGTTCGCAACGACCGCCTCCACGAGTTCACGGGCCGCCGCGACGTCCGCGGTCGGCGGCCCGCTCTGGGCTGAGATGTCGGAGTCTGTCATCGGCCCCGTTCCCGACGGTGCGACCTGTCTGCCTGTGCCATGCAATCGATTTGCCGTCGAGCATACTAAGCGTGCTGTCTCCGGGCGACCCGCACCCACGCCCGTCCACTCTGTCGGCCCGCACACCACCGGTCCGTGACGACACAGAAAAACAGGCTGGTATCCGGGCGCTGGCGGCGAGTCGACCGACGCGTTTCCGCCGCGTCTCGACGAGTTCTGCCGGCGAGTGTGTCAGTCCGAGCACCACCACGTGAACTCACCTCGGGGTCACGCCCGAGAACGTGCCGGCGGCGGGTGTCCGCCGTCACGTCTCACTCCCGGTGGACGAGGAGCACCTGCAGGTTGCGGAGGGTGGTGGTCGCCCCGACCAGCACGATTACGGTCGGAAAGAGCAGTCGGTACGACCGGGTGCTGGCGGCCCCCGCGGCGTAGGCGTACCCCCACAGCGCGACCAGGAGGGCCGAGCCTTTCAGCAGGAGCAGAGAGAGGGTGACACCGAGGCGCTCGATGGCGCGGCGTGCGAGCGGGTTCCGCTCGACGAGTCCGTTCCGCGACAGCCCGTACCGGGTCGTCGCCCAGTCACCCACGACGAACAGCGCGACCGCGAGTGTCCAGAGGGCGGCGTCGGGCCAGAGCACACCCGCACCGAGGGCTCCCGGCGGTTCGTGTCTTCCGGTCACCGGTCGTCCTCGGGTGGTGACTCCCGCCCGCCCGAGTCGGTCTCCCGCCCGAACCCGACCGCACCGGGGCTCATACCGGGGTTCGCTGCCGGCGGCGGCACGACCCCGCGGTCGGCCGCCCCGTGGTAGATGTAGCCGGCGTATGTCAGGCCGACGAGCACCGCGAACCCGAACACCAGCGCCAGACCGCCGAGTGTCGGCACCGCGAGCACGAGCAGGGCCGGCGACCCGACGTCGGCGGCGAGCACCAGCAGGGCCGGTCCGGCCACCAGCAGCGCCGCCACCAGCGTCACCACCGTCAGCACCACCACGAGCAGCCAGTGTCCGAGATACGACGGGTCGGCCCGCACGGTCCGTGCACGTCCACCGAGGAACGTGCTGACGACGCTGTCGTTCCCGACGAACGCGACGACGTACGCGCCGAGGAACCACAGCAGTCCGACCCCCGACAGCGCACTCACCAGCGGCACGAGTCTGTCCGACACCGGGAGCAGGAACACCACCACGCTCAGGAGCAGCACCGTTCCGGCGGCCCACAGCAGTGTCGGCAGACTCACCACGATGACCAGGCGGATGCCGTCCATCAGCAGGCGCCCCCAGTTGCCGTACTCCGGGGGCCGTTCCTCCTCGAGGACGACACCCCGCCCGACCCGGTAGCTGTAGCCGGCCAGCAACAGCGCCGGCAGGACGAGCACGCCCCCGAGGAGCAACGCCGCGCTGACCAGCACCGGTCGACGACCCCGGCGCAACGGGTGACCCAGCACGAACTCGAGCACCGACTCCCGCTTCGGCGGTGCCAGGTCGTCGCTGGCCCGGCCTGCATCTGTCCGGCGCTCCCCGCCCTCGCCTGCTGTCTCCGCCTCGTCGGACTCGACAGCCGACTGCTCCCACCGACTGCCGTCTGTCTCGTCGGGGATCTTCAGCCCACAGTACCCACAGAAGCGCTGGTCCTCCTCGACCCACTCGCCACAGCTCGAACAGCGTGGCATACCCTACCGAACGTGACCCGCCGAATTGAATCTTGTCCCGCGGGCCGTCGACACCACACTACCGGCTCCCGCGGAGACCGGTCAGCGTAGCATCTCCACGGCCTCCTCGACGTCGAGGTCGCCACGCTCGACGGCCGCCAGCACCTCGCGGCGTCGCTCGTCGCCGGAGTCGTCGTCGCGCTCGGCCAGTTCGTCGAGAGTGACCTTCCGCGAGTGGCCGGTGAGTTCGGCGAAATCTGTGCCGTCGGCGAGTGCCCGCTCCAGTTTGACGCGGTAGTTGCCGCCGTCGGTTGTGTACAGGTCGTCCGGGTGGAAGAAGTACCAGTCCTCGCGGTCGAACCGGACACCGATGCGCGGTTTGGCCCCGAAGTTCCGGGCGAAGTAGACCAGCGCCTCGACCTCCTCGCCGTCGAGGTAGATTGGGTCACCCGCGGAGGATTTCGCCTCGATCGCGTAGAACCGTTCACCCTCCCCCGCCAGCACGTCCGGCAGTTCCCGGTCCGTCGCGCTCCCGCTCGCCGGTGCGCGCATCACCGCGAACCCCGCCTCGTCGAGTCTGTTGACGAGTTCACGCTCCCGGCGGTCGCCCTTTGCGTTCGACATCGCTCGTTACTCACCCCGGGAGTCAGTTAATCCGCCCGCACGCCGGGCGAGCAGGTACCCGCCCACCCCCGCGAGCGCTGCCCCGACACCTAACCCGGGTCCTGTCCCGTCTGTACTCTCGCCGTCACCACTCCTGTCCGTGTCTCCGTCACCGCTCCCGTCCGTGTCTCCGTCACCACTCCCGTCGGTGGCTCCGTCACCGCTCCCGTCGGTGGCTCCGTCGCCGCCCCCGTCGGTGGCTCCGTCGCCGCCCCCGTCGGACCCGACCGTGCCGTCCGTGGTG
>CAZFMN010000014.1:32363-40587 GCA_964520075.1 uncultured Halobacteriales archaeon | reverse complement strand
GGTGAACGACGGCAGTTCGGCCGTCAATCGACCGCTCCGACGACGAGACAGTCGGGAGCATTTTGAACGCGGTCCACGAACAGGCAGGTATGAGCAAACGGATACGGGCACACGTCTTCGTCTCGGGGACGGTACAGGGTGTGAGTTTCCGGGCGACGACCCGCGATACCGCCCGCGAACACGGCGTCGACGGCTGGGTCCGCAACCTCGACGACGGGCGCGTCGAGGCTGTCTTCGAGGGACCGGCGGAGGATGTCGAGATACTCGTGTCGTTCTGTCACGAGGGCAGTTCCGCCGCCCGCGTCGCGGGTGTCGACGTGACACACGAGGAGCCACAGGGCGAGAGCGGCTTTCGGGTGCGGTGGTGACGGCGGCGGCCGTCGTGCTGAACCCGACACTGGTATCCGGGACAGATATCGAACGAGATACTGTTCGCCCCGAAAGCAGACACGACCGATAGCGCTCTGTCTGAGTCGAAGGAACTACACCTCGTCGGCAGTCGCGTCACGGAAAGCCGATGACTGGTAGAGGTAGCCGCCGACGAGAGCTGTAATCACGACGGCGAGGGCGAGCGGTGCAACGCCCGTCGGGTCGGGCGCGAACACGAAGCCAAGATTGACCCCCGCGAAGAGACCGACTACGAGGCACAGCACGGCCCGTGTCGATTCGTTCATATACGCAGTTTCGACCGACAGATAAAATATCCATCGCTTCAGCAGTTGTCGTACCGACTGCGAGTGTTTGACGGAAACCCACAGACGTCGGGAGAACACCGACGGCTTCCGGACTGCTCTGAGCGTGACAACTCCACCGGAAACGGAGGGGTCGCCCGGTGTCGCGACGGGAGAGAACGGAGTTCCGGCGCGGTTGTCGTCGGTGGCAGTCCCGTGCGGTCGAACGTGGCTGTCGACCCGACGGCCAGTGTTCGCCGGTCCGACGAGCAGGCGTTCGGTGCCGGGTCACCTGATGGAACCGGCGACAGAACGCGAAACGATGACAAGCCGGCAGTTCGTGCAGTCAGGTATGGCCTCCGAGGAGTTCAGACAGTTCCTGATCGGAACCGCCGTACTGATGATAGGTGCGTTCATCGTCGGCGCGGTGGTCAGTCCGCCGGACCCGTTCACTCAGGTTGCGATCACCGCGGTGTTTCTCCCGGTTGTTCTGGTCGGGTCGTACGCGCTCGCGTACCGGCGCGGATTCGAGTGGACCTGAGCGTGGCATCCTCGTTCGGGTGAAGCGTGGCATCCCCGCTCCGGCAGAACGCGGCGGTTCAGTCCGCGACGGCCTCGTCCGACCCACCGACAGCGGCGGGGTCCTGTATCCAGAGGTCACCGAAAATCTCGTCCTGCCGGAGTCGGATATCGCCGCGGTGGGCCAGAAAGAGCAGTCCGAGGAACGTCTCGACGCGGGACCCGGCGACGGTCTCCACCTCGCGAAAGAGCACCTCGACCCGGCCCTGGTCGTACTGCTCGCGGAGCGCAGCCGCCACCCTGTCGACGAGCGCCTCGATGTCCTCACCGTGGGTGCGCTCGGTCACGTCGGTGGCAGTCGGTTCGTCGTCCATCCGGAACTCGTCGGTGGCGTGGTAGTCGAGTTCCCGTGGCTCGCGCCGACTGCTGTCGGGACTCCCGCTGGTGTCGTACTCCCGGGAGTTCTTCCACCAGGTCTCGCGCTCGGCCTCCCGCAGGTCGCGGACGAGTTCGTCGAGTGTCTGTGGCATCCCGCGGGCCCGCTTGCGCTCCAGACGGCGGTCCATCTCCTCTTCGAGCGCCGCGAACGGGTCCTCGTCGAGTGTCTCGATATCCTCACCACCCTGCAGTGCCTGCTCCCAGGGCTCCGGTTCGGGCTCCTCGGCCTCCTCGTCACCGAGCATGGTGTCACCTTTCATCCGCAGGAGCACGCTCGCGTAGAACAGCGCCCGCCCCGACGCCCGCAGGTCCGACCCGTCCAGCCGCGACAGGAACTTGTCCGTCACCGCGACGATGTCGATATCCCAGGGGTCGATCTCGCCGTCCTCAGCGAGCTGAACGAGCACCTCGACCGGTTCGACCTCCCCGGATTCCTCTGTCTCGGTCTGTTCCTCTGTCTCGGTCTGTCCGGGAGGGTCGCCCGAGTCACCGTCGGTGGACCCGTTACTGGTGTCGGGTTCGTCCTCGGCACCGACACCGGTGTCGGAACCGCCGTCGAGGGGTCCGGGGTCGGTCGACTCCGACGGCGGGGTCCGGTCCTCGTGGCCGGTGATATCGAGTGGGATGTCGTCGGGGTCGTTCACGCGCTGTCACCCCGGTGAGGAGCGCCCTGTCGCCGGGACGGCGGGTCAGTCATCGGCGGGCACCTCGGGGTCACCCGAGAGGTCGATACCGGTCACGGCGGAGACGTTGTTCTCCTGCATCATCACGCCGATTGCGCGCTCGGCCCGGTCGAGCATCGCAGAGCGGTGCGAGACGACCACGAACTGCGCCTCATCGGAGAGTTCGTCGACCAGTTCGCCGACGAGGTCGGCGTTCGCCGCGTCGAGAAAGGCGTCCACCTCGTCGAGCGCGTAGAACGGGGCGGGGTTGTGCTGCTGGATGGCGAAGATAAATGCGAGCGCGGTCAGTGACTTCTCGCCGCCGCTCATCGCGTCGAGTCGCTGGATGGGCTTGTCACCGGGCTGGGCTTTCATCGTCAGCCCGCCCGCGAAGGGGTCGTCCTCGTCCTCGAGGTGGAGCCGACCGCTCCCGTTCGAGAGTCGCTCGAACACCGCCCGGAACTGCTCGTCGATCGCCTCGAACGCGTCCATGAACGTCTCTCTCTTGCGGGCCTCGTAGGTCTCGATGCGCTCGCGGATGCCGTCGGCCTCCTCGACGAGCGTCTCCCGTTTCCCGCGTATCTCCTCGAGTTCCGCCGCCACCTCGTCGTACTCCTCGATTGCGAGCATGTTGACCGGCTCCAGCGCGGCCATCTCCCCCTCGAGACGCTCGAGCTCCCGCTCGACGGTCTCGTGGTCGGGTATCTCACCGGGGTCGTACTCGCCGACCGCCGATTCGAGCTCGTCTATCTCCCACTCCAGGCGGTCGCGCTCGTCCCGGAGACCGTCGAGCTCGCTCTCGACCTGTTTGACCTGCTCGCGGGCCTCGTTGCGCCGCTCCTGGGCGGCCCGCACCTCCTCCCGGAGCTCCTCGCGCTCGGCTTTCAGCTCGACCAGCTCCGACTCGAGGTCGGCAACCGCCGCCTCCCGGTCCTCGAGGTCTGCCTCCCGGCCCGTGATCTCGGCCTCCAGCTCCTCGATGTGGTTCTCCGCCGCGGCTTTCTGGTCCTCTGCGTCCTCGATCTCGGTCTCCAGCTCCTCGATCGCCTCCTGCGTGTACTCGCGTTCGAGTTCGAGCTCGCGCAGCTCGGTGTCGAGGTCGTCGTTGCGGTCGTTCAGGTCGTCGATCTCCTCGCGCAACCGCTCGGCGGTCGCGGTCAGCTCCGGCAGCTCCGAGTCCTCGACCTCGGCCTCCAGCTCGTCGATCTCGGACTCGATGCCGGCGATTGTCTCGTTCTTGTCGGCGATTGCGGCCTCCAGCTCGTCCATCTCCGCCGCGACTGACTCGCGCTCCTCGGCGATCTCCGCGAGGTCTGTCTCGAGCTGTGCTATCTGCTCGCGGGTCTCCTCGAGCTCCTGCTCGCGGGCCTCGATATCGGCCTGTATCTCCCGGACCTGCTCGGCCGTGTCGGTCTCCCTGTCCCGGGCGTCCTCGAGTCGCTCCGACACACCACGCATCTCCTCGCGGACCGACTCTCGCTCCGTCTCGAGCTCGCGGATGCGGGCCGCCACACGGTCGAGCTGGCCCCGGCTGCCCGCAAAGGAGTATCGCGACCCGCTCTTCGAGCCGCCGGTCATCGCGCCGGATTTCTCCACGAGGTCACCGTCGAGTGTCACCAGACGGAACTCACCCATCAGCTCCCGGGCCGTCTCGATATCCTCGGCCACCAGCGTATCGCCCAGCACGTACGAGAACACACCGGCGTACTCCCGGTCGAACTCGACGAGGTTGTACGCGAAGTCGACGACACCCCCACGGGCCGGGGGGGTCGGCAGTGAGCGCTGGTGCATCTCTGTCAGCGGGAGGAAGGTCGCCCGACCGGCGTTGCGCGATTTCAGGTAGTCGATACAGCGCTGGCCGACCCCGTCGTCGTCGACCACGACGTTCGCGAGTCGACCGCCGGCGGCGGTCTCACAGGCCGTCGCGTGCCGCCCGGAGACACTGCCGAGCTGTGCGACTGCCCCGTGAACGCCCTCCATGTCGGCATCAAGCACGGCCGTCACCGCCCGACCGTACGAGGAATCACCTGTCTGGCTCGCCTTCGCCTCCAGTTCGGCGTACTCCTGCTGAGCGGCGTTCAGGTCGTCCTCGAGCTCGTCGAGCCGGTCCTGCAGGTCCCGGCGCTCCTCGCGCAGGTCGTCGACGACCGAACCGATCGTCTCCCGGTTCTCTACCGCCTTCTCGAGTTCGAGCGACAGGTCCTCGAGTTCGGCCTCCAGTTCGGGGAGCCGCTCGCGGGTCGCCGCCAGTTCGCTCTCTGTCTCGCTCTCCTCGGTCTCGCGTCGGCGGGCCTCGTCGATGAGACGGTCCTGCTCGCGCTGGAGCTCGTTTTTGTCTGCCCGCGCCGCCTCCAGGTCCGCCTTCCTCTCCTGGAGGCTGTTTTTCACCTCCTCGAACTCCGCGCCGACCTCGTCGATGCGGGCCTCCACCTCGGCGAGGCTGCTCTGTCTGTCCTGGATGTCCGCCGCCACCGATGACTTCTTTACTTTCCGCTCCCTGACGTTGGCCGCCAGGTCCTCGAGTGTCTCCTGTTTGCGGTCTATCTTCACGTACGCCTGCCGGCGCTCGGTCTCGGCGTCCTCGATGTGCTCGCGCTGGCTCTCGATACTGTCCTCCAGCCGTGCGATGTCTCCCTTTATCTCCTCTATCTCGCGTTTGAGCTCGAGCTGTTCGTCCTCACCTTTCTGCTGTATCTCGTTGTTGAGCGCCTGGAGCCGCTCCTCCAGCTCCATCACCTCGCTCTGGCGCTCGTCGAGTGTCGCCTGCCGGTCTGCCAGCCGGGTCTCGGCGTCCGCGAGGGCGGTCTCGACGTCCGCGAGGTCGTCGCGACGCTCCTCGAGCTGTGCCGCCCGCTGGTACCCCTCGTAGGTCTCTCTCTCCTCGCGGAGCTGCTCGTACTGGAGGGCGGTCTCGCGCTCGTCGGCGAGCTGGTCGAGCCGGGTCTCTTTCTCCTCGATACGCAGGTCTGCCTCCTCGATGCGCTCCTCGACGACCTCGAGCTCCTCGAACGCGTCGGCCCGTTTCTCGTCGAACTCGGCGACACCGGCGATCTCGTCGAGTATCTCCCGCCGGGCCCGGGGTGTCATGTTGAGTATCTCCGTGACGTCACCCTGCATGACGACGTTGTACCCCTCGGGTGTGACCCCGGCGGTCGCGAGCAGGTCCCGGATGTCACCGAGGTTCACCGAGCGACCGTTTATATAGTAGTACGAGTAGTAGTTCGTCTCGGTTTCTTTCACCCGGCGTTTGATGACGAGTTCGTCGACGTCACCGACCGTCTCGGTGCCGGCGGCGCTGACCACCTGGCCGCGGGAGACCGTCCGGTCGCTGTTGTCGAGCACCACCTCGACGCTCGCCTCCCGGTCACCCTGGAACGACTCACCCTCCTGGTGGCCGGGGTTGTAGATGAGATCTGTCAGCTTCTCTGCCCGGATGCCGGAGGTGCGGGCGAGTCCGAGCGCGAACAGGATGGCGTCGATGACGTTCGACTTGCCCGACCCGTTCGGACCGGTGACCGTCGTGAAATCCTGGTAGAACGGAATCCGGGTCTTCCGGCCGAAGCTCTTGAACTTGTCGAGGACGAGTTCTTTTATATACATGCGGGTGCTGGGGGACCCGGGAGCTCACGCGATGATGATGTCGCTTCCCGTGTCGTCTTCGGATTTGTCGTCGTCGGGGTTAGGTGTGTCGTCACCGCTCTCGTCGGCGCCGACGACCTCTGTCCCGTCCGAGAGCTCCGTACCGGAGGAGACGCCGTCGGTCGCAGTCGAGTCCGCGGGGCTGTCCTCGTGCTCGCCGGTCGCCTCCGCGGAACTGTCCGCTCTCGTGCCAGGCTGTTCCGTGTCGTCGGTCGACTCGGCACTCTCCGGGCTGTCGGACTCGGCGGTCTCGGCTGCTCCGCCGTCGTCGGCTGTCTCTGTTCTCGCCTCGTCCATCTCGGCCAGCAGTTCGTCCTCGACTCCGGCGTCCTCGAGATCGCGCAAACGCACCTTGCACTCGATGAGTTCGTCTGTCAGTCCCCGGACGGAGGCCTCCAGTTCCTGCACGCGCGATTCCAGCTCCTCGACTCTATTACCACACATATACACGACAATACTCCTCCGGTCATATAAACGTATGTCAGACATTCATAAATAGCGCGATAGAACGCCGGGGGGTCGTTTCAGTACCGGGCAGTCGGTCGGATGTCGCCAGACGAGGCGGGAGAGTTCGGAGAGACCGGGAACGGTCCAGTCCGGGCCAGTGGGGTGTAAAGCAGTCCCGGGCGAAACGTCTATACTCTGTCGTGGCGAACCGGTGACAATGGCACAAGTACAGCGGGACCTCGCGGTGGTCATCGGGCTGGAGGTACACGTCCAGCTCGAAACCGACACCAAGATATTCTGCGACTGTTCGACCGAGCCCGCCGACGAGGCGAACACGCAGACCTGTCCGGTCTGTCTCGGCCTGCCGGGGTCGCTGCCGGTGCTCAACGAGGCGGCCGTCGAGGCCGCGGTGAAGGTGGGAAAGGCAATCGAGGCGGACATCCCGGAGGAGACACGGTTTCACCGCAAGAACTACTACTACCCGGACCTGCCGAAGAACTTCCAGATAACCCAGTACGACGAGCCGATCTGTCAGGACGGTCGTATCGAGTTCAGCGTCGAGGGCGAGCGCCGGTCGGTGGGGATCCGCAGGGCCCACCTCGAGGAGGACCCCGGGAGCCTCCGGCACAAGGGCGGCTCCATCGACACTGCCGAGTACACACTCGTCGACTACAACCGCGCCGGTGTGCCGCTGATGGAGATCGTCACCGAACCGGAGTTCCGCGGGGCCGAGGAGGTGCGCTCGTTTCTCTCGAAACTCGAGGAGATACTGGAGTATCTCGGCGTGTTCGACGCCGCCCGCGACGGCAGTCTCCGCATCGACGCGAACCTCTCGGTGGTCGAGGCCGACGCCCTCGAGGGTGAGAGAGACGAGGACAGGCTGGCGGCGGCAAACCGCACCGAGGTAAAGAACATCTCCAGTCACAAGGGCGCACAGAAGGCCCTCTCCTACGAGGCCCAGCGACAGAAAAACGCCATCAGGCGCGGCAGAGAGGTGGAACAGGAGACCCGCCACTGGGACGAGTCCCGGGGCATCACCGTCTCGATGCGCTCGAAGGAGGAGGAGAAAGACTACCGGTACTTCCGCGAGGCCGACCTGCCGCCGCTGCGGGTCAGCGACTGGAAAGACGAGATCGAGATACCCGAACTGCCCGACGCCCGGCGCGAGCGGTTCCAGGGCGAGTACGGGCTGAGCACCGAGGCCGCGGACAAGCTCACGAGCACCAAACAGGTCGCGGACTTCTACGAGGCGGTCGCCGGGGAGTTCGACCCCGACCTCGCCGCGACCTGGGTCGCCGACGAACTGCTCGGTGAACTCAACTACCGCGACATGACTATCACCGACATCGCCGACCGACTCGACGAGGTCACCCGTCTGGTCGAACTCGTCGCCGAGGAGGAGATTACGGCAAAGAACGCCCGCGAGGTGGTGCTGCGCGGGATGCTCGACGACGGAGACGACCCCGACACCATCGTCGAGAGGGAGGGTCTCGGCAAGACCGGCGGGGACGCGGTAGAGACCGCGGTCGAACAGGCGATCGAACAGAACCCCGGCGCAGTCGAGGACTTCCACGCCGGCGAGGGCGGCGCGCTCAACTACCTCGTCGGCCAGGTGATGCAGGCCACCGGCGGCAGTGCCGACCCTGGCGAGGTGAACCAGTTACTGCGCGAACGGCTGTAGCACTGTTTTGCCTGGCCCGGCCCGGGGACCACACCCCGGTCGAGCCAGCAGGCGCGGTCCCGCGATGCCCGCTCCCGATTCCACCCGAAACACCGGCGTGTTCGCTCACACTGCCTGACTCCACCCGAAACAGAGGTGTCTCTGCTCCTGCAGTTTCGGTGCTCCAC
>CAZFMN010000014.1:0-32263 GCA_964520075.1 uncultured Halobacteriales archaeon | reverse complement strand
GCCTGACTCCACCCGAAACAGAGGTGTCTCTGCTCCTGCAGTTTCGGTGCTCCACCCGAAAGAGAGGGGCGTATCAGTCTGTCGTCAGAGACCACCGGAGAGCGAGGAGACCACCGGAGAGCGAGGAGGCCACCGGAGAGCGAGGAGGCCATCGGAAGCGAAGGTGTGTTCTGTGGCCCGGTTCGAGGTCTGGATAGGATATGGACAGAGTGATTCACGCCCGGGGTCACGAGAACGTCACCGCCCAGCACGCGAGCACGTTCGAGGTGACCAGTGACGATTTCCTGACGCCGGCGGGTGACTGCATCCTCGGTATCGAGGCCGACCGCGTCCCCGCGGAGTTCGACGACCCGTTCGTCACCGCCTGCCAGCAGGCCGATGCGACGATTGTGGCGGAGCTCTCGGTCGAGGGTCACACGGAGCGGGTCGAGGGCCGGGGTCACCCGGACCTGACCTTCGACAGCGACCGGTCGCTTGTCTGTCGCACCAGCGAGTACACCGACGACCGCACCGTTGCCGTCGGGATGGACAGAGCCGCCGCCGACCTCGACGACGAACTCGTCGCCGCGCTCGCCGATGGGGCGGAGCTGACGCTGACACTGCGTGTCGAGTAATACTGTCGGCTGTAACTTCGTGGCCCGATTCGGCACCCTGGGGTACCGAAATGTGCCATTGGCTTACAGCCGACAGTACAACGAGGACGACCCGGACCCATCGGTGCTGTCGTCTCTCGCTCGACAGTCGACTCCGGAGCGGGCTGTCTCACTCCCAGCGGTCGGGAACCTGGACGGTGTACTTGCCGTCCTCCTGCAGCGCGATGATGTACTCCTGTCGGTCGTACAGCTCCATCAGGTTGAGTTCGTACTGACCGGGTGCGACCACACGGATGGACTCGAACTGGTCGTTGAGCTCTGCCCGGAGCTCTGACAGTGACGGCCGCTCACCGGACCCCTCGCCCGTGACATCCGCGCTCTCCTTGCTCCCCTCGTCGGTCTCCGGCTCCTCACCGTCCCCGGACCGCGCGGAGAGTGGCCGGGGGTCCGGAACCGGCGGCCGGTCCTGTGGGTTCCCAGACCCGGAGGGTCGCTCGTCAGCCTCGACGATACCGTCACCGGTGTCCGACCGCGCGGTGTCGGGACTGGCCGTGCCGCGCTCTCCGTCGTCGGTGCCGGGCCAGTCGGCCTCCATCGGGTCGAGTCCGCCTGCCTCGTCGGTGGAGTCCACGTCCGCGCTGGCCCCGGACTGTCCGGTTCCATCGCTCGTACCCTCCCCCGCTGTATCCGAATCCACTGTGACTTCGGGTGTCTCGACTCCACCGGTCGCCTCCGGTTCTCTGGCCGCCTCCGCTTTCTTGGTGGTCTCGACTCCACCGGTCGCCTCCGCTTTCTCGGTGGCCTCGACTCCACCGGTGGTCTCCGCTTCCTCGGTGGTCTCCGCTCCCCCGGTGGCATCTGCTTCCCCGTCACTCGTGGCGTCCGTGTCGACGGTCCCGGTGTCGACCGCACCACCTGCCGGCCGGGAGTGCCCGGAATCGGCGCTCGTGTTCGCGACCGCCCCGGCGTCGGCCGTGGTTCCGGAGGGGTCACGCTCCGGACTCGCGTCTCCGGTCCGGGAGTCGTCGGCCGGTCCGACACCGGGGTCCGGGTCGTCGTCCGACCGGCGACCGCCCGCGACGAGATTCCGGACTGTCGAGGCCGCGTTGCCGACCGTCCGCGCGACGCCGTCGACGTCGGGGCCCGGTGGCTCCGGCGTGTCGTCTGTCTCCTCGGACGGTCCCGGTCCATCGGGTCGAAACTGGAACGTGGTGCCCCCGCAGTCCGGACACCCCGAGAGCATCTCCTTGGAGCCGTCCTCGAACGCGCGACCACAGTCCGTACACTCGTGGGGCATTATGAGACCAGCGTCTGGATGAGCGTCTCGTCCTTGTGCAGCGTCTCTAGCCGGTTCGCCGGACCGATCACGGTCAGTTTCTTCGGCGAACTCGACCTCGTCAACCGGGCGAACAGCCCCCTGCTACCGGAGTCGTTTTTCGGATACGTCTCTATCTCGATGCCCTCGAACTCGTCGGGGTTGATTTCGGACATCGTCACCTCGATCAGTCTCGACTCCTCGTCCGGTGAGAGCCCCTCCTCGAGAATGACGATGTTGCCGTCGTGGACCCCGTCGAGGATGAGCCGTATCTTCTCCATACTCGCGAGTCCC
Source organism: uncultured Halobacteriales archaeon (assembly GCA_964520075.1). GTDB lineage: Archaea > Halobacteriota > Halobacteria > Halobacteriales > Haloarculaceae > Halovenus. The sequence goes on along the minus strand of CAZFMN010000014.1, from coordinate 30,061 downwards.
TCCATCCGTTCGCCGCTTATCAGGTCGATCTGTACGCCGTTACCGTCGCCGTCGTCTGGTGGTTTTATCTCTGGCATCTGTCTCACCCGAAGTACTCCGCGACCTTGTCGTAAACCTCGTTCATGTTGTTGCCCTCGAGCGCAGACACTTTGACCGTCTCGTGCTGGGGGTAGGCGTTGCGGATGCGCTGAACGCTGGCCTCCTCCAGGTCGATCTTGTTCGCGAGTATCAACACCGGCAGGTCCTGGCTCTCGATGATCCCGATGAGCATCGTGTTGACCTGCGTGAACGGGTCCTGTGCCGCGTCCAGCACGTAGATGACGCCGTCGACGTCCTCGCGCAACCAGTGCATCGCCTCCGCGACACCCTCCGTCGCCTCCCGGGAGCGACGGACGGCGTCCTCCTCGTCCATATCGTGTTCGAGAAACTCCGTGTAATCGACCTTCGTCGTCACGCCCGGCGTGTCGACCACGTCGATTGTGACTGTCCGTCCGTCACGCTCGATCTCGACGTTCTCCTTGCGCCGGGCGCGCCGTGTCTCGTGGGGAACGTGACTCTCTGGACCGACCGCGTCACCGTGCTCGGTCCAGTCGCGAACGATGCGGTTGGCGAGTGTTGTCTTCCCCGCGTTCGGCGGCCCGTAGATTCCGATCCGCCGTGGCTCGTCGTCGGCGAAGACTGACGATACTGCCCGCGCGATGCTCGATCTGAGGCCTGTGAGTAGTCCCATTGTGTCCTCCCGACCTCCGGCCGGGCCTTGTAACATTTAGCCGACGCTATCTACTTAACGCTGTGTCAGACATATCTAAGAAATGCATACTGTCGCACAGAGATGAACTAATCCCGCCGGCGAACGCACAATCCCGCCGACGAACGCATCCCGTACACTCACACCAGAGCAACGTGACTGGGGCAATGGAAGAACCTGCAGGCTGGGGTCGAAGGAATGCACATGCTGTAGGCAAGATTCGAAGAGGGGGAGACAGGGGAGGCGGTTCCAAGAGAGGGGACGGTCGGGATGAGGACAGAGGCCGGGGGGGAGACAGGAGACAGCTCCGGGACCACCGGCGGAGTCTCTGTCGGAGGGCACAGTCTCGGCCGGTGAACGGCGGCAGAAAGACCCGCCACCCCCCCACCCCTTTGTTTCGAGTGGAACCGTCTCACAACCGGGTGGGGGGGTCGCTCGATCACCGTCTTCGTGTGAACAAACCATAAGAATCGGCGGTAAACGTGTTATCTACGAGTATAGTCTGGATCACTTCGCGCGCGAGAACAACAGTGTGACGCACTCTCTAGCTAGATTTCGCTCGTATACAACCTAGATTAGAGTGTATCGCATCACAATTGAGATTTTCTCACTACTACGGACCTTGTTCATACGCCACTGTATTAAATCTTTCCCAGGCACTAGACACCCCCGCGGGGGGGACCCCCCACCCTCTCTCACGGTTCCACTCGAAACAAAGGGGTGGGGGGGTCCGGTTCCGGACCCCCACACACTTGCGGAACCAGCCGGACTGGATCCGTCCGAGACCGACTGTCTCCTCGGTTTGCACCATCTTTACTGTCGACGGTCCGTGCCGACCGTCCAGTTCTCCCACAGTGACTCCCAGCATGTCACGGTAATCCTGACACCTCTCTTTGCTCCGACTCGCCGAGTTCGGTTGTTCCGGTACGCCGGACGACCCCGGTATGCCGGACGACCCAGTTGTTCAGACCGACCGTCTCGCCGGATTGCGCTCCTCTTGTTGCGTCTCGTCGGATTGCGCTCCTCTCGTTGCGTCTCGCCGGATTGCGCCCCTCTCGTTCGAACCAACCGTAACAGTTAATAGCCACTCACCCTCTGTTTCTTGTGGTTCAACTGGACGCGAGCGTTCCCCGGGGACGGGTTAAATACCGCGTTTCGACCTCTGTGCAGGCAAAATTCACTCTGCACGCGACTATCTCCAGTTGAAACAGAGGGCTCGAACAATGTCAGACAGAGAAGACCACGACGATGGCGCCGGCGGTGATGTGGACGCAGACAGCTACGACTGGGAGACAGACACCGACGACGCGGAGATGTCCGAGTTCGAGATGTCGAGCAGTCCGAGCGAGCGCACACGTGACACGTCGGTGTCGGACACCCACCACTCCGCGGGGACCGGTTCCGGCCCCGACCGCACAGACGAGAGTGACAGCGGGGAGAGCACCGGTCTGTTCGACAACCTCCTCAGCGGTGAACCAATCTTCGAGGACAAGGAGGTGCTCCGGCCGGCCTACACCCCACGGGACCTCCCCCACCGCGAGGACCAGATCGACAGCATGGCGACCATCCTCGTCTCGGCTATCCGCGGCGACACACCCTCGAACATCCTCATCTACGGGAAGACCGGAACCGGCAAGACCGCGAGTGCGAAGTTCGTCAGCGACGAACTCGAGGCCACCTCGCAGAAGTACGATGTCCCGTGTGACGTCGAGTATATCAACTGCGAGGTCACGGACACCCAGTACCGTGTGCTCGCACAGCTCGCGAACCAGTTCATCGAGCAGAATCGGAGTCGAATCGACACCGAGGTCGACAGTCTCGAGACGCTCCGCAAGCGGGCCCGGCGGGACCAGTCGGCGCTCGACGGGACACAGTTCGACTCCGTGCGGGCGGTGACCGACGAGATTGCGGAGCTACGCTCCGACCGCGAGTCGTTCGACGACGTCCCGATGACAGGCTGGCCGACCGACCGCGTCTACAGCTCGTTTTTCGACGCTATCGACTACCGCGAGCGGGTGGTCGTCATCATGCTCGACGAGATAGACAAGCTCGTCGAGAAATCCGGCGACGACACACTGTACAATCTCTCGCGGATGAACGCGGACCTCGAACGGTCACGGGTCTCGATAATCGGTATCTCGAACGACCTGAAGTTCACTGACTTTCTGGACCCGCGGGTGAAATCGAGTCTCGGCGAGGAGGAGATCGTCTTTCCGCCGTACGACGCGAACCAGCTCCGTGATATCCTCGAACACCGCGCCGAGGTCGCCTTCGTCGACGACGCGCTGACCGACGAGGTGATCCCGCTGTGTGCGGCCTTCGCCGCGCAGGAGCACGGTGACGCCCGGCGCGCGCTCGACCTGTTGCGGACGGCAGGGGAACTCGCCGAGCGCGACGACACCGACCACGTCGAGGAGTACCACGTCCGCCGGGCACAGGAGAAAATCGAGATCGACCGTGTCATCGAGGTCGTCCGAACCCTCCCCCAGCAGTCGAAGTTCGTGCTCTTTGCCATCATACTGCTCGAGGAGGAGGGTGTCAACAGCATCAACACCGGTGAGGTGTACAACGTCTACAAACAGCTGTGTGGGGAACTCGACACCGACGTGCTCACCCAGCGCCGCGTGACCGACCTCATCAGCGAGCTCGATATGCTCGGTATCGTCAACGCTGTGGTCGTCTCGAAAGGCCGGTACGGCCGCACGAAGGAGATCAGCCTCTCGGTCCCGCTCGAGGAGACCGAGAGTGTGCTGCTGTCGGACTCGCGGCTCGGTGACACGGACAGCGTACAGCCCTCGGTGCAGGCCCGGTTCGACAGCTGACCGGTCGATGTCACGACCGTACCTGTGCTCGACCGGTCAGGCGGTCTCCCCCCACTCGCTCTCGTAGTACGTGAGCGCATCGCGGTCGGCGTCGAGCAGGGCCGCCGCCTCGACGCGTCCGATGTAGACAGTGTGGTCGCCGGCCTCGACAGCCTCGTGTACCGAGCAGTCGACGTAGCCCAGCGACTCCGAGAACACCGGCGCGCCGGTGGCAGCCGTCTCTGTCGGGTGCTCCCCGAAGGGGTCTATGTCGTCGTCGGCCATCCCCGCGAAGTACTCCCCGAGAATCAGCTGGTCGGCCGAGAGGATGTTGACACAGTAGTGTGTCGCCTCACCGGTGAGAAGGCGCTCGTGGGCCTCGGTGTCGTGGTCGAGACAGACCAGCACCAGCGGCGGGTCCAGCGAGACGCTCGTGAACGCGTTCACCGTGATACCGTGTGGCGGTTCACTGTCGAGTGTCACCGCTGTCACACCGGTTGCGAACTCACCCATCACGCTCCGCAGGTCGATATCGGTCACACCAGTCTGTTGGGGCCACCCACAGATGAAGATTCGTTTCTGTGCCCCGTCTCAGGTCTGCAGTCGGAACCAGCCCAGCCACGGGATACGTGTCTCGGCGGTCCCGACGATCCACCCCGGTCTGACGGGGGCGGTTATCGGTGCCCTGCCGGCCTGGTCGTAGGTCGGGTTGTCGTCGCCTTTCGTAATGAACCCGGCGTGGCTGGCGGTGCACTGCTCCTCGTCGGTGTTGCGGAGAAACGCGGACTCGACGGCCTCGTGTTCACACCAGTTCTCGCCCTGTTCGACCCAGAACATCGCGCGGTGGATGATCGGTGTCCGCCTGCTGTTCCCGTTCGGCTCGAACACGATGACGTCACCGCTGTCGCCGAACTGACTGTACCCCGTCTCGGCCCCCACTGCCGCGGTCACGACGCCGGTGTCACTGCCGTTTGCCATCTGGACACTCTCGCTCGGCTGGAACCGGTCGGTGTCCATCACGAACGCGAGGTCGTTCACCTGCATGTTCGGCTCCATGCTCCCGCTCTCGATCGCGACCATCGGCGGCCAGACACCGCTTATCGCGAACAGATAGGCCCCCAGCAGCAACACCGCGACCACACTCGTCACGAGGTCCCGTGCGAGCAGCGCCCAGTCGGCTCCATCGTCGTCCTCGCCGGCCTCCACACCCCATCCTTCCGGTCCCTTCTTCCCCCTTTCTGTCGACGTGTCCGCGCCGCTCTCGTCTGGGGGTGACATTACCCTCTCTATCTGTGGTCCAGATTTGAACCTTCTGGTCGCCGACGCGGCCCGTTTCGCTACCCTTTTTGTTCCCTCCCGCGATGTTCCTGTGTGCCATCCGAGGAGACTGCCCGCGTCGTCGCGGCGCTGGCCGACCGCGGCTACAACGCCGACCGCGAGGCGGTCACGCTGCTCGCCCGGGCCACGGACCGCGAGCGGGCCGTCGACCGCGCGGTCGCGCTTGCCCCCGACGACGCGCTCGTCCTGTCGGCCGAGCACGCGAGCCGTGCGCTCGAAACCACACAGTCCGGTGGTAGCTCGCACGCCACACACGAGGCGTCGGGCGACACCGCCGGCGACCACCCCTCCGTTTCGGGTGGAGACAGACGGTCAAGACAACAGGAGAGCGGTACCGAATCTCCAGTCGAAACGGAGGGGTCGACCGTGGCGACAGGACCCGACGAGCAGGCCAGGAGTGAGGCGAGCGGGCAGGACAGCCCCACGACAGCGGTCAGCGGCGACATCCAGAGTACGGGAACCGGTGAGTACGGCGACTTCGTCTCGGTGTTCAGGGACCGTTACGAGCGACTGTCGGAACTGCTCCGCGGGCGGGTCACACACCGGCCGGCCGCGGCGGTCGCCGACCTCTCGGACGGCAGCGAGGCCGCGATGGTCGGCATGGTCGCGGACGCGTACACCACCTCCGGCGGTCACTGGCGGTTCGAACTCGAGGACACCAGCGGCACCTACCCCTGTATGGTGCTCGCGGACAGCGAACCCGCCGCGAAGGCTCCCCGGGTACTCTGTGACGAGGTCATCGCCGTCGAGGGCGAGATATCGAAACGCCGCGGTGACGACGAGGGTGTGATGTTCGTTGACAGTCTCCAGTTTCCAGACATCCCCCGGACCTACTCGCCGTCGACGGCAGACCGTCAGGTCCGTGCCGCGCTGATTTCCGATGTCCACGTCGGCAGCCAGGAGTTCCTGGCCGACGCGTGGGGTCGGTTCGCCGACTGGCTCCACAGCGACGCGGCCGCCGACGTGGAGTACCTGCTCCTCGCCGGCGATATGGTCGAGGGCGTCGGTGTCTACCCTGGTCAGGACGAGGAACTCGATATCGTCGACATCTACGACCAGTACGAGCGGTTCAGCGAGCACCTGAAGGAGGTGCCCGGAGACATGGAGGTGGTGATGATACCCGGCAACCACGACGCCGTGCGGCTGGCGGAGCCACAGCCTGCCTTCGACGACGAACTCCGGAAGATAATGTCCGCCCACGACGCGACAATCTCGGCGAACCCCTCGACGGTCACAATCGAGGGGGTGTCGGTGCTGATGTACCACGGTGTCTCGCTGGACGAACTCATCGCCGAGCTCCCGGGTGCGGCCTACGAGAACCCGGCGGAGACGATGAGCTACCTCCTGGAGAAGCGTCACCTCGCGCCGCAGTACGGCGGTCAGGTGCGTGTCGCCCCCGAGGAGCGTGACCACCTCGTCATCGAGGAGGTGCCGGACATCTTCCACGCGGGTCACGTCCACAAGTTCGGACACACCAGACACAACGGGGTGTTGACCGTCAACTCCAGCTGCTGGCAGTCACAGACCGACTTCCAGGCGAGTGTCAACCTCGACCCCGACGTGGCCTACGCCCCCATCGTCGACCTCCAGACCCTCGATCTGGGGTACGCGCAGTTCGCGTAGCTCAGTGGACGGAGAGCTGTCCAGCCGAGCGCCCGGAGACGGCAACCGCGACGAGATAGAGACAGACGGCGGCAAGGATTATCGCACCGCCGTTCGGGAGGTCCGCGAGGAGCGCGAAGACGAGCCCCGCGAGCACCGAGACCTGGCCGAAAAGCACAGACAACACCAGCAGCTCCCGGAAGCTCCCGGCGAGCTGTGAGGCCGCCGCGCTCGGGATGACCAGCATTCCGGCGACGAGGATGACACCGAGAATCTGCATCGAGCCGACCACGACGACAGCGGTCATCACGACCAGCAGACCGTTGTACCACCTGACGTCGAGGCGTGCGACACGGGCGGCCTGCTCGTCGAACGTGATGAACAGGAACTGCTTGTAGTTGACCACGACCAGCGCGACCACGACCACGGTGAGCGCCGCGACGAGACGCGCGCCGCCGGCGGTGACGATCGCGGAGTCACCGAACAGGAACGCCCGGATATCGATCGCAACCGGGAACGAACTCTCACCCCACGAGATGACGAGTGTCGCGACCGCGAAACTGCCCGCGAGCGTGATTGCGATCGGGACATCGCCGTAGGCGTCGGTGTGTGCGGTCAGCCACTGCAGTCCGAGCGCCGCCACGGCGCTCACGACGAGCGCGACCAGCAGGAGCTGGCCGGCGCTCCCGGACAGTCCGAGCGCCCCCGCGACGACGACACCGACCGCGACACCGGCAAAGGCCGTGTGGGCGAGTGTCTCACCGATCAGCGCCATCTGCCGGTGGACGAGAAACGCCCCGACGAGCGGCGCCATCACACCCACGAGCACGCCGGTTGCGACCGCCCGGAGTGTCGTCGACACCCAGAACACGTTCGTCCCGAGCAGGTCGTCGACGACTCGACCGGCACCCTCGTATGCCTCGAACCCGGTCTCGCCGACAGCCCCCGCCGTCCCCGGGAACGTCTGGAGCCAGTCGAACGCGACGAGCGCGAGCATCGCCACCGCGAGCGCTCCGGTCACCCCCAGGCCCAGATACTCGAGTGCGCCCCGGAGTCGGCCCGACGACAGCAGACGGTCACGACCCACCTCCTCGGTGAGCGTGTCGGCGGACTCGTCGGTCTGGTCGGCGGTATCCTGGCTCATGCGTGGTGGTCGAGAACACCGCTCCGGCGGCCGTAGGCCGCCTCGATTGCGTCACTCTCCAGAAACGATGCGGTGTCGCCGTGGTGGTACAGCCGGCGGTTGAGACACGCCACCGTGTCGACGTGCGTGGTCAGGATGTCCACGTCGTGCTCAATGAGCACGATTGTCATCCCCCCGGCGTTCAGCTCGTCGAGCAGGTCGTAAAACGCCGTCCGCGAGTCCACGTCGACGCCGACGGTCGGCTCGTCGAGTGCGAGCAGGTCCGCCTCGGCGGCCAGCGCGCGGGCGATGAACGTTCGCTGGCGCTGCCCGCCCGACAGCTGGTCTATCGGCCGGTCTGCCAGCTCCGTGATACCCACCCGGTCGAGCGCGCGCTCGACGGCCGCCCGGTCCTCGCCCCCGATGCGGCCGTGGCCGGCGTGGGGAAACCGCCCCATCAGCACCGTCTCCCGGACCGAGATGGGCATCGCGTCGCCCCGGTCGGTCGCGCGCTGTGCGACGTAGCCCACCCGCTCGCCGTCCTCGAACGCGGTCGCCCGCTCCCCGAACAGCCGCACCACCCCACTGTCGGGCCGCTTCAGCCCGACCATCAGATGCAATAGCGTCGTCTTTCCCGACCCGTTCGGGCCGAGTATCCCCAGGAACTCACCCTCCGCGACCGACAGTGACACCTCCTCGACCGCGACCGTCTCCCCGTACCCGAACGTCACGCCCTCCAGTTCGACTGCGCTCACGTGCTCTCTGTCCTGTACAACCTGCTCGACGCTCAAAAGCGTTATTATCTCCCTGACACTCGTTAATAATCAGTCGTGGCGCTCCGGCGGCGACGGACGCGCGGTGCGGTCGTCGGTTTCGACGGATGCGGGTCGGGCACAACCTGGCGAGGACAGCGTTTTGCCGCTCCCGGCCCGAGTTGACGTATGCACAACCAGACCGACGCGGGAGTGACCGAGGGAGAGAGCCCCGACCTGCTCGTGTACGCGGACTACGTCTGTCCGTTCTGTTATCTCGGCTACGCCTCGCTCGCGGCGTACCGCGAACGCCGGGACGGTCCCGGAATCGAGGCCGACTGGCACCCGTTCGACCTCCGGGGGAGGGAGCGCCGCCCCGACGGGAGCATCGACGACTCCGTCGAGACTGGGAAAGACGAGGCGTACTTCGAGCAGGCACGGCAGAACGTCGAGCGCCTCGCCGAGGAGTACGACGTCGAGATGACGGAGCCACTGATACGGGATGTCGACTCGTACGACGCCCAGCGCGTCGCCTTGCGTACACGCGAGGAGCACCCCGCGGCGTTCCCTGCCTTCCACAGTGCGGTGTTCGATGCCCTCTGGGTGGACGGTCGGGATATCGGCGACCCCGAGATGCTCGACGCGCTCGCAACCGACGCGGGACTCCCGGAGGGGTTCGTCGCCGAGACACTCGCCGACGAGTCGAGCGCCGGCCAGCTGGAGACTGCCTTCGAGACGGCCCGGGAGCGCGGTATCACCGGCGTGCCGACGTTCGTCGCCGGCGAGTACAGCGCCCGTGGCGCGGTGCCACCCGAGCACCTCCGGCGTCTCGTCGAAGGGGTCTGACTCCCCGCTGTCGTGTCCGGCGGGACCCGGCCCGCTCACCCGAACTCTCCCGTCGACTGCGAGGACAGGTCGACCCCGGCACCGACTGCTGGGTGGTCGGGTCAGACGGCGTCGCCGGGGTCGTGTTTGTCGGCCATCCGCGCGGCCTCTGCGGCGTACCGGTCGCGCCTGTCCCCGGGCGTGGGTTCGAGGCGGTCGGTCTCCACGTCCCGTGCCGCCGTGACCGTCGAGCGCACGACCATCCGCTTGGAGCGCCGTTGCTGCAGATGGCGCTCGCCGTCGGTGCTCGCGTAGACAACGGTGACCAGTCCCGCGTCGGTGTAGTCGCGCTCGACCAGCCAGACGCGCTCGGTCCCGGCGCCGTCTGTGACCTCTCGGCCGGTCTGCCCGTCGCGCTCCGCTCCGGTCATACACGACGTTCACCCGCGACCCTGCTGTATCCACCGCTCCACCCGGTCTCGACACGCGAACCCCGCGGGACCAGAGGAGCCGAGAACAGAACGATGGGAGCCGAGAACAGCGGAGCCAGACAGGGCACACGGAACGGTGTCGCCACGGTCACAGCAGTGGCGAACTCCTGCCGTAGACGGCGGCGACGATGGCCGCTGTGTACCGGTCGGGGGCGGGGTCGGCGGTCACCACCCGTGTCTCGACCGGGTCGTCGATGTCGCGTAGCTCCGTGCCTCGCTCGATGCCGACCCGCAACTGTTCGGCGACAGTCTCGGGGTCGGTGTCGCCCACCTCGTAGAACACGCCGCCGGTCTCGTTGCTCGCCCACGCCAGCCCCGCCGCGGCGCGTGCCCCCGGTCGGCTGACCTGCTCCGCCAGCACCACGTCGAGAACGTTCCCCGTCGGGCCGAGCCCCGGCGCCGTGCCGGCGCGCTCTATCTCGGTCTCCGCCGGGATGACCGACGAGAGCCGTCGCAGGTTGTACTGGTGGACGCCCGCATCCGCCAGCGCACCGTCGAATGCGGCCTTCTCGGTCGGACCGACAGCCGTCCCCCAGACGAGCCGTATCATACCCGAAACCCGGTGTACGGCGGTATCAACCTGGCGGTTCCCCGACCGCCGGTGAGCCGAACTGCCGTACACCGCCCGCACTGGATTGCCGGTTGGCACGCCCGCCGCGTCGCGCGCGTCTCTGCCAGTTCGCTCACGACTCGCGTCCCGGGGCCACCCGCCGGGCGCAGGTGACTCCACCTGGACCCCCCCGTTTCGTGTGGCGTGTGTTGTCGTCCCGAAAGCGTTGACCCCCCGGTTTCCGGTGGAGAACCGGTCCACGTCCTCTGGTCCTGACGAGAGACGGCGGCCGGCCGGTCGGTGTCCTCGGGTTCGGGTGGAGCGTGGCTTGGCGACGGCCCAGGTATCACCCGACAGTCAACTGGTCGCCGACGGCGGGCGCGCTCGCCTCGTAGCCGTCCGCCCGGAGTCGGTCGGCAAACCCCTCGCAGTCGTCCCCGTGGACAACGAGCACCGGCGTGTCCCGGTAGGAGTCGAGAAACGAGCGCAGCCCCTCGCGGTCGGCGTGTGCGGAGAAGTCGTACTGTTCGACCTGTGCACTGACCGGGACGACCCCGTTGTCGAGCGGGAGTCGCCCGGTCTCCAGCAGCTCCCGGCCGGGGGTGCCCGGGACCTGGTAGCCGGTCATCGCGACCTTGTTCGTTGGGTGGCTCCGTATCTCGGGGATATACGAGAGCGCGGGACCGCCGTTGAGCATCCCCGCGGTGGTGACGATGACGGTGTTCGTGTCGGCGATGCGCTCGCGCTGGCCGTCCCGACCGGTGACAGTGCGGGCGTTCGCACTCGCGCGCTTGAGTGCCCCCGGGTCACGGAGGAACTCGGGGTGCTGTCGGAGCAGGCGGGTCACCTCGACGCCCATCCCGTCGACGTAGCAGTCGATGTCGCTGTCGGCGAGCAACAGCAGTATCTCCTGTGTCCGGCCGATTGCGAACGCCGGCACGACGACGGTGCCACCCTCCCAGACGGTCGTCCGGACGCTGTCGACGAACCGCTGCTCGACACGGTCGCGGTCCTCGTGGGTCGTGTCCGCGTAGGTGCTCTCCGTGAGGACGATGTCGGCCTCCGGACGGGCCCGCGTCCCGGCGACAAGACGCTGGTCGTCGGTGTGGAAGTCGGCGGTGCAGAGCAGTCGCGTCTCCCCGTCGTCGACGAGGACGTGTGCACTGCCGGGGATGTGTCCGGCGTCGAACAGCGTGACCTCGTGGCCTGCCGCCTCGAACGGGTCGCGGTAGCCGTGTGTCTGTGAGACCTGCGTGACCCGCCGGAGATTCGTCTCGGTGAACCGACACTGCGGGGTGTTGCCGTGGAGTTTCAGCGTGTCCCGGGCGAGCACCATCGCGAGTGCCCGCGTCGGCGGTGTCCAGTGGATCGGTGGCCGGGCGTCACCCGACAGCAGTGCCGGCACCGCGCCCGCGTGGTCGAGGTGGGCGTGACTCACCACCACCGCCTCCGGGTCCGCGTCCAGCGGATACCGAAGCGGGGTCGAGGTCTGCAGTCCGAAATCCAGCAGCAACGAACCGTTGACCAGCAGCGCGCTCCGTCCGATCTCGTCCGCGCCGCCGAGAAATCTGAGCTCCATACCACACAGAGGGTCTCCGGAGATATGTGTCACCCGATGAACGGTCACACGCTACCGGGTCACTCGATACCGGGCCGGACACGGAACCGGCGGTAGGTGTCGCCGTACGCGAGTTCGAGCGACCCGACCCACCAGTTCCACCGCTCGATGAGCGTGTACCCCCGGGGGGCGTCCCCGAGATTGTCGAGCACGATACCGTCGGTGAGTTCGTAGCCGGCATCCCCGGCGAGTCGACCCGAGTCCGCGAGGTCCCCGGCCTGTCGGGCCACTGTCCGTGCCGACCCCTGTTCGGCGCCGAACTCGCTCGTGAGCCGCTCGACGAGTCGCTGCCGATTCACGTCCACTGTTGGCCCGGCCGACGGTTGAAACTGGCGCTGGTACGAACCACCGACCCGACCGGGTGCGCGAGCGTCGTCTCATACGGTCGTGCGCAATGAACTACCGCCAGAGACAGGATATCACACGTTCCGAGGCCGAATCGAAGTGAAAATACCTCTGCACGACCGTATCAGTCGGTCGCCAGCCCGTACCGACCGGGCTCCGTGTCCGACTCCGGCTCCGCGAACACGAGGCTGTCGGCGTTGTACAGCATCCAGGGGATGGCCCAGTCGAGCAGGATGTCCTCGGTCTGGCGGTCGAGCTCCGCCTCCGCGTCGAGCCCCTGCAACAGCCTGGCAACCTCGTAGACGGTGTACAGCTTCGCCGGGTCGAGCACGTCGGCCGGCTCTCTGAACGCGAGCGGCTTGAGCTCCTCGGCCTGGTCTCTGGAAACTGGCATACACGTGATACGGCGGTGACCGGCCTAAACGCTGTGACTCATCACTGTGATCCGCGGACGTTCCGCTCGACTCACCGCATCCGTCGATCCGACAGCTCAGTCGGAGAGCGCGGGCTCGGTTTCGCCTCCGCTCTCGCTCTCTTTTATCTCGTAGAGATTCTGGCGCGCGTCGGCAAAGTAGACATCCTCGGCGACGACGCCGATCTCGTCGAGTCGTTCGAGGGCATACCGGACAGTTCTCGCCGACAGCATCGACTCCTCGACGATCTTTTTCTGCGTGAGTGGCCCGTTGTAATCGAGCACCTTGTAGACGAGTTTCGCGCTCGGCGGCAGGTCACCCAACTCCTCGTCGGCGGTTCCTGTCATTGACGACAGCTAGTGACCCGGACGGCATAAACATTGAGGAATAGATGCCCCTCCTTCGACCGGTCGGAACACCCCGTCATCAAGCCCTCACCTCTCCGGTCAGCCGTCGTCGGGCCGTCCCCACTCGCGTTCCGTCGCTCGCGGTCGGGTTGTCTCCGCCGGCGTCCTGTCACCTGTCGTCGGGCCGTCCCCACTCGCGCTCTGTTGCTCGCGGTCGGGTCCGCCGGCGTCCTGTCACCTGTCGTCGGACTGTCCCCGCCGGCGTGTCGTCACTCGAACCGGTACTCGGTCCCGTCCCCGGTGTCCTGCACCTCGATACCGAGCGCCCCGAGCTCTGCCCGGAGGGCGTCGGCACGGTCGTAGTTGCCGGCGGCCCGCTCCCGTTCGCGCACGTCGAGCACCAGCTCCACGAGCTCGTCGGCGACGCCCACCTCACCTGTGGGCTCCGACTCGCCGAAGGAGAGTCCGAGTACGCCGCCACCGAACTCCTCGAGGGTCTCGACCGCAGCCCGGAGCCCGCGGTAGTCGTACTCTCCGGTCGCATCGAGGTGTGTGTTGACCGCCGTCACGAGTTCGAGCAGCGCGGCGAGCGCCTCGCGGGTGTTGAAATCGTCGTTCATCGCCGCCTCGAAGCTCTCCCGGGCCTCGGTCACGGCGGTACGGAGCGTCTCGTCGGTCGCCTTCGTGCGCGCATCGACGCTGTCGACGGCCGCGACAGCCCGCTCGTGGCCCCGCTCCAGGCGGTCCCAGCGGCTCTCGGCCTCGCTCACGGTCCCCTCGCTGTACGTTGCCCGGCTGTGGTAGGCCGTCGAGAGCAGGAACGTCCGGACGACGTCTGCCCCGTGGCGCTCGACTGCCTCCGCGACCGTCTCGAAGTTGCCCAGCGAGGAGGACATCTTCTCGTCGTCGTCGGCCTCGAGCAGACTCACGTGCAGCCAGTACCGCGCGAACGTGTCGCCGGTCGCGGCCTCGCTCTGTGCGATCTCGTTCTCGTGGTGGGGGAAGACGAGGTCCTGGCCGCCGACGTGGATGTCGATGGTGTCCTCGAGGTGGGTCGTGCTCATGGCCGAGCACTCGATGTGCCAGCCCGGACGCCCCTCACCCCACGGTGAGTCGAACGTCTCGGCTGTCTCGACTGCCTCGCCGGCGGGTGCGGCCCCCTCGTGGCGGTGCTCGGCTATCTCCCCCGGCTCGACACCCCCTGCCTTCCAGAGCGCGAAATCACCCGGATGGCGTTTCTCCGCGCGTTCCTCTGTGGTCCCCTGTGGCTCCATCTCCCCGATATCCTGGTTCGAGAGCTCGCCGTACCCCTCGAAGGCGGTCACGTCGAAGTACACCGAGCCGTTCGACTCGTAGGCGTACCCCTGCTCGAGCAGCTGTTCTGTCAACTCGATTATCTCGGGCACGTGCTCGGAGACCCGCGGGTACACCTCCGCGCGCCGCAGATTCAGTGAGCGCATATCCCGGAGAATGTCGCCGATGTACGACTCCGCCACCGCCGCCTCGGAGTCGCCAGCCTCGCCGACACGGGCGACTATCTTCTCGTTCACGTCGGTGAAGTTCTCGACGTGACGGACCTCGTAGCCGAGCCACTCCAGCCACCGGTGCATCACGTCGACGTGAACCCACCCGCGAGCGTGGCCGAGATGTGCCGGGTCCGAGGTGGTCAACCCACAGTAGTACAGCAACACGGAGTCGGGGTCGGCTGGCTCGAACTGCTCGCGCTCGCCCGAGAGCGAGTTGCTCACGCGCAGACTCATTGCCCGTATCTACGCCGGCCAGCGCTTGAACGCTGTGGTCTCGACGCACGCTCGACCCGCGTGCCTCGCGACCGCCGCCGGTGCTATCCCCACTGTCTCACCCGAGCACCACCACACGCTCCCCGCGCTCGACTGGGTCGGGAGCACGTGCCGCAATCGTGTCGGTGTCCATCTCCGCCGGGCTCCGGTATCTCACCGTTCGCGGTCCCTGCGTGCGGAGTGTGAGCGCACCCAGAGCGCCCCCGTCCGGGAGAGCCGCGTCCGGTGGGACTTGCCGCGCTCGTCCTGCTCGACGTAGCCCTTTCCGCCGGGACCCAGCCGGTCGACGTTGTAGATTACCTTCGACCGGAAGGCGTCGGTGTACTCCTCGCCCAGGTCCCGGGCTAACTGCTGTGCGAGCTCCGAGACCGACTCGAACTCGCCGTACTCGCCCAGGGTGAACAGGATGAGCTCCTCGAACGGGTCGACGTTCGAGAACGATGCCACCGGGAGCTCCACGATGTGGCTCCCCTCGATCTCGGTCGCCCCGATGGTGGTGCCGCGCTCGTCGAACTCCGCGAGCAGTTCGCGGCTGTCGTCCAGCCACGCCCGGACGGACTCGTCGACCTCCCGCCCGGCAACGAGCTCTATCCCGCGACGGAGCTCCTCGGCCAGTTCGGTCTCCAGATACTTCTCCGGGGCCGTGTAGTAGGTGTGGATGCGGTCGCGGTCGTCCTCGCGCTCGACCATGATAGAGTGGGCCGCCGTGGCGAACGCGAACGACACCGTCCGCGGCATCGCCGAGACGCTCACCCACACCTCGTTGTCCTCGCCACGGTCGAGCTCCGCGTTTATCAGTGTGAACGCCCGCTCGAACGCCGCGTCGTAGTCGTACACGTCCGGGATGGTGTGTCGCTCTGTCTCGGCCCCGAGCAGGCTCTGGAAGTCCTGTTCGAGTTTCTCCGCCAGCCGCCGCGAGTACTCCACGTTCGCCTCACTGCCGACCGCCCCCTCCAGCAACACCACCCGGTCGACGTCCATCTGCTCGCGCACCAGCGGCGCTATCACCCTGTCGTAGTCGAACCCGACCGGAACGATGTGCGTCTGCATACCCGGTACAACGGTGCGATGCCTGAATAAAGTATCACCTTCGCTACTGTCGACACCCAGATCGTCGGTTCCTGCCCTCACATCTGTACGGCGACTCTCGTCGATAGGGCACAGAGCACCGCTCGCGTCCACCAGCTACCCGCGGACGACGAGACTCAGTCGACGACACGCCGGTCTGACCGGAGCTCCGGGGGTCGGCGCCCGTACAGGGCAGTTCGCCGGGACAGTCGGCGTTTGTTCGACCGACCCCGGAGGTCGGTTCGCCGTCGACCCGGTGGTCGTGTCAGTGTTCGATACCCAGTTCGTCCAGCAGTGTGAGAGCGGCCTCGTGAGACGACGGGGGACCACGCGCGGTGACCAGGTCACCGTCGACGGTGACAGACGTCTCGGCGTCGAGTTCGGCGTCCCAGTCGGCCCCGGCGGCTCTCACCTCATCCTCCACGAGGTACGGCAGTTTGCGACCGCTCGGCATCACGTGCTGGTCGTCGACGATGCCGTCCTCCCAGCTGCTGGGGAACCCGGTCACGCTCCGTCCGGCGACGAGCATCCCGCCGTTGGAGTCACGCGTGAACGCGAGGATACCGACGGCGTGACACACGACGAGCGCCGTGCTGTCGCCCTCCTCGACGGCCGTCCTGAGCGCCGCCCGGGCGTGACTGTCCTGTGTGATATCCCACTCGGTGCCGTGTCCACCTGGGAACACGACCGCGTCGTACGCGCCGGGGTCGGCCTCGGCCAGGGCGACCGGATTCCGCAGTCGGTCGTCGGTCTCGTGAACTTCGGTGACGTGTGCGGCAGTCTCCTCGCCCACCTCCTCGGGGTCGACAGACCGCTCGTCGATCACCGGCGGCGCACCGCTCGGTGTTGCGACGGTGATATCGACACCCGCGTCCGACAGCGTGGTGAGCGGTTCGATACACTCCTCGCCCCAGTACCCCTCCTCGCTGACGATGAACAGCGCCTCTGACATTGTACCGGTTGTTGGGTGTCGGCGGTGAAAAGTCACCCGTCCGGTGGACACACGGTACGCACCTGTGGTGCCGTCGGCTCACCGGTCCCGCGTGTCGGGAACCGGCGGCCTCGCTGTGACGATTCGTACAGTGAAGAGAGAAACCGGCGGCAGGCAGGGGGAGAGCACCGCCGCCGGTCTGCGGGAGCAAACAGCGCGTGTCCGTCGGGGCGACCCGGCCGGTGCGACCGGGCGAGCGCCGAGCGGTCTGCTCGAGAGAGATACGCGCTCGCCCTGTCGGCGTCTACGACGCTATCGGTCGTCGGCCGACCAGTCGCGGGTGGCCGTCGCCCGACTCCGCCGGTCGACACTGGGGTGGATGTCGAAAGAGTTCGACCGTGCGGTGACGGGTCACGCGCGTATTCCGTTACGTGCTCGACTGTAATAAGCGTGTCTTCAGATGGCAGCAGATGGAAATCTGCGGGCGTGTTCGCCAGCCATCTCCCGTCAGCGGTCCAGACCCGGGTCAACCCGTCAGCACCGGACGAGGGCTATCGCTCTCTGGGTGGGTCGGGTGACCGCCGCTGGACCGGTCAGGCGCTGCGACTCTCGCGGGCCTTTGGTCGGAGGTTCCCGTACCCGCACTTTCGACACTGGTCCGCTCGCTCGGGGTTTCGCGAGTTACAGCGCATACAGATCTGGGTCGTGAAGATACGTTCCTCTGCCTTGTCGAACGAAGCCATACCCGGATATTGTCCTGGACCGTATTATTCCCTTCCGATGTGACGCGACGTCCGGTGGGAGTTCGAAGCAAGCGCGGACTCGTAATAAAGAACGGTGAAGATAAAAATCCACTCTCTGATATCAAGCTGCCTTCGAAAATCTGTGCGGTCCACCACATTCCGATAGTTTATTTCTCTCCCACTCAGTTGTATAGATGGAACGCACATCTGTTCTAGTGGATACTTTTTGATGAGCGGAGCTCGTAGTCTGCGACAGCATAGTCAGCAGAGAGCGTCAGCGAGGTGCTTCTGCCCGAGAAAGCGGAGCCCGACGAGGGGCGATTGCCGACGAGATCGTGACGGCCGCCGAGGCCGTCGAGCAGCAGGACACCGACGAGTAACTACTCCAGTGGGAGCGCGACTCCCGTCGGCCTACCGGGAGAACCTGTAGTTAGTCGTCTGTTTGTGCTCCGGACCCCAATTGTCTGACCGCGTAGCCCACACCAGCAAGAACGCTGGCACCAATCGCTCCAGTAGCGACTCTCTCGTGTGTCCAGAAGTCACGCCCCCTTTCGGTTGCGTACTGTGCTGCGTTCGGGAACGACCCAACGTTGTCTACCCAACTCTGGTGGTGTCCAAGGCTTCCATCGGTGACCCGAGAGTCTTTGCTCGACTGTCCTGCCCCTGTTTCGACTGCATAGACGTTACCATCGTTAGACCCGACGTATACGGTTCCGTCAACGACAATCGGTGAGGAGGCAATTGCCTCTCCTGTCTCGAACTTCCAACGCAGTTGACCTGCGCTGGTGTTGACCGCATAGAGGATTCCATCGTGTCCACCGACAAACACGGTCTGGCCAGCAACGGTCGGTGAAGACAGGATTGGTCCTTTATTTTCTGATTCAAACTCCCAGTTCACCGTGCCAGTTCGCAGATCGACTGCATAGAGGATTCCGGTATTGCCTCCGACATAGACAGTCCCATCGTAAACTGTCGGTGAGGACTGGATCTGCTCTGCTGTCTCAAACTGCCAGCGCTGCTCGCCTGTGATTACATCAACCGCATATAACGATCCGTCGTCACTTCCGACATAGACCGTCCCATCATGGACGGTTGGCGACGAACGAACCTTCCCTCCAGTTTCGAACTGCCACTCTCTGTTACCTGTCTCTGCACTCAACGCATGGAGGGTTCCGTCGTCGCATCCGATAATAACGGTTCCGTTGTGTGCAACCGGCGAGGAGTTGACCATTCCGTCGAAGCTGACGTGCCAGTTCTGACTGCCACGCGTTGCGTCGATTGCGTGGACAGCTCCGCCACTCTGTGTTGCACTCTCGTTGTCTGTCGAAGGGCCCTCCGAGTTCCGACCAGCACTGCCAACGAATACTGTTCCGTCGTACACTATCGGCGATGAGTTTGTTCGACTGTTCAGGTCGTACCGCCAGTACTCCCTGCCGGACTTGGCTGACAGCGCGTACAGATTGGCTCCGAATATATAATCGACAACGTACACTGTGTCTTGCACCACAACTGGTGAAGACCGTATATAATCTTCGACCTCAAACGACCAGCGCCTCCGCCCAGTTGCCGCATCAACTGCATACAGCGCGGGTTTTAGTTCGTGTTCGTTTCCGATGTAGACTGTTCCATTGACCACTGCCGGCGAACACCGAACTCGTGCCCCGGTTTCGTAGTGCCATTTCTCTACAGAGGGCCTTTGCTGTGTCCTGCCTGACACTGCACCCACTGTGACCCTGTGCGCGAGGTAGGCACTTGCCAATCCCTTTAGCACGCTCCGTCTACTTCTGGTTTCGGATGCTCGGTCGGTCATTCTACTTATATCAGTTTCCGTATCTACTCTGTTCGCTTTTTCAGACACGCTCGACGAGCGTGGCGATACCCTGTCCGAAGCCGATACACATCGTGGAGACGCCGTACCGGCCATCACACTCCTCGAGCTGGTAGGGGAGTTTGCCGACCAGCGCCGCGCCGGTCGCCCCGAGTGGGTGGCCGTGGGCGATTGCGCCGCCCCAGACGTTGGTGCGGTCCCAGTCGGCGCCGGTCTCCTCGAGCCACGCGCTGACGACCGGCGCGAACGCCTCGTTCACCTCGAACCGGTCGATATCCGAGACGGTCATCTCGTTGCTGTCGAGCAGCTCCTGCGTGGCCGGAATGGGACCGGTGAGCATCGTCAGCGGGTCGACACCGACGACCTGCTGGTCGACGATGCGGGCGATGGGGTCCCAGCCGAACCGGTCACAGGCCTCACCCGACGCGACCAGCACACCCGCCGCCCCGTCGACGATTCCCGAGGCGTTCCCGGGGTGGACGACACCGTCACCCTCGCTACGGAACACGAGCGGTAGGGTCCCCAGCGTCTCCAGGTCCGTCTCCGGCCGGGGGTGTTCGTCCTCCTCGACGACTATCTCCTCGCCGTCGCGTTCGGTCTCCACGGGGACGACCTGCTCGTCGTACATGCCGGCCTCGCTGGCCTCGCCCCACCGCTGCTGTGAGTCGGCGGCGATGCGGTCGACGTCTTCCCGGGAAAGCCCCCACTGCTCGGCGATGCGCTCGGCGCCCTCACCCTGTGTTGTCACCTCGGAGAACTCCTCGAAGTACGACATCGCGAGCGCCTGCCCGTCGAGATTGCCGTTCTGCATCGGGTTGTCACTGCCCATCGGAACCCGTGTCATATGCTCGATACCGCCCGCGACGACGACATCCTGCAGCCCGCCCCGTATCTGGCCGGCGGCGAAGTTGACCGCCTGCTGGCCGGAGCCACACATCCGGTTGAGCTGGACCCCCGGTATCTCCTCGCCCCAGCCCGCGACCATCGGCGCGATGCGCCCGATGTTCATCCCCTGCTCGCCCAGCGGCGAGACACAGCCGTAGACGACGTCGTCGATGTCCTCCCCGCCGTCGAACCCGTTTCGCTCCTCCAGCGCCAGCAACGGCTCCGCTGCCAGGTCCTGTGGGTGTGTGTCGCTGAACACGCCCTCCTCCGTGCCAAAGGGTGTCCGCACCGCGTCGACGATGTACGCTTCCTGCATGCGTCGGTGTACGCGCCACGGTATCATATACTGCCGGGGTTGGCGAGGGCGACGGAGCACCGCCCGGCAGGGCCACGGTCGCCGCCAGGGGGCCACCGCCGGCTACAGTTCGGTGAACAGCGCCTGCACGTCGAAGATGGTGATGTCGAACTATCCGTCGCCGTCCACGTCCTGGTAACGCTCTCATCCGGGCACACGGCTACACACAGCGGTGGATGGCAGAACTGTCCTACTCGACGGTCGAGCGAACGCGGAACTCCGCCCTGCGTTCGCGGTTCTGGTACCGGCAGTTCCGTGCACTCGTTCTGATGTTTGCACTCGACAGTCTCGAGAGACTTGCCCAAACGCGATGATCGTACTCCCGTCCCGCGTATTCAGTAGAGCAGCGAGAGGAAGTTCCGGATGACGTCGTGACCGACAGCTGTCAGGACCGACTCGGGGTGGAACTGGACACACGAGATGGGGTACTCGCGGTGGCGGATTCCCATCACGAGTTCTGTCCCGTCCGCGGCCGTGGTGGCGGTCACCGCGAAGCAGTCCGGCACCTCCGTGGCAGCGAGTGAGTGGTACCGGCCGGCCTGGAACCCCTGGTCCAGCCCCGTGTAGACCCCCTCGCCGTCGTGGTCGACCGGGACCGCCTTTCCGTGGACGGGTTCTGGCGCCCGTCCGACGGTTCCGCCGTAGGCGTGGACCGCGGCCTCCAGTCCGAGACAGACCCCGAGTGTCGGCGTCTCCGGGCTGACCTCCCGGAGCACGTCCAGCGTGACACCGACGTCGCGCTCGTTTCTCGGGTGTCCCGGTCCCGGCGAGATGACCACCGCGTCGGGGTCGAACGCCCGCACCGCCGACAGCGACGCCGTGTTCCGCACCACCTCGGTCTCGGCGTGCTCGCTGACGTACTCGACCAGATTGTAGGTAAAAGAGTCGAAGTTATCAACGAACAGCACCCGCGGGTCGTCCGCGCTCATCGCTCACCCCCCGTGTCGCCCCCGGAGTCGACCGGTTCGCCCCCACCATCGACCGGTTCAGTTCCGGAGTCGACCGGTTCAGTTCCGGAGTCGTGTGTGTCCCCCTCCTCGATGCGTTCAAGCGCCGCGAGCACACCGTCCATCTTCTTCTCCGTCTCGTCGTACTCGGCCCTGGGGTCGCTGTCGGCGACGATACCCGCACCCGCACGGACCGTGACCTGCTGGCGGTCACCGGTCCCGTCATCGAGTTCCCCGACTGTCGCCGACCGGATGACGATAGCGAAGTCGGCGTCGTCCTCCCAGGAGATGTAACCGACCCCGCCGCCGTAGGGGCCGCGCGGGGCCTCCTCCAGGTCGTCGATTATCTCCATCGCCCGTATCTTCGGTGCACCCGCGAGCGTGCCGGCGGGGAACGAGGCCCGGACAGCGTCGAAGGAGTCGGCGTCGGCCGCGAGCGTGCCGGTCACGGTCGACTCGATGTGCTGGACGTGGGAGTATTTCAGCACGTTCATGAACTCCTCGACGCGAACACTCCCGGGCCGGGCGACCCGTCGGACGTCGTTTCGCGCCAGGTCGACGAGCATCGTGTGTTCGGCCCGTTCCTTCTCGTCTGCGAGCATCTCGCCGGCGAGTCGGCGGTCCTCGACGGGGCTGGAGCCGCGCGGGCAGGTCCCCGCAATCGGGTTCGACACGACCCGGTCGTCGTCGACCGACACCAGCGTCTCCGGGCTCGCACCGACGATACTCCGGTCGCCGTGGTCGAGCAGGTACATGTACGGCGAGGGGTTGACCGTCCGCAGTGACTCGTACAGCCCCAGCTGGTCGAGCTCACCGGTCAGACTCCGTGACCGCGAGATGACCCCCTGGTAGATGTCGCCGTCGAACACGTGCTCGCGTGTCTCTGCCACCGCCTGCTCGTACGCCTCGCGCCCGCCGGCATCCGTCTCCTCGCGGTCGAATCCGCCCGTCTCGACGGGGTCGGCGTTCCGGAGCAACTCGGCAACCCGTTCGGCCTCGGCGCGCAGTTCGTCGTAGCGCTCGCCGGCGTCCTCACCCTCCCGGAGGACCGGCGTACAGACCAGCGAGACACTCCCCTCGGCGTGGTCGATAGCGAGGGTCCGGGTCGTGAGCACGAACTGTGCGTCGGGGTACTCCGACGGCGGCCGCTCGCGGCCGACCTCCGACAGCCACAAGTCGTACACCGCGTCGTAGCCCAAGAAACCGACGAACCCGCCCGACAGCGACTGTCTGCCCCGGTCGGGGAACCCCGCCAGACGGGTGTCGGGCATCGCCGCCCGCAGGCTGTCGAGGACATCCTCGCCGGCCCCGTCGAGCAACCCGGCGTAGCGCTCGTCGAACAGTTCGACGTCGGTCCCGGACGGGCCGACGGTGACGACGGCGTCGGGGTCGTAGCCGACAAAGGAGAACCGGGCGTGACGGTCCGCCGGGTCGGGCGCGAACGCCCCGTCGGGGTCACTCGAGGGCACCTTCTCGGCGCTCTCCAGCAGGAACGAGTACGACGCCCCGGTGACACCGGTCGTCCGGCCGGTCAGTGCCGCGTACGCCTCCAGCGGTTCGATGTCGACCCCGAGGTCGGCGGCCACCCGCACGACGACGGGTCGCTCGCCCTCCGCGTGTTCGCGGAACTGCTCGCGGCTGGTGTCGAGAGCCGGCCGGTCGACCTGCTCACGGTCCGCCCGGGTCACGCTCCGGCCCCCGCTGCCCGGGTGACGAACGCCCTGATTGCGTCGTGGTCCTTCTGCCCGGGGTCGGTCTCGACACCCGAGGAGACATCCACCGCGAACGGGTCGACCGTCTCGACGGCCTCGCCGACGTTCGCCGGGGTCAGTCCACCCGCGAGCACCACCGGGCTGTCGACCGACGCCACCAGTTCGCGGCTCCGATTCCAGTCGTGTGTCTCACCCGTGCCGCCCATCCCCGCCTCGGTCGTCGAGTCCACCAGCAGGCCGTCGGCCGCCGCCGCGTACGCCCCGACCCGCTCGCTCGCGACGTCGACCGCGACGACGACACTCGCATCGACCCGCTCGCGGAGACCGCCGACCGACGCTGGCGGGATGTCGCCGTGGACCTGCACCACGTCGGCACCGACCCGTTCCTGGCGGGTCACCGCCTCCTGGACACTGTCCGGACCGGTCACCAGCACGCTCGTCACGAACGGCTCGACCCCCGTGACCAGTTCGGCCGCCTCCCGGGCGTCGAGTTCTCGCGGCGTCTCGACCGGCACACCCGAGATGAACCCCAGCGCGTCGGCACCGGCCCCGACGGCGGCGTCACGGTCCACCTCGCGGGTCAGCCCGCAGATCTTGACCCGTGTCATGATACCGCCCGTAGCTCCGCGAGTTTCTCGCTCGCCTCGCCGGAGTCGATTGCGTTGCGTGCCCGCTCTGCCCCCTCGGCGATGGACTCGGTCACACCCCCGACGTAGATCGCCGCGCCGGCGTTCGCCAGCACGATGTCGCGCTTTGCG
The DNA here is from genome assembly GCA_964520075.1 of uncultured Halobacteriales archaeon. GTDB lineage: Archaea > Halobacteriota > Halobacteria > Halobacteriales > Haloarculaceae > Halovenus. The sequence goes on along the minus strand of CAZFMN010000014.1, from coordinate 6,082 downwards.
CCCTCCTCCTCGCCGGTCACGACCGCTTCCAGGTCGACGGCGTTCTCCGCGGGACTCCCGCCCGCGATTGCCTCGATGTCGTGTCGCTGCAGACCGAGGTTGCCCGGTGTCAGCGTGTAGGTCTCTATCTCCTCGCCCGTTACCTCGGCGACGAGGGTGTCGTCGTGGACGGCGATCTCGTCGAGTCCGGCGCCGTGGACCACCAGCACCCGCTCGACCTCGAGGCGGGCGAAGGCCCGCGCCACCAGTTCGACGAGCTCCGGGTCGTAGACGCCGACCACCTGTGCCTCAGCCCCGGCGGGGTTGGTCAGCGGGCCGAGCACGTTGAAGATTGTCCGCATCCCGAGCTCGCGGCGCGGGCCGATGACCGCCCCCATCGCCGGGTGGAACACCGGCGCGAGCATGAACCCGATCCCCCGCTCCTCGATTGCCGCCTCGACCGCCGGCGGCTCCGCGTCGACCGTCACCCCGGCCTCCTCCAGCACGTCCGCGCTGCCCGAACTCGACGACACCGAGTAGTTGCCGTGTTTCGCCACCGGAACACCGGCACCTGCCGCCACGATTGCACTTGTCGTCGAGATGTTGATACTGTCGTGGTCGTCACCGCCCGTGCCACAGGTGTCGACCAGCCCCGCCCGGTCGGGCTCTATCGTCCGTGCCACCGCCCGCATCCCCTCCGCGAACCCCGCAATCTCGGCCTCTGTCTCGCCTTTCGCGCGCAACGCCGCCAGTAACGCGCCAAGCTGTGCCTCTGTTGCGTCCTCGAACACGAGTCTGGAGGCCTCCGCTGCCTCTGCCTGTGTCAGGTCCTCGCCCTCGGTGACGCGCTCGATGTACGTCTGCATATCTCCCATCTGTTATCACCAATGTACGGTTCCGGTATGTAGTGAACAACTCCATACACCAACTTAACTGTGTCGGCACGGAACCTCTGGTGACACTCCGTCCAGGAGGATGCCCTGTTTCCGGCACGTGACCGGTTCGACGGTGAGCTTCTTGTATGGTCGAACCTTTTGAATCCTCGCCCTGAAGCGCGAGGATGTCGAACATGGGCTGGCCCGTCAGTCGGTCGTGAGCGTCGTTGAGGAGGGTCTGCTGTGTACAGCGGTCGCAACCGACAGGAACGGTCATTCTGTGAGAGCGGAGGATTAGCTCGTGACGCGGTCGGCCACGTCGGTCATCTGCTCGCGAGCGGCTTCGGCGTCGGAGTAGCGTTCCAGCGCGTGCTTGATCAGGCGGCGAGTCCTCGTTCTCGTGCCAGAACACGATGACGTCGCGGCGTTCGCGGAGTTCGGCACGGGCGAGTTTTCGGCGTTCGCGTTCACCGCTCCGGGTGGTGTTCCTGCGGCCCCACGGAGAGCAGGATTGCTTCGCGTGGCGGGTCACCCGGCTAGTTCGAGGAACAGCGCCTGCACGTCGAAGATGGTGACCGCGCCGTCCCCGCTCCCGTCGAAGTTGAACAGCGCCGAGTTGGTCTGAACGGGGTCGCTCTGGAACTCGACAAAGAACGTCTGCACGTCGAAGATGGTGAACGAGCCGTCACCGTCGACATCTTCGAGCAGACTGTCGTCGTCGGTATCGGTCGCCGGATCGGGGTTGTCACCAACCGGGACCGACAGCGTCACCTCGCCCGTGACCGACGCGTTGCCAGCACTCACGGTCACGTCGTAGCTCCCGGGCGAGAGGTCGCTGGTGGCGTTCTCGAAGGTGACTGTCGTCGTCTCGCTGGCGTTCAGTGTGATATTCTCGGTTATCGTCGTGGGACCAACGGTCAACTCGACCGGGACCACACCGCCGGGGCCGCCGTCGTGTGAGACGGTAACGGTCACGTCGTAGCTCCCCGCGAGAACTGTCGTGGTGTTCTCCTGGCCGGCGATGCGCAGACTCGACAGCGTCACGGTCGGCGGCTCTGGGTCCACGACGGTGATCTCGGCGGTCTGGTTATCGTCGGGGGTGAACACACCGTGTTCGAACGTGCCCGTCTGGTCGGGGACTGTTGGGGTGAACGTGAGGGTTGTGCTCGCATTCGGGGCCAGACTGACAGTCCTGTTCGCCACGGTCTGTCCGTCGAACCGGAACGCCACCGTCTGCGGGTCGTCTGTCTCACCGATGTTGGTGACTGTCGCGCTCACGGTGATCGACGCGCCGACGGTCGTCTCGGCGGGTGCCGTGAGGTTGCTCACCACGAACTGTGCCGGTGTGAGCACCGTTACGTTCGCACTCGTCGTCGCGTTTGCGCTGGAGACGGTGGCGGTGTACGCACCAGCATCACCGGTGTCGGTCCCAACTCCGAGCGTCAGGGTCGTTGAACTGCCACCGTCCAGTGTCACCGCTGTCGAATCGGTCCCCAGCGCGCCCACGTCCAGCGTGACCGTCTGTGTGCCTTCGACAGCACCAGTGTTCTCGATACCGACAGTCACGTTCAGTGTCTCCCCTTCCACCGGCGTCGTCGTCTCCACGATATCCACGGTGAACACAGCGGGAGCCAGTACTGTCACGTTCGCACCTGCCGTGTCGTCCGCACTCGACACCGTCGCGTTCACCGCCGGCGTGTCGCCCGCGACTGTGTCGTAGCTGAACTGGCCGCTGAACGTCTCGCTTCCGTTCAGCGTCACGCCAGCCTCGGTACTCTCGACGCTTCCGTTGACGCTAAACTCGATGTCCTGGGTCGCCTGCACGCCGCCCGTGTTCGTCACCTCGTAGGAGGCCGCTATCGTCTCTCCTGCCGTCACTGTGCTGTTGACCGATGTAATCGTCACGTCGAACGACGACGGTTCGTTCACCGTCACCGTCTCGCTCGCAGTGTCGGTCTCGGTGCCATTCTGTACGGTGAGTTCGACGGTGAATTGTCCGGAGTCGGTGTAGGTGTGCGTGATTTGCTTGCCGGTGGCGGTGGTGCCGTCACCGAGGGTCCAGTTGTAACTCTCGATGTCGCTTTCGGGTATCGATGAGGCGGCGTCGAGGGTCAGTTTCTCCCCAGCAGTTGGGTCCTCGGGAGCGATGGTGAATACAGCCGTCAGGGATGGGTCTGGGCCGTCTGGAAGCCCCCGGAGCTCCGGGTACCCCGGGGGATTGGTCACGACCCGCCACGTGTTGGTGAAATCAAGCGCCCCCATGTTCTGGGCTGCACTCGCACCTTGCATTTGGCTGGTCGGCAGGCCAGCTACCTCGCCGCGGAGTTCTGCGGTGCCATTGCCTTCTACAATCGTCCCGACGGCAGCTTGTTGCTCCGTCGTCTGGGTATCATAGTAACTATCTCTGAGGATTACCTCGTCCTCTGGGTCAAGAAATTGGGACCCTAATCGCCCGACGAGCCCCCCCGCACCGGTGGACCCGGTGACTTCGCCAGTCGCGAACGACTCACTCACCGTCCCCCCGTCGTTGTGCCCGACAAGCCCGCCGACATCATCGGAGCCGTTCACGGCACCACTCGCCGAGGAGTTGCTCACCGTCCCAGGGCTAGAGCTGGGCCCGATAGACCGGGAATTGGACCCGACGAGCCCGCCGACACGGCTGGAGCCGTTTACGTCACCACTCGCCGAGGAGTTGCTGACGGTCCTACGGTTGAACCCGACAAGCCCGCCGACCTCATCGGAGCCGTCCACAGCACCACTCGCCGAGGAGTTGCTCACGACTCCACCGAAGTTGCTCCCGACAAGCCCGCCGACATCATCGGAGCCGTCCACAGCACCACTCGCCGAGGAGTTGCTCACGATTCCACCGAAGTGGCTCCCGACAAGCCCGCCGACACTGGAGTCGGAGCCGGTCACAGCACCACTCGCTGAGGAGGTGCTCACGGTCCCATCGTTGACCCCGACAAGCCCGCCGACACGGCTGGAGCCGGTCACGGCACCACTCGCCGAGGAGTTGCTCACGGTCCCATCGTTGGCCCCGAAAAGCCCGCCGACAAAGGCGGAGCCGTCCACAGCACCACTCGCCGAGGAGTTGCTCACTGTCTCACGGTTGAACCCGACAAGCCCGCCGACGCCGTTTGAGCCGGTCACGGCACCACTCGCCGAGGAGTAGTTCATCGTCCCATTGTTGCGCCCGACAAGCCCGCCGACAGAGACTCCGCCGGTGATGGTCGCGTTTACAAGTGTTACCTGCTCGATTATTCCTTCAGAGACCCCGAATAACCCGATACGATTGTCGGTAGGTCGATCAATGAGAAGATCACGAATCGTATTTCCCTGTCCATCAAAACTGCCAGTAAAGCGCTCAGAGAATGACGGCCCGACTGGACTGAATCCGACGAACCGTTCAGTTGGTGTCGCATAGGTCACAGCAACGTCCGAGAATGAACTGGTATTGTCGCGTTCGATTGTCCCGTTTGCTGAATCGACGACTGTCAGGTTGAGCCCCTTATTATTGGAGAGGAGCTCAGCAACTGGCGTGCGGGTGAGATTGACCTGACTCTCTCCTTCATTGAAAAAGACTCCTTCGGTGAACTCAGTGGCCGTCCGATTCAGCACGACTGCATTGTACCCAGCCGTGCTCTTGTTCAGGTCGTTCACAAGGACGTAATCAGCGTCGAGATTGTTACGAATGTATTCAAAATCGGTCCAGTCGCTGATTTCGACCGGGCTGGAGGGTGCTGAGACACTGACGGTCTCAGTTGCGGTGTCGGTCTCTGTGCCATTCTGTACGGTGAGTTCGACGGTGAATTGGCCGAAGTCGGTGTAGGTATGGTTGATTTGCTTGCCGGTGGCGGTGGTGCCGTCACCGAGAGTCCAATTGTAACTATCGATGTCGCTCTCGGGTGTCGATGGGGCGGCGTTGAGCGTCAGTTGCTCCCCAGCAGTTGGGTTCTCGGGGGTGATATTGAATGCAGCCGTCAGTGGCGGCTCTGGAAGCCCCCGGAGTTCCGGGTACCCCGGCGGGTCGGTCACGACCCGCCACGTGTTGGTGAAATCGAGTGCCGCCATATTCTGTGCTGCGCTCGCGCCTTGCATTTGGCTGGTGTTGAGCCCAGTTCCACCGGCACTTTGTGACTGGCCAGTGGCTTGTATATCCCAGTATGATCTCTGAGCACTCTTGCCCGCCCCGACGAGACCACCCACTTTACTTGAACCGGTGACTGCGCCAGTTGCAAACGACTCATTCACCGGCCCACCGTTGGACCCGACAAGCCCGCCGACCCATCCGGACCCGTTCACGGCACCACTCGCCGAGGAGTTGCTCACCGTCGCACTGTTGTCCCCGACAAGCCCGCCGACAAAGCTGGACCCGTTCACGGCACCACTCGCCGAGGAGTTACTCACAGTCCCATCGTTGAGGCCGACAAGCCCGCCAAGATCAAAGGTGCCGGTCACGGTACCACTCGCCGCGGAGTTGCTCACCGTCCCACCAAAGTTGTCCCCGACAAGCCCGCCGACAAAGCTGTACCCGTTCATGGCACCACTCGCCGAGGCGTTGCTCACCATCCCTTCATTTTGCCCGACAAGCCCGCCGACAAGGCCGGAGCCGGTGATGGTAGCGTGTGCAACTGTTACCTGGTTGAGTGTTCCTTGAGAGGACCCAAATAACCCGACCCCATCGTCGGTAGGTCGATCAATGAGAAGGTCACGAATTGTATGCCCCTGTCCATCGAAACTGCCAGCAAAGGGCTGAGAGGGTGACGGCTCCCCGATTGGATTGAATCCGACGAACCGTTCAGTTGGTGTCGCATAGGTCACATCGGCAAACGAGAAGGAACTGGTATCTTCACGTTCGATTGTCCCGTTTGCCGAATCGACGACTGCCAGGTTGAGTCCGTCATCATTGGAGATGACTTTATTAACTGGCGTGCGGGTGAGATTGACCCGACTCTCTCCTTCATCAAAATAGACTTCTTCGGTGAACTCAGTAGCCGTCCGATTCAGCACGACTGCATTGTACCCAGCCGTGCTCTTGTTCAGGTCGTTCACAAGGACGTAATCGTCATTGAGAGTTGCCTGGCTGTCGTTGATAGCCTGCAGGTCGGTCCAGTTACTGATTTCGACCGGACTGGACTGTGACTCCGCCGCCATCACACCGCTGAGTGCGGCGCCGGCGACAGTCACTGAGAGCAGTACCAGTCCGAGCGCCAGGACGTGTCTCGCGG
>CAZFMN010000013.1:30963-40679 GCA_964520075.1 uncultured Halobacteriales archaeon | reverse complement strand
GTCCGGGTGGTCGGTCCGGGACCGGTCAGCGCAGTCGCTCGGAGGCGAGTTCGGCGCCCTCGACGAGCGTCTCGAGTTTCTTCCAGACCAGCGAGGGGTGGACGACGTTCGCGCCGTCGACGACGGTCGCGAACCCGCAGTCGGTGCCGGCGACGACCCGGTTGGGGTCGCCGACAGCGTCGACGAACCGTTCGAGTCGCTCGGCGACGACCTCCGGGTGTTCGACGATGTTCGTCTTGACGTCGATGACACCGGGGACGAGTCGCCAGCCGTCCGGGAGCGGGTGCTCCTCGAAGGTGCGGTACTCGTGTGCGTGTCGCGGATTCGCCCCCTCGATGACCAGCCCGCCGATGTCGGCCTCGTAGAACAGGTCCAGCAGTTCACCGAGTTCGACGTCGTGGTGGTGGGGGCCGGGGTAGTTCCCCCAGCAGGCGTGGAGCCGGATCTGGTCGTCCGGGACCCCCGCGACCGCCCGGTTCAGCGCCTCGATGTATGTCCGTACCCGCTCGCGGAACTGTCCGACCGACTCGTCACGGTAGGTGAGTGTAAACCCCGCGAGCAGGTCGGGCGCGTCGACCTGTAGCGTCGCGCCCGTCTCCGCGACGAGTTCGTACTCGGTCGCCAGCGCCTCCGCGAGGTCGAACACGTACTCCCGGCGGGTGCTGTGGTGGGTCGTCTCGGTGAACCGCAACACCGCACCCGGAGACGGCACCGTGTGGAACCGACCCGCGAACGAGGCCCCCGTTCGCTCCGTTGCGTCCTCGAAGCGACCGAGTTCGCGCCGGAGCTCCGCCTCACCGACGTATGCCGGCTCGTCGACGGCGACCGGTCCGCCGATGTTCTCGGACTCGCCGAGCACCCGCTCGCCGTACTCGGGGAACTCCTCGAGGTCGGTCGGCCAGTCCCGCTCGACGACCCCCTCGCCGAACCCGGAGAGCCGGCCGGTGACGTCCACGGCGTACGAGACACGGCTCTGCTCGCCGTCGTTGGCGATGTCGATGCCGACCTCGGCCTGCCGACGGACCACCCCGTCGATTGCCTCGCTCACGGCCGTCTCGAACGCCTCGCCTCGCTCCGACCCGGCCAGCAACTCCTCGAGATGCGCCGGTCGCGGCAGACTCCCGGTGTGTGTCGTCTGAATCGGTTGCCCGGGCATCGAGTTGCTCTCGGACCCCTGCCCACTAGTACGTGTCGACAGCCTCTGACCCCACACGGCCCACACGCGGCGGTCGCTCACGACTGTCTTTGCTGGTCTCTCCGCACGCGAGGGGTGCTCGCGACCCGGCGACTGTCGTCGTTCGTCGCTCCACGCGTGACGGCCACCAGCGGCCACACCCGTCGCCCGCGGTGCAGCGTGCACTGTCGGCGGGTATCCGCCACGTGTCGTCCGGTTCGGCCGGGAACCGGGCGTGTCGCCGGTATCGGATACCGCGGAACACCAGTCAGTGGTGGAGAGAATCAATGCGTGAAGTTAAGTGCCGCCACACCGACGGTACAGACGATGGTGGATCCGACCTCGGATCTGAACGAGGATGTCACCAGGGAGGACGCCCCGACCTGCCGGACCTGTGGGAACACACTCGTCGACAGCCCGGAACACCGCGTTATCACCTGGATCGAGGACGGGCAGGTCCAGAGTGCCCACTTCTGTGACGACCGCTGCCGGATGGACTGGGACGGGGACTGACACCCGTTCTGGTTGGCTGTTCGGTCCCTGTCTGCGGGTGTGCGCCCGCGATAACAACGGCTATACTGGTCGCCGCCTCCAAGACAGGTATGGAGTCTGTCGCGGTCACGTCGCACGTGCTGTACGCGCTGTTCTCGGGGCTGTGGGCGGGGACTGTCCTGTTCGTCGTGCTGTCGGTGCTGCCGCTTGCTCGCCGGGGGAGTCTCGACGCCGCCCCGCTGCGAGCGCTCTCCTCGACACTCCTCGGTCTCTCCCGACTGAGCGCGCTCGTCGTGTTGCTGGCAGGCCTGCACGTGGCGTTCGTGCGCGATGTCGGCGACTCGCTGACCGGAACAGAGGGGTCGCTGGCGTTCGCGACACTCGGACTGTGGCTCGTCCTCGCCGGCACCGTCGAGGTGGGGGCGGGTCGACTCCGGGACGGCACGGAACGCGACAAGGTGCGGGCGCCCGCACGCAACTCCCGGCGGCTGTTTCTCGTTGCCGGACTGGCTGCCGCGCTCCTGCTCGTGGTCACTGGTCTCGTGAGCGCCCACAGCGTTGGCGTGCTCTGACTGTCCGCGGACGGTCAGCGGTTCCGAGGACTGCTCGTGTGGCTACCGTCCGGATACGCGCGCCCAGTTAGCGGCCCCGGAGCAGGCCAGTCCCGCGATTCAGGGCCGTGTCTTCCCGACGAGACTCACGCGAACAGCTGTCGTGCGTCGTCGATGGCCGCGACGAGGGCGTCGATCTCGTCTCTCGTGTTGTAGAGGTAGAACGAGGCGCGTGCCGTCGCGGTGACACCGAACTTGTCGTGGAGTGGCTGGGTGCAGTGGTGGCCGGCGCGGACCGCGATAGAGTAGTCGTTGAGTACCTCCGAGAGGTCGTGTGCGTGGACCCCCTCGACGTCGAACGCGACAAGTCCGCCGCGGGGCTCACCCGAGGGCGGACCGAAGATGTCGATGTCGTCGAACTCCTCGAGTCGCTTCAGCGTGTACTCCGCGAGTTCGCGCTCGTGGCGCTCGATGCGGTCCATCCCGATGTTGTCGAGGTACTCCGCGGCGGCCGCGAGTGCGATGCCCTGACCGATGGCGGGCGTGCCGGCCTCGAACTTCCAGGGCACCTCGTTCCAGGTGGCATCCTCGTAGGTGACCCGGCGTATCATCTCGCCACCGTAGTTGAACGGGTCCATCTCCGCCAGGAGCTCCTCCCGGCCGTACAGACAGCCGATTCCGGTCGGACCGGCCATCTTGTGCCCCGAGAACGCGTAGAAGTCCGCGCCCATCTCCTCGACGTCGACCGGCATCGTCGGTGCCGACTGTGCACCGTCGATAAACGCCAGCGCGTCGTGGTCGTGGGCAAGTTCGCACAGCTCGCCAACCGGGTTGATCGTCCCGAGCGTGTTCGAGATGTGGACCGCGCTCACCATCTGGGTGTCGTCGGTGATGAGCTCCTTCGCGTGCTCCATGTCGAGGTGACCGGTCTCGTCGACGCGGATGAACTCCACCTCGGCGCCGGTCCGCTTCGCTATCTGCTGCCAGGTCACAAGCGAGGCGTGGTGCTCCATCTCGGTCGTCACCACGCGGTCACCCGGCCCGAGTTCGTCCAGCCCCCAGGCGTACGCGACCAGGTTCTCGGATTCGGTGGTGTTGCGGGTGAACACGAGCTCCTTGCGGCCACCGCTCGCGCCGATGAACTCCGCGAGACGGTCGTGTGCCTGCTCGTAGGCGACACTCGCCTCCTGACTCAACTGGTGGAGCCCCCGGTGGATGTTCGCGTTCATCTCGCGGTAGTACTCCGTGATGGTCTCCACGACGGGCTCGGGTGTCTGTGAGGTGGCCGCGTTGTCGAGATAGACGAGCTGTTCGCCACCCAGCTCCCGCTGCAGTATCGGGAAATCCTCGCGGATGGCCGCGACGTCGAGACGCTCTGACTCGGTTGTTGCCATTACTCTTGTTACGGTCCGAAGGGTCAACATGATTTCGGTTTCTGAAAACTCTCTTTGCGGATGTGACAACGACTCGTCCACGGGTAGTCGATGGAGTCTCCGCTGGCCTGCCCTCACCGGCCGTCGATGGGGTCTCCGACAGTCTGGCCCCGGGACAGTTCACTCCTCGGCGACGATAATCCCGACCATACCGGCGTCCTCGTGGGGGATGCGGTAGCACTCGTAGGTTCCGGACACCTCGAAGCTGCGCTCGTAGGAGTCGTTGAGCTCGAGTGTCCCGTTCTGTCCGGTGGAACGCCATTTCCCTGTAGAGCGTGACGGTCGTCCCGGCCTCGACGGTCAACTCACCGGGCCGGAAGCTGTCGATATATGCAGTTACTCCGACCGGCGATTTGGAAACGCTTTTGATAGCTCAGCAAAACTATCGACCTGTGCACGGAGACGAGAACCGCACCTCGCGCGGTCGGTCCCGGGAACAGGACAGACAGCAGGAGAGCGGCGACCTGTCCCGCAACCGCGGCGGGACGACCCGCCGGAATCTCGTGCTCGGCGGCGCCGGACTGGCAGCGGTGCTCGGTGGTGGCTGGTTCTTCTTCCTCCGCACGGGGGACAGCCCCGAACCGGTTGCCGAGGAGTTCGTCGCCGCAATCGACGACACCAACTTCAGCAGGGCCGACGAGTTCGTTCACCCGGACAGCCCGCTGGACGGTGCCGGCACCGCGGCGGACCTGTTGCTCGCTGTCGCCGGTGTCGGACGGGCGATCAGCGCGGTGGACATCTCCGCAACGGACACAGAGACCACAGAGCGGGGCGGCGGCGAGGCAGTCGTCCGGGTGACCGTCGAGATCGACCTCGTCGTCGACCGGGTTGACGCGGTGGTCCCGCTTGAGATGCGGACGGACAGCGGCGACTGGTACGTCTGGAACGTCGACGTGTGACTACCGTGACCGGCAGTCCACACCTGTGACACCGAACGACCGTGCCCGCTCGGCTCAGAGCAGCCCTCGGGTTGCGGCTCGTCCCGGACTCGTGTCGACAGCCCGTGCGGTGACGCCGACCGGCTGTGGTGTCAACTCACCGGACAACTGGGTCTGCGGCGCGTTCGACGGGATAGCCGGTCACCTCGTGGCCAACGAACGCAGGTTCCGACATCACCCGTCGTCGTCCTCGCGCAGGTCGTAGTAGGTTGTCCGGACGGTGACCGGCGCGACGTCGGCCACGTCGGCGGCCTCCTGCTGGGTGAGCTCGTACTCGGCCTGGCGTGCGGCGGTGTACAGGCAGGCGGCGGCGACCCCACCCGGGTTGCGGCCGGTGTCGATACCCGTCTCGCGGGCCTCGGTGGCGAGTGTCCGCGCCCGCCGCTCGACACGGTCGGGGGCGTCGAGTTTGGACGCGAACCGGGCCAGATACTCCCGGGGGTCGATCGGGCCGGTCGGGAGCCCGAGTTCGCGGTTCATCGCACCGTAGGCCACGTCGAGCTCGTCGCGGGTGGCCTTCGCGGCCTCGGTTATCTCGGGGAGCGTCCGCGAGACGCTGGCCGTCCGGCAGGTCGCGTACACCGCTGCGGCCGCGAACCCCTCGATAGAGCGCCCCTGCAGGAGGTCCGCCTCCTGTGCAGACTCGAACAGGACACACGCACGGTCGCGGATGTGTGTCGGCAGGTCGAGCGTGCTCACGAGCTGGCGTATCTCGGTGAACGCGTAGATGCGGTTGCGCTCTGCCTTGCTCCGCACCTGACTTCGCTTGTGCTGGCGGCGCATCCGCGCGAGCTGCCGGCGCTTTCGCCCTTTCACCCGCGTGGACCTGCCGATCTCCGTCGAGAGCCCGCGGTCGTGGCGCGACCGGGTCAGCGGTGCACCCGTCCGCTCCGGGTTCGTGTCGTCGTCCTCGAAGGAGCGCCACTCCGGCCCCGGGTCGATCGCGTGCTCGTCGACCACGAGCCCACACTGTGCACAGACTGTCTCGCAATCGTCCGACCGTAGCCGCCCGTTACACTCCGGGCAGACCTGAACTGGCGTCGTTGCTGCCATCACCTCCAACTTCGTGCCGAGCGAGTATTTAAATAGACGTCAGAAGCGGCAACTGTTGCCGACTGTAGTTCGCGTAACCGACCGGTAACCGGTAGGTAAGGCGGCAGCGGTGACGCGCCAGCCACCGGGAGAGGACGGAGTGAACGACCGTCTGCTGTGGTCACCTGTCGAACAGCAGGTGAAGCCAACCGGCACCGAACCCGACAGCGGTGAAGAACGCGAGACCGACGACCGGGTGGATATCGAACAGAGCACCGACCGGGAGAAGCGGGTCGTCGCCGGGGACCGCATCCGCTCGCCAGGAGAGCGACTCGCCGGTGTACATGAATTACACGCCGCCGAGGAAACCGAACAGCGTACCGAGCGCGAGACGAAACCAGCCGATGCCGTTCCGGTCTGACACACACGGCGCGTACACAGTATGGGGAGAAAAAACGCCGGGTCGGTCCGGTATCGCGGTCCGTCGGCGACGAGGTGACAGACCCGTCCGACTCCGGGCCACACGCCGGAGCTGACAGCACAGCGGTCACACCGGACGGCCAACCTTTTTGTGCAAAGAGGGAGCAGATACAGGCGATGGGGTTGTCAGAGCTCGCCGCGGGGCTGGAGGTGACCGAGAGCCAGGACGAGCACGGCGTGGCGACAGTCGACACGACCGACGCGGACCTGGCGGATCGGCTCGAACCCTTTGCCGAGCGGTTGCCGTGCACACCGGCGGCGGCGGAGACGGTGCTGGAGCGGTACGCCGGGGGGGCGTCGGTCGGGACAGCGGCCCACACCGCCGGTGTCGCACCGGTGACAGCGGCGAAGACGCTGCACCTGCTCGGGGAGTCGGTCTCGCCGCTGGGGCCGACCGGTCGGGAGGTGGTGCGCGACTGGCTCGCCGGTGACCTCTCGCGGACAGAGGCGCTCGAACTCGCACGGGTCGGCGAGACCGAGTTCGCGCTGGCGACCTACGTCGAGACCCACGAGCCGATCGAGGCGGCCTGTGCGGCCGTCGAGGGTGTCCTCGCGGCCGACCGACTGACCGGGGAGTCGCCACTCGCCGACGCGACCGGTGACGCGACCGAGTTCCTGTGAGCGCCGCTGACCCCTCTCTCGGTACGCATCCGGGTTTCACCTCGGCTGTCGTGAGTCGTAGACACGGCTGGTCGAGCGGTCACCGGGACCCTCGCGAGTCTCGTCGCGCACACCCTTCGACGGGTCTGTCTCGGCGAGTTCGACACCGTGACCGGGCCGGAAACGCCGGGTATCCACCTCGACGGCGCGGGCGACACCCGCCGGGTCAGGCGGGTCCCGGTGGCCGCGGATGCCGCACAGCAGTGCCGCGGTGACCAGCAGCGGCGTGCCGGTGCCGCCGACGGTGTGATCACCCGCTCAGCGCCGCGGAGGGAACCACGCCCGGGATGTCCTCGGGGGACTGTGGCGGCCGAACGGTAATGCTCTTTCGCGTACGGCCGTAATGTCGCGCAATGCGAATGGAACTGCGGGTCTGCAGACACTGTTTCGACGGCGAGCACGACAACGAGCACAAGCAGGCAGTCACCCGTGATCTGGTCGCCTGCGCCCGGACCGTCCGGGAGCACCGGGAGGAACTGGACCTCGAGGACGTCCACATCCGGATGGTCAGCGAGGAGGACGGCGACGACGGGCGGCCCGCCGCGCTCCCGGCGGTCGGGGCGACAATCCAGGACGAGCAGGTCGTCATCTCGGACACACAGCTCGTCACGATGGGTGAGAACGGCTACATGCTGGTGTACCCGAGCCCGCGGGACGCGCTGAAGCTGCTCGCGGGCAACATCGACGAACTCAGCACGGTGGTCGGCGAGGAGATAACGCCGGAGCTGTCGCCCGAGGGCGCGGAGATTCTGGCCGGCTACGCCGGACCGGGCCCCGACGGAGACGAGAGCCCGCCGGAAGAGTCAGGTCCGACCGACGGTATCTGACGATGGACAGTGATGCACTCCGGCCCGTGATGGTGGGTTCGGCCGCGGTCATCCTCCTGACCAGCTCCCTCAGCGGCGCGCTCGAGTACGGGCTCGAACTCCCGGCGGTGTACGCCGAGGCCGTCTCCAACGGCGGGATGGCGCTCGTGTTGGTCGGGGTTCTCATGCTGTTCGAGACGCTCTCCTACGAGCGGTATCGCCGCAAAGGGCCGGTACGAATCGGTGTCGACGCCGCGCTCGTCTTTTTCGCCGCCGCCGTGGTGACGCTTGCTGTCGTCTCCGGGTTCGACGCCGCCGGACTCGGGGACCTGGGTGGTGAGGTGGCGGGCGTCGCGTTCGAGGCCCCCGGCGTCCTCGGTGGTATCGCCGCGTTCGTCGCGGCGGCGACCCTGTTCTACGCCAGAAACAGCGACTGCTACCGACCGGCGGGGCTCGACAGACGAGCCTCTGGCTGAGGTGTGCGGGTGTGCCGGTGACCGGTCAGCCAAACATGGATACCGCTGCTGTGCGTTCGTCGGGGTATGCTATCGGATGTCGAGAACGTGCGAAAGATGCTCGAGTTACTCGGTGACGAGGGGTTCGTCGAGGCCCTGAGGAACGCCGAACAGCTAGTCGACGACGTCGACGAGACGCTCGGACGTGTCGAGCAGGTCGAGGACGAGGCGGCGGTGGCGGTCGACGAGGCGAACGAGGCGCTCAACGCGGTGGACAGGCGACTCCAGCGGTTCGACGAGGCGATCCGACTCATCGAGGCGAAGATAGAGGCCGGGTTCAGTATCGGCTTTTTCTTCTTCGCGCTCCAGCAGTGGACCGCCGGTGGCGTGTTTCTGGCCGCCGGACTGGCCGTGATGGGGCTACTCGGCATCTCCTCGCTGGCCGTGACCGTCGCCACGATGCCACAGATCGAGCGTCTCCGCCAAGTCGGCGAACTCCTGACCAGCAGACTCGACGCTGACGACGATGACGAGGGGGACGGACAGAACGAACCACGCATCGACTGGCAGACGAAGACGACCGACCAGCGCCGCGACCGGCAGACCGGCGAGCGTCAGCCCGACCGGCAGACGGAGGGTGAGAGCGAGGACCGGGAACGCACAGACACGGACGACGACAGGGGAGGGTAGCGGTGGGTGTGTCCGGGCCGCGGCTCTCGGGTGGTCGTGCAACTCAGAGTCGCCGTGTCTCCGCGAGTGTGAACCGGCACTCGTAGAGCGCCGTTCCGACGACGACCGCCGCGGCGCCCGCGTCGCGGAGTGCTCGGATGTCGGCGAGCGACGAGACGCCGCCGCTCGCGACAACGGGGATGTCGACGGCCTCGACGACACGCTCGAGTGGGCCGGTCCGGACCCCCTCCATGCGGCCCTCCCGGTCCACGTCGGTAAAGAGGATGCCGCCGGCACCGAGGGTCTCGTAGCGACCCGCCGCCTCGGCGGGGTCCAGCCCCGTTCCCTCGGTCCACCCCGAGACGACCACCTCGCCGTCGCTGGCGTCGAGACTGACCATCACCTGCGAGGGGTCGGCCACGTCGCTCACGATACCCGGGTTCTCGACAGCCGCGGTGCCGAGGATGACGCGGTCGACACCCCGCCGTAGCAGGTCTGTCGCCTCCGTCGCGGTCCGGATACCACCCCCGAGTTGCACGTCGACGGCGCTTCCCCCGTCGCGTGACTCAACCTCCGCACAGACCGCGAGGATGTCGTCGATTGCGTCGGCGTTCTCGCGCTCGCCCTCGAACGCGCCGTCGAGGTCGACCAGGTGGAGCGTCTCCGCGCCCGCGTCGAGCCACCCGCGGGCCGCCTCGACCGGGTCGCCGTAGCGTGTGCCCGTGTCGCGCTCACCACCCACCAGCTGTACGGCCTGCCCGTCCTGCAGGTCAACCGCCGGGACGACTGTGAACTCCGTGAACATGTGTCTGTCTGGGTCGGCCAGCGTCGAAAGGCTTTGTGTCCGGGATGCCGTTGCTCACCGCCGGTGTGTGCACTCGTGGGCAGGAGACGGTGGGGCTGGGATTCGAACCCAGGAGTCCTCTCGGACACCTGCTCTCAAGGCAGGCGCAATAGTCCACTCTGCCACCCCACCGCGCGGTCTACCGGCGCCCTCGTCACGTCACGGACTCTCGGCGCCCGTTG
>CAZFMN010000013.1:0-30863 GCA_964520075.1 uncultured Halobacteriales archaeon | reverse complement strand
GCCGCGAGGTCGGCCGCAACCGTGGCGCGGGCGTCGGCCGGGTTCGGGTCGCTGTCGGCCAGGTGCGTCCAGTCGACCGCGGGTATCGCCGAGAGATGCCCGTCGATTGCCGTATCGTGTGGCGTGTCGAGTCCGGTGCTGTCGTCGCCCCAGATATCGTCGATGACGGTCATCGAGTCGATGCGGATCTCGACAGACACCGGCTCACACCGCGTGACGAGCGCCTCGAGTCCGAGGTGGAGCGCGGCGTACTCAGCAACGTTGTTCCCGGTCCGCGAGCCGACCGGACAGCCGAGCCGTGCGACCGGTTCCTCCGCGACCTGCACGACGGCGCCCGCGCCAGCAGGGCCAGGGTTGCCGCGCGAACTCCCGTCGACGTAGAGAACGACCCGCGACGCGGGACACTCGCGGGTGGACCGGGGCGACGGCGGACCGGCGGCGGTCACCTCCTCGACGGCGGCCCGCAGTTCGGTGTCTGTCGTCTGTGGCTCGAACAGACCGCCGTATCCGGGGACGGCGTCGTCGATGGCGTCCATCGCCGGCCCGAGTTCGTACCCGTACAGCGCCAGCACCTCCTCGACCCGCGCGGCCAGCGGCGAGAGCGTCTCTGTCGGCAGTCGGCCCATCTCACCCGCCACCGGACCACCCCCTGTGTCTGTCACGCATCGCCCGATAGTTGTCCCGCGGCGGTCAAAAGCTATCGGACAGACCCCATCGGGCCGTCACGGGGAGACGACACTGTCGTGACGGACACACCTGTTCGGGTCGACCACAGCACAACCGGACGGTGTCGCGGTCAGATAGCAGTCGACACAGCCGCAGAGAGGCGGGCGATTTATATTCCCCCGGTTGGAGATAGGAGGTATGAAACGCAGACAGTTCGTTGTTGCGGCAGGTGCAACAGCAACCGCGACAGTGGCAGGCTGTCTCGGCGGCGACGGCGGCAGTAACGACCCGGAGTCGGTCGTCGTCAGCTTCTACGAATCCGGTGCAGGCGTGGAGAGTGCGGGAGAGGCACTCGACGCGGTGGAGGAGTTTCTCCACACGGAGTCACCGCTGCTCGAATTTTACGAGGCGGCGGCCGCGAACGAAAGTGAGGAGGGGAACTTCACCGCACAGAGTGTCGATACAGTCGAGACCGAGATCCTCGAGGAGGACCTCAGCGCGGAGCAACTCAACGAGGAGTACTCGTTACAGAGTTTCTACGATGTCAGCGACGAACTGCTGGAGCAACTCGCCGAGGAGAACGCACGCGTCAGTGCGGACGTGACCTACGCGGAGGCCGAGGACGACTCCACGGAGTTTCTCACCGTGACAGAGGACGGGGACTGGGTAATCTTCACCTGACCGGTCGACTGGCTGCCGGACAGGTGCCCCGGGAGACACCGCACCAGCAGGCTGGTTGCCGTGGTCGACAACACACCGGGTCACAGTCTCGCCTGCCCGCCCACCCTGCACGGAAACACAACGTCTTTGCGCCCGCCGGTCGAACGTAACACAATGGCGGAGTGTGATGTCTGCGGAGAGGAGGTGAGTATGCCGTACCAGTGTCGTCACTGTGACGGCATCTACTGTGGCGATCACAGGCTGCCCGAGTCACACAGCTGTCCGGTCGTCCAGCAGTGGGACCAGCAGGAGCAGGGAGCCGTGTTCGAGTCGACCTTCGACGACTCGCTCGGCGTGGACGACGACAGCGGAGGAGGGGTTGCGGACAGACTCGGCATCGACACGGGTCCCGGCGGGGTGCTGGCGTACTTCCGGGGTAACATGACCTACGTCTTCCTCGCGCTGATGTGGACGACGTTCGTCGCGCAGTGGCTCGTGTTGCTGACGGTCGGTCAGAGCACTCACGACGCGCTGTTCGTGTTCTCCTCGGAGAACCCGCTGTTTGCCTGGACCTGGGTCACGTCGATTTTCGCACACTCGACGGCGACGATACTGCATATCGTGTTCAACAGCATCGTCATCTACTTCTTCGGCCGACTGGTCGAGCGGTACATCGGCTGGAAGCAGTTCACACTCCTGTTTCTCGCCAGTGGCGTGCTCGCGGGGTTCGGACAGATCGGTGTCCAGGTTCTCACCGACCCGTCGGTGTCGACCGGTGTGGTCGGTGCGAGCGGGGCCGCGCTCGCGCTGATGGGGCTGATAACGGTGCTCAACCCGGGTCTCACGGTGTACGTCTACTTCATAATACCGGCCCCGATATGGGTGATAAGCGGCGCGACGGTCGGCATCAGCCTGTTGTTTACCCTGCTTGGACAGCCCGGTGCGTTCGGCATCGCACACGTTGCCCACCTCGTCGGTGTGCTCGTCGGACTGGCCTACGGCTACCGTGTTCGTGACCAGATACGGATGCCCAACCAGCTCCAGCTCGGCGGTGGTCCAGGTGGTCCCGGCGGTCCGGGTGGGCCCGGCGGTCCGGGACGGGGACCGTTCTGATGGACCGTCCGGAGTTCCTGCCGGACCCCTCGCTCTCGCGGTCGGAGATGGAGCGCCTCCAGCGGGAAATCGCCGAGAGTGCGACGTTCACAGACGACTTCGAGGGCGCGCTCGACCCCGGGGCCGAGCAACAACCGACCGTCGCGGGTGTCGACCAGGGGTTCGACGGCGACACCGCGACGAGTGCTGTCGTCGTGATGCGCGGCGAGGTGGTGATAGAGCGCACCCACGCGAGCGAACCCGCCGAGATACCGTACATCCCGGGGTTGTTGAGTTTCCGCGAGGGCGGGGCGGTGCTGTCGGCGCTCGGCGCGCTCGAAACCGACCCGGACGTGGTGCTGGTCGACGGGAGTGGCCGCATCCACTTCCGGGAGGCGGGGCTGGCGACCCACGTCGGTGTGACACTCGACCAGCCGACGGTCGGGGTCGCAAAGAGTCTGCTGTGTGGCACCCCAACCGGGTCGACCTCGGGGCTGTCCGAGGGGGCACGCGTTCCGGTCGAGGCCGACGCGGCGGTCACCGCCCCCGAGGGGACCGTCATCGGACACGCCGTCCAGACCCGGCAGTACGACACCGACAGCCGGCAGATCAACCCGGTGTACACCAGCCCCGGTCACCGTGTCGGCGCAGACACCGCCGCCGACATCGCCGAGCGCTACGCCACCCGGTACAAGCTCCCCGAACCGATCCACCGGGCCGACAGGTACGCCGCGGAGTTGACCGACTGACTCCGGACGAACCGACACAGGCCGGCCGGTCCCGGCGGACCAGCAGCGGCAGTTCGACAGCAACGGGGACACAGGTCCCGGCCCGAGACAGAGAGATTAATTGCCGGGCAGTCGTCGACCCGTGTATGCCGGACAGAACGGTGCTCATCACGGGGTGTTCGTCGGGAATCGGGCGAGCAACGGCCGAGGCGTTCGCGGCGGGTGACTGGGTGGTGTACGCGACCAGCCGCGACACGGACGACATCGCGGACCTGGCCGAGCAGGGGTGTGAGACCGCCAGTCTCGACGTCACGGTCGACGCGGATATCGAGCGGGTGCTCGACCGCATCGACGGGGACACCGGCCGGGTGGACTGTCTGGTCAACAACGCGGGTTACGGCCAGTACGGCCCACTCGAGGACGTTCCGGTGAGTCGCCTGCGCCGCCAGTTCGACGTGAACGTCTACGGGCCACACCGGCTCACCCGGGGGGTACTGCCGATGATGCGGGCACAGGAGGACGGCACTATCGTCAACGTCTCCAGCGTGGCCGGTCGGGTTGCGGTCCCCGGCGGCGGCGCCTACTCGGCGTCGAAGTTCGCGCTGGAGGCGATGAGCGATGCGCTCCGGGCGGAGGTCGAGCGGTTCGGCGTCGACGTCGTGCTCGTCGAACCGGGCTTTATCGACACCGAGTTCGACAGCCGCATGGCCGAGGAGCTCGACGACCTCCCGAACAGTGGGGCCTACGACTGGCTCTACGACACCACCGACGAGTTCCGACTGGCACTCGATTCGTTACCGGTCGCATCGGAACCCGAACTCGTGGGGACGACCATCCACGACATCGCCTGCATGTCCGACCCCGACGCCCGCTACCCGGTCGGCCCCAGCGGGAAGCTCCTGCTTTACTCCCGCTTTCTCCCCGACAGTATCCGTGACTCGCTGGTCAGACTCGCCCGCACGGTGACCTGAACTGGGCACCCGGGCGGTACCGACCGGCTGGTGGGGGACGCCGGACAGCGACGAGCAACGACAGGGTCGGTGTCGGCCTGGACCGGCGCGGGGCCGGGCGGACGGTCGGGAGAGCTAAACCCTGCCGGGGCGAACGGAGGATGTGCTCGTCGTCGCAACAGCGGATTTCGAGGTCTACCACGAGGTCGTCACAGACCTGCGCGAGCGGGACGTCCCGTTTACCACACTCGAACCCGGCGCGGAGTTCCCGCCCGACACGGAGGTGGTGGTGAGAGCGACCGGTGAGACGGTCCAGACGCCAGCAGACGCGGCGGTTGTCGAGGCGACACCGGGCGACCCGCGGGCGGCGGTCGAGGAGGCAGTCACAGCCCTGCGGGGGGCGAGCGGTCGCACCGTCGTCGGTATCGACCCCGGCGAGCGCCCCGGTATCGCCGTGCTCCGGGGTGACGTGGTCGTCTCGACGTTCCAGGTCGCCCCCGAGGAGGTCGCCGAGGTGGTCCACCGCGAAACCGCCGACGCCGCCGACCCGCTCGTGCGCATCGGCGACGGGGCGCGACTGGTCGGCGCACGCATCGTCGACGACCTCGACGTGCCGGTCGAACTCGTCGACGAGACCGGCACCACACCGTATCTCGGGGCCGGCACGCGCGGTCTCGGCGACGTCATCGCCGCGGTCAACATCGCCCGTATCGAGGGTGAACGCGTCGAATCCCGTGATGTCGACCCCACCGCCGGCGAACTCCAGCGCATCCAGAACCGCTCCCGCGAGGCCGGACAGACCAACCGCGAGATCGACGCCGACCTCGCCCGGCGGGTCGCCGGCGGTGACCTCACAATCGGCGAGGCACTGGAGAAACACCGGGGATGACACTGGCGGGCGAAAATCCATGCGGATTTTCGTCCGACAGTATCACCGGTTCCGGCCGAGTTCGTCGTGGCTGGTGACCCAGTCCGACGCGGAGATGGCCGCGCCCAGGGAGAGTTCACCCGCGAGCACCGTCGCGGCGGCGATCTCGGCGAACTTGTTCACCTTTCCGGAGCCGACACAGCCGAGCATCTCGAGACACTCTTGCTGTGTTGCGAGACCGGTCCCGCCGCCGTACGTGGCGACGATGAGCGAGGGGATCGTCACCGAGACGTGCAGCGAGTTGTCCTCGAGCAGTGTGACGTTCGTGATGGAGGCCGAGGATTCGGCGACGTTCGCCTCGTCCTGGCCACAGGCGATGAAAAGCGCCGCGAGACCGTTCGCGGCGTGTGCTCCGTTGCTGTTGAGACCGCCGAAAAACGAGTTGATGGCCGATATCTTGCCGTGGTGGGCCATGCTCTCCGGGTCCGCGCCGAGATGGTGCTGACAGGTCTGCTGGCTCAGCGTCACCTCGGCGGTGACCCGCTTGCCACGGGTCTGCAGGTCGTTTACCTTCGAGGATTTCTTGTCCGTCGCGAAGTTCCCCTCGAGATAGAAGTTCTCGACGTAGCCGGGGTACTCCTGGAGTATCCAGTTGCAGGCCGCGAAGGTGGCCTTGCCGACCATGTTCTGGCCCGCCGCGTCGCCGGTGTGGAAGCTGAACCGGAGGTTGGCGAGGTTGTTCGTCATGTACTCCTCTATCTCGACGAGTTCCGCGACACTCGAGGTTGCCTCGGCTTTCTCCCTGACGGTGTCGTAGTGGTCGAACACCCAGTCACGGAAGTCACGGGCCTCGCGGGCGTCCTCGAAGACGAACACGGGCGCACGGTTCATCCGGTCGTCGACGACAGTCGCCGTCGCACCGCCGGCCACGTTTATCGCTTTCATCCCGCGGCTGTAGGAGGCCACGAGTGTCCCCTCGGTGGTGGCGAGCGGAATCGGGAACTCACCCTGGGCGTGTTCGCCGTCGACGGTCACCGGTCCGGCGACCCCGAGCGGCATCTGTGCCACCCCGACGAAGTTCTCGACGTTCCCCTCGCATCTGTCGGGGTCGAACGAGTACTCAGTGACGTGGTCGAGTTCGACCCCCGTCTCCGCGGCGATGTACTCGTGGCGCTCCGCGATTGCGGACTCGCTGTAGTTGTCTGTCTGGTCGCGCGGCACCCCGGAGACGAGCTCCTCGTCGCGGATGGTGTCCGTGATAGAGAGCGACAGTGACCCAAACGGTTCGGCCCGGAACTCGACTGTCATCTCGTGGTCACCCCTGCCGAGTGCGAGGTCGTCGATTGTCACGTAGACGGTGCGACCGACCGGGAACGGGATGGGGTCGTCCTCGGTAATCTGGTCGAGACGGAACTGTGTGCCGTCGGCGGTCTCCAGGTGGACACGACCCGGGTCGATGCGCTCGTCGTCGACGACCACCCGGTCGACACCCGCGAACCGTGCGTCCTGGAGCCGGTTCTTTATCTCGAACCGGACACCCGCGTCGGTGTTGCGCAGACTCCCGTAGGTGTAGAGCCGCTCGAGCACGCGGTCGGGGATATCGAGGGAGAGGTAGCCGCCGGAGTTGAAGATGCTCGTGTACACGCGCTTCAGGATACCGCTCTCGGGCCGTGGGATGACCATACACCGCAATCGGAGAACACGATATTAACCATTTCGACGGTCGAGACCCCGGCAAAAAAAGAACCGACAGAGTCGGGGTCCGGCAGGTCAGTCGGTGAGGGTGGCCCGGCCGGACTGCTCGTTCGGCACGCTGGCACGGCGCGCGACCGCGACACCGGAGTCGGGGTCGAACAGGTGGACCCGGTCCTCCGGGAAGTCGATACCGACCCGCTGTCCCCTGTCGACGGACATCGGGCCCTCGGTCTTTACCGTGACAGTGGAGTCGCCGATATCGACGTAGATGTGCGAGGACTCGCCCAGCGGTTCGACCACCTCGACGACCCCCGTCACGGCCCCGGTGTTCGGTTCGACGAGGCTGATCGCCTCGGGTCTGATGCCGAGCGTGAACTGTCTGCCGGACAGTCGTCCCTCGGCCCGGTCGGGCACGGGAAAGTCGACACCGTTTCCGGTGAGACGGCCGTCCCCGCGCTCGACCGGGAGCGTGTTCATCGCCGGTTCGCCGATGAACTCGGCGACGAACCGGTTCTCCGGTCGGTAGTAACACTCGAGTGGGCGCCCGACCTGCTGGAGTTCCCCGTCGTACAGGATCGCGATACGGTCGGCCATCGTCATCGCCTCGGTCTGGTCGTGGGTCACGTACACCGTCGTCACGTCGAGGTCGTCCTGGAGCTGCTGTATCTCCGTGCGCATCGTCGACCGGAGTGAGGCGTCGAGATTGCTGAGCGGCTCGTCCATCAGGAACACCGCCGGGTCACGGACGATCGCACGCCCGAGCGCGACACGCTGTTTCTGCCCGCCGGACAGGGACTTCGGTTTCTTCTCGAGCAACTCGCCGATGTCGAGCAACTCGGCGGTTGACTCCACCGTCTCGCGGCGCTCGGCCTTCGAGAGACCGGTCGTCATCTTGAGACCGAACTCCATGTTCTGTGCGGCGGTCATGTGGGGGTACAGCGCGTAGCTCTGGAACACCATCGCGATGTTGCGCTCCTCGGGCCGCCTGTTGTTCACCACCTCACCGTCGATGCGAATCTCGCCGTCTGTGACCGAGTCCAGACCCGCCACACAGTTCAGTGTCGTCGACTTCCCGCACCCGGAGGGGCCGACGAGCACGAGGAACTCGCCGTCCGCGACCGACAACGACAGGTCCGAGACCGCCTCGACCTGTTCGTCTCCAGTTCCGAACGTCTTTTTCAGATTCGCTAGTTCGAGCTGTGCCATCCTCTGTCACCCCTTCACCGCCCCGTCCGTGAGCCCGCGGACGAAGTACCGCTGGAGCGCGACGAAGAAGACGATGATCGGTACGATGCCGATGACCGCCGCGGCAGCGATGTTCGTCCACTGGGTCGCCAGCTGCGTGTCGAACAGGTAGATACCCATCGACAGGGTGTAGGCGTCCTGTCCGGCCGGGCCGAGCATCGTGTACGCCATCACGAACTCGGACCACGTCAGCACGAAGTTGAAGATGGCGACGACGGCGATACCGGGCATCACCGGCCGCAACAGCACGTACCGGAGCGTCTGGAGCCGATTACAGCCGTCGATGCGGGCGGCCTTGTCGAGCGCCGTCGGGACCGTGTCGAAGTAGCCTTTCAGCAGCCACAGCGAGAACGGGATCTGGAGGCCGATGTACAGCAACACCAGTCCGGCGTGGCTCTCGGTCAGCCCGAGTGTCCGCATGATGTCGTACAGCGGGAGCACGATCACGATCGGCGATATCATCTGGAACCCGAGCACGGCGAGCAACAGGGTCCGCCGGCCACGGAACTCGAACCGGGAGAACCCGTACGCCGCCGGCGTCGTCACGAGGATGATACCGAGCACCGACGCGACGGTCACGAACAGCGTGTTCCGCATCCAGCCGAGGATGCCGCTGTCGAGCACCGTGCGGTACGCGTCGAGTGTCGGCTCGGTCGGGATCAGCTTCAGTGAACTGTACACCGACCCCTCCGCCCGGAGGCTGAGCGAGATGACCCACAGCACCGGGAACACGAAAAACGCCGCCGCCAGGGCGTACACCAGATACGTCGTCGCGTCGTAGAGATACAGCCGTATCTGTGACCAGGAGAGCCGCGATGGCGTGTCGGGCGCGGTGTCTGTGCTCCCCGCCATCTATATCTCCTCGCTGACGTCGAACACGACGAAGTAGACCGCCGTGATGGTCAGTGTGATGACAAGCAACACCACTGCCGTCGCGGATGCCAGCCCCATCTGGTAGCTCTCGAACCCGGTCTTGTACATCGCCAGCGCGATTACCTCTGTTGCGCGCCCGGGACCACCGCCTGTGAGTGCAAAGATCAGGTCGAAGGAGTTCAGCGAGTAGATAGTCACGAGAATCGTCACGACGAAGATAACGGGTTTGAGCTGCGGGAGCGTGACGTGACGGAACCGTGCGAGCGGGCCCGCACCGTCGACCTTCGCGGCCCGGTACAGCTGGTCCGGCACCCGCTTGAGCCCGGCGTAGAACATTATCATCGAGAACGCGGTGCCGCGCCAGGCGCCGGCGATTATCACCGAGATGACCGCCATATCCGGGTCCGAGCGGAACGGGACGATGTCGAACCCGAGCTGTCCGAGTCCGTTGTTGACGACACCGAAGTTCGTCTCGAGCAGCATTATCTTCCAGACCAGACCGATTATGATTCCGGGGACGATCCAGGCGCTGAGCACCAGCACACGGGTCACGAGCGGACCGCGGAGCCCGCGCCTGACACCGTAGTCGATTGCGACCGCGAGCCCCAGCCCCAGGGCGAGTTGGAGGATGATACTCGAGAGCGAGTAGATTGCGGTCACGCTGAGCGTCGACCTGAACCGTTCGCTGTTGAACAGCTGCCGGTAGTTCTCCAGCCAGACGTACGACTCCCCCTGTGTGAGCTGGCTCATATCGGTGAGACTCATCCGGAAGACCTCGAACATCGGGTACAGCTGGAACACGCCGATAAACAGCACGGCCGGCAGCAGCCAGAACAGCGGTCTGGAGACGAGTCTGTCGACCAGATCACCGACCGTCGACCCGCTCACGGTCCGGCGGATGCGCCCTCCGAGCGAGGAGTCCTCGACTGTCCGTTCAGTAGCCATAGTCCGGGCCGCCACCGTCACCGTCGTACGCGCTGTTTATGTTGCTGAGCATCGTTTCCACCGCGCTCTCGGGCGAGGACTGTCCGGTGAACACCCGTTCCTTTGCCGTCACCCACTCCGCCTCGATCGCCTGTGAGTATATCGGGGCGCTCGGGCGGGCCACACCGTTCTGCAGGAACTCGCGGAACTGGTCTTGGAAGCGGAACGTATCACTCGAGAACAGCTCGTCGTCCTCGAACACGGACTCGCGGGTGGGGAGCTGTGAGCCGGCCTCGCAGTACCGACCCATCGCCTCCGGCGTGACCGCACTCGCGGCGAGGGACTTTGCACCCTCGCTGACCTCGCCGTCCGCGGCGTAGGCCCCCTCGGTCCAGCCGCCGACACCGGTGGCGAACTGGTCGGGCTGGGGCATCGGAATCTCCGCGACGTCCCACCGCTCGGGGTTGTCGTCGTTCGGCTCGATACTGATCTGGTACCGCGAGTTGCTGCCGATGAACATCGCCGACTGGCCGTTTGCCGCCTCCTGCCCGAGCTGGTCGGGGTCGTCGATGTTGCCGACCCGCTGGGGGGTCACGCCCTGGTCGACGAGGTCCTGGAAAAACTGGAACGTCGACAGGAGCGCGTCGTAGTTGTCGTCGTTTCCGAGCACCGGTGCCCCCTCGTCGTTTACAAGTTTGCCATCCTGTCCCCAGAAAAAGGGCAGCGTGTCGAGTGCGCTCATCTGGACTGTGAACCCGTCGATACCCTCGCCCTCGGCGATTGCGCTACCGACGGTCAGCAGGTCGTCCCAGGTCCGTGGCGCCTCGCCGTCGCCGTACTGCTCGACGAGGTCCGTCCGGTAGTACAGACACCGGAGTCCCGTGTAGAACCACGCCGCCAGCAGGTCGCCGTCCTGCATCGCGGTCTCCTGCACGAACGGAAAGAAGTCGTCGATATCGTCGACGTGGTCGTTGAGCGGCTGCAGGAACTCCCGGTTGTCCGGCACCCAGAGCGAGTCGAGCGTCGACGACGGCGGTGCGTTCCCGTTGCTCGCCCGGGCGACCAGCTGTGACTCCCACTGGTCGAGGTCGGCCTGATACACGAAATTCGCCGTGTACTCCGGGTTCTCCTCGGCCCACGTCTCGAAGCGGGCCCGCATCGCCGAGGCGGCCTCCGGCTGCAGGCTCTCGTCCTCGTCCGGGCTGTAGAACGCACTCGTCCAGTGGTCGAACTCGGTGTCACCGGTCCCCGCACGTTCGTGGGTGACCAGTTGTTCGTCCCCGCCGTTGTCCCCACCGTTCGAGGTTCCGTTGTCGCCGTTGTCGCCGTCACCACCGACACAACCGGCTACCGCCGCTGTGCCTATCGCTCCCGTCGCCAGCAGGAACTTCCGCCGTGTCTCGTCGAACTGTTCGCCTGATGAGTTATCCTCACTCATACCCATCGTAATGAATCTCACAACTAAAACCGTTTCCATAGGCTATCGACCACGACAGCGGTTCTACACCTGTCTCGCGTGGAGCACGAGCCTGCCACGGTGGGTCGCCGTAGAACTATAAACCATACAGAATAAAACGCCTCGTGTCGGCAGCCACGGCTGGTGAGCGGTGTCGCTCGGGTCTGGGTTCGTGGTGGTGTCGGAGAGGAGCCCGCAATCTCGGGTCGTCCGGAGCGAATCTCCGGTGGGGCAGTTCAGGCGTAGAACACCGTCGGGCGGCGGCCGTCGGGGTCCTCGGGGAGATACTCCGCGAGGGCGTCCCGGTCGGCGTCACCGACGAGCTGGTCGAGCACGTCCACCGCCGACGCGCGGAGGAGCGGCTGGTTGTCGTTCCCGCAGTTCTCGTCGAATGTACAGGCCGGACAGCCGTTCGGCTGTCCACAACCGCAGTCTCGCAGCTGGTCACGGGCACGCCGGGCGAGCGGTTCGATGTTCTCGTAGATTGCCCGGGCAAAGCCCAGCCCACCCTCGACACCGTCGTAGACGAACCAGCCCGACGAGGGCGGCTCCGCCAACTCCGCCGTCCGCTGTTCGAGTGCGTGTGTCGCGGCTGCCATCGACTCCCCGACAGACTCGCCCAGCTTCTCGTACCCCTCCTGTGTGTAGTGGGTGTCCAGAACGAGTGTCGCCAGCCCGCCGAGGTCGTTCTTGTCGACCCGGAGTTCGAGCGGTGCGGTTTTTATCGTCGCGTGCTCCGCCGCGTGGAGTCCGGCGACGTACCCCAGGTGTGGGGTGTCTGTCTCGTCGGGGTCGACCCCGGTCTCGACACCGTACCCCTGGTACTTTCGGACGAGTGCCCGCTCCACCTCGTTGGGCACCTCGACCCAGCACAGCTGTGTGTCCATCGGAATCGGCGGGTTCCCCGTCGGAACCGCCTGCCGTTTCGGTTCGCTGTTGTGGACGTACATCCGGTCGTAGGAGTGGTGATGGACGAGCACCGTCCCGTGGCCGAAGTGCACCGTGAACCCGTTCACCGTGCGCTGTCTCTCGGAGGTGGCATCGAGCACGTTGACCGTCCGCCGTGTCCGCGTGTAGTAGTCACGGTCGACCGGTTCGAGTTCGACAACCGGCTGTGGCCGGTCGTCGTCGACGGCGACAACCTCGAACTGCTGGCCGTTCTGCAGCCGCACGGCC
The DNA here is from genome assembly GCA_964520075.1 of uncultured Halobacteriales archaeon. Lineage (GTDB taxonomy): Archaea > Halobacteriota > Halobacteria > Halobacteriales > Haloarculaceae > Halovenus. Next base: position 18,530 of record CAZFMN010000013.1, on the reverse strand, counting down.
CCCTCGTGGTAGTCCCGGTAGGCACGGTTGCGGGCGACCGGCTCGAGGTCCAGGTCCGGCTCGCCGCGGCCCGTGTCGACGCCGTCCGCGAGCTGGAGCCGGTAGTCTGTCTCGTTCGTCCCGTAGAGGTTGACCCGGGTCTGCGGGCGCCCCGGGCCACAGTAGTGGACACCACCCTCCAGGTAGCCGTCGACGAAGCCCGCCTCGCGCCACATCTGTGCCGCCGCACGGAGCCGACGCTCGTCGGCGAACCCCCCCGCGTCGGTCTCGTCGACCGCAATCTCGTCTGCGGCACACAGGAGGTGTGTCGCGAACACCGAGTTGTTCGACGTGTCGACGACGGCGTCCTCGACGTCGGTCTCGAGGAGGTACTCGGGGTTGTCGACGACGTACTGGTCGAGTGTGCGGTGGTCGGCGACCAGCACCGCGAGGCTGCGACGCCCCTCCCGGCCCGCCCGGCCGATGCGCTGCCAGAACGACTGGCGCTGTCCGGGATAGCCCATCAGCACCGTCGCGTCCAGGCTCCCGATGTCGATACCGAGTTCGAGCGCCGACGTGGTTGCGAGGCCGGTGAGCGCGCCGCGCTTGAACTGCTGTTCGCGGGCGTGACGGGTCTGTCTGCCCAGCCCAGCGTTGTACCCCGCCAGCTCCGGTGACCCCGTGTCGTACGCACGGGGGTTCGACCGGTGGTGCTCCCGCGCGCGCTCGACGCTCAACTCCGTGAGCTTGCGGCTCGGACAGAACAGCAGGCTCCGGACACCGTGTGCCGCGAGGTGGTCGAACACCCGCGGCGCCTCGACGCTCGCCGGCACGCGGTCGACGACGGACCCCGCCTCCTCGTCGTTCCCGGGACCCGACCCGGAGACACCCGGGTCTCCGCCGTTGCTGGACCCGGAGACACCGACCGTCCGGCCGGAACCACCGTCGGACCCGGACACACCGGCGGCCGTCGCGGAGTCGCCGTCGGACCCGGGTGCGGTTGCCGCCGTGTCGGTCTCGTCCCGGGCTCGCTCGCTCGGTGGCGGGTTCCAGAGCACGAGGTCCCGTCGCCCCCGGGGTGAGCCGTCCTCGTCGACGACCGTGACGGGCTCACCGACCAGGGTACTCGAGTGGTCACCGGGGTTGCCGATTGTCGCGGAGGTGAGGACGTACTGCGGGTCGCCGCCCCAGTAGTCGGCGACCCGTTTCATCCGCCGGAGTATCCACGCGACGTGCATCCCCTGGATACCGGTGTAGCTGTGTGACTCGTCGACGGCGACCAGGTCGAGCGCGCTGTAGAACCGGCTCCACCTGTCGTGGTGTTCGAGGTAGACGTTCAGGCCGGCGAAGTTCGTGAGCACCACGTCGGCGTTCTCCCGGATAGCGCGCCGGTCACCGGTCGTGTCACCGTCGTAGGTGCGGACGCGGATATCCAGCCCGAGTGTCTCGTAGAGCGCCTCGAGTGCCTCCTGCTGGTCACCGGTGAGCGCCTTCGTCGGGTAGACACACAGCGCGGTGGCGGCGTCGTTCCGGTCCGTCGCCCGGCTCCCGTCCGCGGTGAGCACACCCGCATCGAGGAGCTGTCGGGCGATCTGCAGGCCGTAGACGTGGGTCTTACCGCTGGAGGTGGAGGTGGCGACGGCGACGCTGTCACCCGCCGCGAGCGCGTCGAGTGCGGTCGCCTGGTGGCTGAACAGGTCGTGGGGGTACGACCCCGCGAGCACCGGTCCAAGCACCGCCCCCGCCGGCACGCGTTCGGCAGGTTCCGCCGGCAGTTCGAGCCGGTCGACGTACCCGGAGTCGGCCGTGAGGCTCGTCCGCGGGAACGTCTCGACGAGGCGGTCACCGCTCATCGCGTTCGTGTCCGTGTTGTCGTGGTCAGTCATTGGAAATCGGTCAGTCCGGTCTGTGTGCCGCGTGCGCCGCCGCTGCCGCTGTCGGTCACGTCCCGGCGTCTCGCGCCCGCTATCGACTCGTAGACGTGCCAGAGCGCCCGGCAGTCGTCCTCGCAGTAGGCCCTGTGGCGCTCCCAGTCGGGTTCGGCGTCGGGGTTGCGCACGAACTCCTGGTAGGCGGCGGCGGTCTGTGCGCCGGTCAGCCCGGTGTCTGCCCCGTCGTAGTCGAGCGCACGGGCGACGTGGTCCAGCTTGTTCGTCCGCCCCGGCAGGAGGGCGTTCCCCTCGCGGACGGCCCACGCGTAGAGGTCGTACGTCCAGACCTCGTTCCAGGCGTCGAGGTACCCGGGCAGGTGTTGTCGGAGGAACCGCTCGATGCACGGGTAGTCGAACTGCTCGCCGTTCCAGGTCAGAACGGCCCGGTCGGCGTGCTCCGCGAGGAACCAGGTGACGAACGATTCGAGCACCGGCTCCGGGTCCGTCGGGTCCGTCTGTTCGAGGAACGCCCGGTACCGGTCGGTGACGGGGTCGTAGACGCCGAACTGCCAGATGATGGTCGGTGTGAGCCCGTCGGTCTCGATATCGAGACACAGCGGGGGCTGTCCGTCGCGTGTTTTCACCGGTGCCCTGTTCGTCAGCACGAGCGGCTCCCCCGACTGGATGACCTCGGCGTGGGCGTGTATCGTCTCGGCCGTCGACCGCCCGAGACCCGGGAGCGCGGCCAGGTCGCTAACCGCGGCGTCACGGAGTTCGTCGACTGTCCGGTAGCCGTGTTCGCGCAACCGGTCTGCGGTGGCCGAACCGACGCCTGTCAGCGACGTGAGACCGAACCGGTCGGCACCGACGGCCTCGGCGGCGACTGTCCCGCGGGCCGTGCAGGTCAGCTGTGCGAACGTCGCCCCGCCGCGCCCGGTTGCCCCCAGCCCCGCCATCCGCAGTGACACCGGTTCCCCGCCGTCTGCGAGCGACCACTCGTGGCTGTACTCCGTCGGCTGGCCACCCGCGAGGACGGTGACCGGCTCCGGCAGTGCTCCGGCGATTCCTGCCAGTTCGGCTCGCCCCGGCAGCTCCGTCGAGAGTGCCGTCGTGTCCCACTCGACGGACAGTTCGGGGAGGAGCAGAAACGTCGCCGCACCGCTCGCGGTCCGGCGCTCGCCGGTCTCGAGCTGCTGCTGGAGCCGGGAAAGCGAGTCGATGCCCTGCACTGCGAGGATGTCGAACGTGCCCGTCTCCGCACCACTCCCCTCTGTGCCGGTCACCGCCATCACACCGGTATCCGGCCGGAACCGGTACTGAGAGACCGGCTCCCCGCGCCCGAGCTGTGGGTGGAGGACGGGAACGCTCTCAGACGCCTCGCGTACCCTGGCGTGTGCTCGCGGGTCCCGCGAACCCGGAACGACGACCGTATCCGGGTCGAAATACCCCAGCGCATCCTCGACTGCCGGCCGGGACGCCTGCCGGAGCGCCCGCGACGGGAGCGTGAGAACGCCGAGCGACTCTGTCACCGCCACAACGAGACACGTGTAGTGTCCGGGTCGACATAAGTGTGGCTGCACCCTGTCCCGTGGCCGTCACCTGCCCGTGCGAGGCGAGGATACCGCGGCCCGCTGGGCTACGGAGGGAGCATCCCGACGGTGAGCTCTGTGGCGAGGAACTGCCCGCCGGCGACGAGCAGGCCGGTGTAGACGGCCCCGAACGCCAGCTGGAGGAGGGCGGACTGTCTCCCGAGAAAGGAGAGCACGAGTCCGGGGAGAGCGAGCACCGTCCAGACGAGGACGAGCGGGAACAGCAACAGCCCACGGAGCGAGCGCAGACGCTGCCTGCACAGCGAGAGCGGAAAGACGGCATCGGCCCAGGAGGGCAGTGCGGTCACGCCGAGCGCGGCGATAGCGTAGGCCAACCCCACGGCGGTTAGAATCTCTGTCGGTGTCCGGAGCCGCGCGTCGAGGAGCGCGACCGTCGCGAGAAGCGCGAGACCGGAGTGGAGAATCAGGGGGGCGTAGGATATGAAGAACGCACGGGAGACGGTGTACCGGCCCTCGTGTGCGACGTGGCTCGTCGCGTCGAACTCGGTGAGACGAACACCCGGCGTGAGAATCACCGCGGTGGCGTGTGAGAGCTCGTGAACGACCGTGCCCGGGAGGAGGAGTGCCCGAACGATGCTGGATGAGAGTCGTGGCATACGAGCGGTGCTGGTCCGTGTGTGGAACTAACCGGCAGTCGAACAAAAATGTTCAGTCGCCGGCAATCACAAAAGAGGGGTCAGTCGCAGGTGGTCGAACGAGAGAGGGCCGGGGGGAGTGAGGGCCGACGCTCGTCTGTGGCGTGGTTCGACGGCACTCGAGAGGGGCAACCCCTCTCAGCTCACCCGTTCGAGCAGTTCCTGTCCCGCCGTCAGCAGCGCGTCGACACGCCCCGGCGACCCGGCCTCGGCGTAGACACGCATCTTCGGTTCGGTCCCGCTCGGGCGGACGAGCAGCCACGACCCGTCGTCGAGGAGGAGTTTGAACCCGTCGATGGTGACGACATCGCTGACGGGTTCACCCGCCACGGCATCGGGGATGATGCCGTCGAGTTCGCCGATAACACGTTCTTTCTCCGCGTCGGAACAGTCGACGCTGACCTTCCCCTGGTGAATCTCGCCGTGGGTGTCGAGCAGTCGGTCGACACGGCTGTCGAGCGGGTCCTCGCTCTCGGCGAGCGCGGCGAGAAGCGCAACGAGCACACCGTCCTTCTCGCGGATGTGCCCCCGGATAGAGAACCCGCCGGACTCCTCGCCACCAATCAGCGCGTCGGTGGTCCGCATCTCCTCGGCGACCCACTTGAACCCGACGGCGGTCTCGGCGACCGTCTGCCCGTGTGCCGCCGCAATGCGGTCCACGAGGAAACTCGTCGACACCGTCCTGACCGCCGGACCGGCCGCGTCCTCGAGGAGGTAGTCGTAGATGGCGGCGAAAAACAGGTTCTCGTCGAGGTAGCCCCGCTCCGGGGTGACGACGGCGAGTCTGTCGGCGTCGCCGTCGTTCGCGATTCCGAGGTCGGCCTCGCCGCCGGTCACGCGGTCGATCAGTTCCTCGAGTCGCTCGGGTGCGGGTTCGGGTGAGCCACCGCCGAACGTCGGGTCCCGGTCACACCGGAGGCGCTCGACACTCACACCCGCCCGCTCCAGCAGTTCGTCGGTCGTGCCCCGGCCGCTGCCGTGAATCGCGTCGTAGAGGACGGTGACCTCCCCGGGGTCCGGGTCGAGCAACGCCATCGCGTGTCGGCAGTGTGGCTCGAAGAACTCGACAGTCCGGCGTTCGCCGTGCTCGGCCGGCGGCAGGGGGTCCGGGTGTGCGAGATTGTCCTCGATACTGTCGGTCACCGCCGGCAGTGCCGGTGCGCCGCTCCCGGGGATGAACTTCACGCCGTTGTACGCCGGTGGGTTGTGCGAGGCCGTGAGCATGAGCGCACCGGCGAGGTCGCGGTCCACGACCGCGTAGGCGGTCAGCGGCGTCGGCCGGTCCCGGGTCGGCATCACCACGTCGAACCCGTTCGCCGTTAGTACGTCCGCCAGATCCGCCGCGAACCCCGGCGAACTCTCGCGCGCGTCGTACCCGACCGCCACCGTCTCGCCGGCGTGGCCCGCCTCGTCGAGATGTGAGGCGACAGCCTGTCCGACCCGTCTCACCCGCGGTGACGTGAACCGGTCGAGCGTGTCCCGCCAGCCGTCCGTGCCAAACGAGATGACCTGACTCATCGACCCGACCTACGGGCGGTTGGGGGATAAATCCCGGCTGGGATACCGGCCGGTCACACCGGTCACGGCGACAGACTGTAATAACATCCTTGTCGATGGGTGAGAGACGTACGCACATGATTGACGAGACCGTGCGACAGATCGAGGAGATGCAGACACAGAGTGCGTCTATCGTCGCGGTGAAAGCCGCGAGGGCACTGGAGGAACTCACCCGGCGGGAGTACCAGACGGTCACGGAGTTTCTCCGGGCGCTCGAGCACAACAGCAGCGCACTCCTGCGGGCGAACCGCTCGCACGCCCCGCTGTACACGACCCAGCAGCGCATCGTCGACGACGTCACCGAGGCCGAACCCGAGACCGTGGCGGAGGCCAAACAGCGGCTCCGGGAGGTCATCGACGACGTCGTCACGCGGGTCGAGACGAGCAAGAACGGCGCCGGACAGAAGGCCGCGTCGCTGATCGACGACGGTGACGTTCTGCTGGTCCACGAGAACTCCTCGACGGTGATGACCGCGCTGGAACACGCCCTCGACGATGGCAAGTCGGTCGATGTGTACGTGACAGAGTCCCGTCCCCGGTATCTCGGGCGGCGGACGGCCCGTCAACTGGCCGACCGCGACGGTGTCGACGTGACACTGATCGTCGACGGCGCCGCCGGTCACTTCCTCCCGGAGTGTGACCGCGTGCTGCTCGGGATGAACTGCCTCATCGACGATACCGTCTACAACCGCGTCGGCACCTACCTGATCGCCGTCGCGGCCGACGACATCGGCGTTCCGACGACTGTCGTCGGTGCCTCCTCGAAGTTCATCGGCGGCGGGTTCACCTTCGAGAACGACTACCGACCCGCCTCGGAGGTGCAGCGCGAGCCCGCACACGGGTTCGACATCGCCAACCCGGGCTACGACGCCACACCGACACGGCTGCTGGACACCGTCGTCACCGAGGACGGGGTCATACAGTTCTGATCACCGGATCGTCCTGTCGGTCAGACGCCGGAGACGCTCGGCGACGTCGGGGTCGAACGCGTCGGCGGTCGCCCGCCACCGCCAGTTCCCCGTCGCGGTGCCGGGCTCGTTGAACCGGGTCTCGCTCCCGAGTCCGAGCAGGTCCTGCATCGTCGTCATCGCGACGGCGGCATCGGAGTTCCACACCGCCTCGAGCATCGCCCAGTGTATCTCACTCCCGTCGGTGCCGAGGTTGTACCGGAGACAGTCACGCTGCTGGTCCCCGAGCGAATCGTAGTACCCCACAATCGTGTCCGTGTCGTGTGTCGAGGTGTACCCGACCGAGCGCTGTGGAAAGTGCATCGGCTGGTAGATGTGTCCCTCCTCGCACCAGTCGGCGTACTGCGGGACGCGCATCCCGGGGAACTCGAACTCGTCTCTGAGCGCCGCGACACGCTCGTCGAGAAAGCCGAGATCCTCGACCAGAAACGGGAGGTCACCGAGCTCGGACTCGACGGCCCGGAAAAACTCCGCGCCGGGGCCCTCGCGCCACTGGCCCGCCGCCGGTCGGTCGGCCTTTGCCGGGATCGCCCAGAACTCGTCGAACCCCTTGAAGTGGTCGATTCGGGCGATATCGACGAGGTCGAACAGGCGGTCGAACCGCTCGAGCCACCAGCCGTAGCCGGTCTCCCGGAGTCGGTCCCAGTCGTAGAGCGGGTTCCCCCACCGCTGTCCGTCGTCGCCCGGGTTCGGCGGAACACCCGCCACCTCGAGCGGTTCGTGGTCCTCGCCCAGCAGGAACACCTCGGGCCGTGCCCAGACGTCCGCCGAGTCGAGCGCCACGTAGATAGGGAGGTCACCGACGAGTGTGATTCCCCTGTCCTCGGCGTACGCCGAGAGCGCGCGCCACTGTCGGTCGAACAGCCACTGGACGAACATCCGGAACCGGCACTCCCTGTCGAGTTCCGCCCGGTAGCGAGTAACGGCCGCCGGAGTGTGTGTCCGTATCGGCTCGGGCCACTCGGTCCAGGCCGCACCGTCGAACTCCCGTTTCAGGGCCACGAACAGCGCGTAGTCCTCGAGCCACCCGGACTCGGCCGCGCGGAACTGTGCGAACGACTCCCGCTCGGCGTCGTCCGCGATATCCTCGAACCGCTCGAACGCGGTCCGGAGTGCCGACCGCTTGAACGCCCGCACGGGGTCGTAGCTCACCTCGTGGTCGGACACCGCCGCGGGCGGGTCCACCTCGGCTGCCGTGAGATACCCCCGGTCGACCAGCGGCCGCAGGTCGACCAGTAGCGGGTTGCCCGCGAGCGCGGAGGGGGACTGGTACGGCGAGTTGCCGTGGGCACCCGAGACCGGGCCGAGCGGACAGAACTGCCACAGTGACTGGTCCGCGCTGGCCAGGAAGTCGACGAACGCGCGTGCCCCCGCGCCGAGGTCACCCACCCCGTGCGGCGACGGCAACGAGGTCGGGTGGAGAAAGACACCGCTCTGACGCTCGAAACGCATGAGATTACCTTCGCGGTACGGCCAGTTAAAACGGTCGCTCGGGAGAGGGGGTCCCGGGGGGTCCAGTCGTGGTGTTCCTTTTCAGGCCGGGAGACCGAGTAGACGATGTGCCACCGACTGTACTGATGCTCGGCTGGGGGTTCCCGCCGAACATCACCGGGGGACTCGACACCGCCGTCGGCGAGTTGTTCGAACAGCTCGAGCCGAGAGACGACATCGAGTTCGAGCTGGTGTTGCCCGCCGAGTACGCGCCGCCGGACCAGGACAACATCCACGGAGTTCAGACCGGTGACGGCGACATCATCACGCGGGTCGGGCGACTCGCCGGCGCGTTCGCCGACCGGGCCGCCGACGCGGATATCATCCACACGAACGACTGGTTCGGATACAACCCCGGGCTGCAGGCCACCAGAAACACCGATATCGAGTGGGTGACGACGTTTCACTCGCTGTCACACGACCGCAACGTCACCCCGCCCGACCGGGAGGTAAAGACCGAACAGCGGGTCGCGAACCGCTCGGACCGCGTCGTCGCCGTCAGCGAGTTCACCAGAGAACGGATCAGACAGCACTACGGGGTCGATTCGACGGTCATCTACAACGGGTTCTCCTCGGTCGAACCGACGGGTCAGGACGTGAAAGCGGAGCTGGGTATCGACGGGGAGATGCTGTTTTTCCTCGGCCGTCACACCGACCAGAAGGGCATCTCGTACCTGCTGTACGCGCTGTCGAAGCTCCAGCGCGACGACGTCACGCTCGTTCTCGGCGGGTCGGGCCATCTCACCGAACAGCTCGAGCGGTTCGCCGAACTGCTCGGAATCGACGACCAGGTGCTCTTTCCGGGGTTCATCCCACAGGCGGAGGTCGGTGATTTCTACGCCAGCGCCGACCTGTTCGTCTCGCCCTCGCTGGCCGAGCCGTTCGGGATGACCATCGTCGAGTCACTCTCCGCCGGGACCCGCGTCGTCGCCTGCCGGAGCGGGGCGGCGGAGCTGTTGCCCGATGACTGTGTCGTCGAGGTGACACCCGACTCGGATGCGATCGCCCGGGGTATCGAGCGCGCGCTGGCGATGTCCGCGCCGCTCGAGTACGACACCCGGACCTGGGCGGCGGTCGCCGACGAGTACGTCGGCCTCTACAGGCGGATTCTGGACGAGGGGTGACCGTCGCCCGCGGGAGTCCGCGGAGTGGCTCACGGTCAGCGGAGGAACCGGACGTCGGTGACCGGTTCGGGGTGGACGAGTACATAGCCGTCGGCTGTCGGGGTCAGTCCGACCGTCGAGTCGGCGTCGGGACCGGTGTCGTAGGGGCTCTCCTGTGACCCACTGCCCGACTGGTACGGGCTGGCGTAGGCCGTCTGCTCCCTGGCCGGCCGGTCGAAGTTCTCCGGTGGCAGGTATATCTTCTCACCGGACTCGGACTGGACGATGACGGCGGTGTCCCGGTCGCCCGAGACCTGAATCTCCGTTCGACCGTCGGTTATCTCCATCTCGAGGCTGACCGGCTGTTCCTCGGTCGTCTCGTCGGTCTCCGGTTGTTCGCTCATACCGTGTAGACGTCCAGGACGGGTTTATTCGTTCCCACCGCGCTCGATCAGCAACACATCCCGCCCGTCGAACCCGTCGAGTTCGACGGCCTCACCGAGGATGGAGCTGTCGAGGTCACAGTTCTCGACGCTCGCATCGGGAAACAGGACCGTCCGGTCCAGCGACGAGTCGGTCACCTCGGCGCCCGCCATCACGTGGACAGTCTCGCCGAGGTCGCTGTTCTCGACTGTCGCGTCCGGGTGGACCAGTGACCCGCCGTCCAGTGCCCACTCGACAGTCTCCAGGTACGACTCGGGCGTGCCGATGTCGAACCAGACGTCGTCGAACCTGAACGCGTGGACCGGTTCCCGGGACCGGAGCCAGTCGACGTACCACCCCGGTTCGTCGGGGTTCTGCCCGTCAGAGAGATACTCCGCGAACCGGATCGACCCGGCGGGGAACAGGTAACAGGCGACCGAGACGAGCGTGCTCTCGGGGTCGTCCGGTTTCTCTTGGAAGTCGACGACCCGCTCGCCGTCGAGGCTGAGGAGTCCGTACGATTTCGCCTCCTCGCGCGAGCCGACGTCGTAGGCCGCGAGCACCGACGTTTCCCGGCGCTCGAAGTAATCCAGGAACGTCCCGATGTCGAACCCGACGAGGTTGTCACCGCCGACGACGAGCAGGTCGTCGTCGATAGCCTCGCGCTCGACCAGTTGCGCCAGCGCACCGACGACACCGAACTTCTCGTCCTCGTCGGTCGTGTCCTCTATCGACAGCGCGACGCTCTCGTACCCCATCTCGTCGACGTGCGCCCGGAACACCGACCCGAACGCCTCGTTGGTGCTCAGATAGACCGTGTCGACACGGTCGTCCGATTCGAGGTCGGTCAGTATCCGGTCGAGAACCGTCGTGTCACCGACCGGGAGCAGCATCTTCGGCCGGTACCGGGTGATCGGCCAGAGCCGTGTCGCGTAGCCACCGGCGAGAACAACAGCGTCCATACTGTCCCTGTCGGCAGCGAAATATAAAAACCGTCCTGGTGTCCGGCCGATAGCGTCCGATATCCAGACCGTGGCGAGTTCGTGGTGGCGCGGTCCCGGGCGACCCGGTCGGCGAGGTGGCGGTCGGGACAGACCGCGGCGAGGCACGGAGAGAGGCCGGTCACGCGGCGAACGGGCTGTCGAGCGCGTGCGACGCGGTGTGTCGCCCTCCGACCGGACGAGTCACAAGTAACAAGAGAGCGTACCCGCCATCGTACCTATGCATCATCCTGGACCGCCGCGGTTCGTCGAGGTCGGGGAGTCGGTCGAACTCGCCCCCCGGGACCCGGAGCCCGCCGGGGGCTACGACTGGACGCTGACGACCGCGCCCGAGGGGTCCGCGGCGACGCTCGGCGACGACCCGGTCGAACAGTTCACCCCCGACGCCCCCGGGCGGTACGTGACGACGCTCTCGGCACCCGACGGGGAGCACCGTCTCACCGTTCGCGCGCTCTCCGACGACCGGCCACTCGCGGTGCGCGCGAGCGAGACCGGCGGTCACAGCGGTGAGCAGACCGACCAGACCGTCGAGCGCGCCGGCGACGACGGTGGACGGCCACGACTCCGCCTCGAACCCGCCCTGGAGGACGACGAGGCTGTCGTCAGGGCCAGCCCACAGCCACACCCGGACGCCACGGAGACGGCTGCCGACCTCGCGGTGACGTTCCTGCTCGACGACCGCGACGACATCGACCGGGGTCTGGTGAGCACGGGTGAGGGTGAACTCCGGATTCCGGTCGACGCGCTCCCGGACCTGACCCGCGTCTACGCCGTCGCGGTCGGCGGACACGGGCACAGCGTGCCGGATGCCGTCGCGTTCAGACGGACCGGTGACCCCGACAGCGACACCGGAACGCCCGATATCACCACGTCGCGGCCGTACGACCCCCCGGAGTGGGCCGCCGACGCGTTTATCTACGAGATATACGTCCGCTCGTTCGGCGGTGACACCGACGACACACCGCTCGAGGCGGTTCGTGACCGACTCGACTACATCGAGTCGCTCGGTGTGGACGTTATCTGGCTGACACCGATCCTCGAGAACGACCACGCACCACACGGGTACAACATAACGGATTTCTTCTCGGTCGCGTCGGACCTCGGCAGCCGGGAGCAGTACGAACAGCTCGTCGAGGCGGCCCACGACCGCGGTATGCGGGTGCTGTTCGACGTGGTGTGTAACCACTCCGCCCGGACACACCCGTTCTTCGAGGACGCCGTCGGCGACCCCGACAGCGAGTACCGCGACTGGTACGAGTGGCGAACCGAGACCGAACCCGAGACGTACTTCGAGTGGGAGCACATCGCGAACTTCAACTTCGACAGTCTCCGGGTCAGGCGCCACCTGCTCGACGCCTTCGAGGAGTGGGTGGGGCTGGTCGACGGGTTCCGGTGTGACATGGCCTGGGCGGTGCCGAACAGCTTCTGGCGGGAGCTCCACGACCGGTGCAAGGAGCACGACGAGGAGTTCCTGTTGCTCGACGAGACGATCCCGTACGTTCCGGATTTCCAGGCCGGACTGTTCGGTGTCCACTTCGACTCGACGACGTACTTCACACTCCGGCAGATCGGCCGGGGACAGGACGCCGGCACACTGCTGTCGGCGGTCGAGGACCGGGCCGAGACCGGGTTCCCCGACCACGCGGGGTTCATGCTCTACAGCGAGAACCACGACGAGGAGCGGTACGTGACCGAGTGTGGCCGCGACGCCGCGGAGGCGGCCCTGGGGGCGGTGTTCACGCTCCCGGGCGCACCGATGGTCTACGCCGGCCAGGAGTTCGGCCAGCGCGGCCGGCGCGACGACCTCGCCTGGGAGCACGCCCACGAGTCACTCCGCGAGCACGTCCGGCGACTCGCGCGGGTCCGCCGCGAGCATCCGGCACTGTCCGGCGGTTCGACCGCCACCCGGGTCGAGTACGAGCTCCGTGACGGGGTGGCCGACCGCGTGACCGCCTACGAACTGACGACCGGCGAGGCGTCCGTGCTCGCCGTGCTGAACTTCGGGTCCGACCCGACGACGGTCCGCCTCCCCGGCGCCGGGGCGACCGACCTCCTCACCGGGGAGACGGTCGGCACCGACGACTCCGGGTCGACACTCACCGTCGACAGCGTCGCAATCGTCCCCGCGACCGGGTCGGTCGTCCGCCGTGACTCCGGTGGGTGACCCGGCAGGGACACCGTCACCCGCCCGACGGCGGGGTCGGGCAGCGGACCGCCGCTCGAACTGTTAGCGAAACAGTGTCTCACTCTCCGGAACGGGGAGGTTTATATATAGAACTCTGTTTCTATAGGTATGCGACTTACCACGGCGCTCAACGATTTCAAGGAGGCCCGTCACGAGCGCTTCCCGGAGGAGGCACAGACGACATCCGGATCCTTCTCGGGGCACGGCGACCGACTGGTGCACGTCGGGACCGACGGTGAGGTTCGTGATTACTCGGCGCCGCTCTCGGGGATGTACGGCATCGACCGGTCACGGCTGGGGATTCTGACCGGGGAGGAGACGTGGTGGTTCGGCGAGATGGACACGATCAGACAGCACTACTACCGCGAGACGCGGCTGGTCGAGACCGAGTACAGCGCGGGGTCGTTCACCGTCCACCAGTACGACCTGACGCTGGGTCGGGCCCACGTGACACACGTCGTGTTGCGCGGGGCGGTTCCCCGCGATGCACGGCTGGTCTGTTTCGCGACGGTCGCACCCGAGGGTGAGGAACGGCGAGTCGGGACACTCGTCCACGAGGACGGCGGCCCGGACGGGGCGTCGGTGCTCGAGGTGTACCACAGGCGGGAACACGACTATCTCACGGCCTCGACGGGGCTGGACTCGATTCACGGACAGCACCCCGAGCGTTTCGCGGAGATACTGGCAGACGCGCCGGTGTCGTTCCCGCGGCAGGAACCGACAGGGGACCACGAGCGGACGCGACTCACCGGTGACGTTCTCGTGACGGCACCACTGGACAGCACCGACCGGGACACGAGCACGACGCTGGTGAGTCTGCTCTCGGACCGGGAGGAGACGGACCGCGAGACGGCGCTGTCGAACCTGACCGCCTGCGTCCGCTCCCACGAGCGCGCGGAGGACCTGCGCGAGGCCGCGCGGGACCGCTCCAGATTCGACGTGTCGGAGTCGACACCGCGGTCCGGGATGGTCCGGACAGACCTGCGCGTGATGGACCTGCTGTCCGCACCGGCCGGCGGACGGATCGCCGCACCCGAGTTCGACCCGTTCTACGCCCACTCCGGCGGGTACGGCTACGTCTGGTTCCGCGACGAGGCAACCGTCTCACAGCACCTGCTCGCGGCCGGTGACCGCCTCGATATCGAGACGGCCGACAGCCTGTTCGACAGCGCACGGTTCCTCTGTGACCACCAGCTCCCGAACGGAACCTGGCCTCACCGGGTCTGGGCGACCGACGGCTCGCTCGCCCCCGGGTGGGCGAACGCGACTGTCGAACGCGGCGAGGGGGACACGCAGTACCAGGCCGACCAGACGGCGTCTGTCACCGCCTTTCTGGCGACGCTCCTGGAGACACACGAGGAGGAACTCGACCCGAACCTGACAGACGAGATAAAAGTCACGGTCGCCAGAGCGGTCGACTCGCTCACCGCGGACATCGCCACGAACAACCTGCCGGCGCCGTGTCAGAACGTCTGGGAGGACGACGTGGGCCAGTTCACACACACGGCCGGGACCTACGTCGACGCGTTCGCGGCGGTCGCCCGTGCGCCGGTGAGCGAATCGCTCCGTCAGCGGAGCCGCGAGGGTGCGACACGCGTGATGGACGGGTTGGGGACCCTCTGGAACGAGGACCGCGGGGCGTACGTGACGAAACTGGAGGGTGGGACACAGGACAGCCGTATCGACGGGGGGGCGCTGGTACTCGCCCGTGCGTTTCGGCAGTACGACAGACTCGAACAGCGGTCACTCTCGACCCGGCAGGTCGACCGTCTCGCCGAGCACGTGAGCACGACACTGGACACGCTGTTCCGGAACCCGCCAGAGAGCCAGGTCGCGGGGCTGGTGCGGTACGAGGATGACTACTGGCGAAGCAACGGGCAGGGCGAGGAGAAGATCTGGTCCGTGACGACCGCGATGGGGGCCATCGCCGCCGCCCGCACGGGGAGTATCCTGAACGACCGGGGCCGGAACGGGGCGGCGTACCTGGACCGTGGGAGTGACCTCTACGAACTGATCGCGAGCAACGGGCCGCTGACGACGGAGGCCGGCTACCTCGCCGAGCAGGCGTTCGACGACGGCAGTCTCGACAGCGCGACACCGCTCGGCTGGTCACACGGGCTCCGTCTCCACGCGACGGCGGTGCTAAAGGACCTGAACGCCCTGCCGACGACCTCGTCGGAGACAAACGGGCCGGGCGAGCAGCAGACGTGGACGACCGGTGAGAAGTACGGCGTCGGGACCGTCGCCGACCACGACAGCCAGGACCCCTCCCGGGTCTGGTTCACGCTCACCGACGGCGCGCTGACAGAGGCCAGATACCCGCGGGTCGACGTGATGAACCTGCGGACGGTCGATTTCCTCGTCAGGTGTGTCGACGACGGAGACTACGCCGCCCGGACCCACGAGGAGGCCCGGACGAACGGTGACACGATACAGCGGCGGGTCGAACCGACCGACGACGAGGCGCTCCTGTTCCGGCACGTGTTCAGAGAGACCGGTGACGGGCGCGGCCACAGGTGGACCCTGACCGTCGACTACGCGAGTGACCCCAGCCACGACGCGATTGTCGCCTCGGCCGAGTTCACCGCCGACGACGGGAGACGCTACGACGTGTTCGCCGCCGCCGACATCGCACTCACCAGTGACTCGCGGCAGGACCGTGGACTCACCTACGGCGACTGGGGCAACTACCACCTCCTGGCCCGCAGTCCACAGGGGTACACCGGCGAGGCGGACAACACGCCGCTGGTCGACGAGAACGGCGAGGCCTACTCCGTCGCGATGGCGCTGGTGGCGGCCAACCGCTTCGACTGGGCGACGGTCGGGGTCGGCGGTGGCGACCGCCTCGACTCGCTGTACACCGGCGGGGAACTCCCCGACCCCGTCTCGTCGGTCGACGACGAGAACGTCGTGCTCGTCGGACGGATCGGGACCGGGACGCGGGTGACCGAGGAGCTGGCACTCGGGTTCGCCAGACGGGCCGACACTGCCGCGGCGGTTGGCGAGGCTGACGGGGCGCTCGAACGCGGGTACGAGACCGTCAGCGAGGCCTACACCGACTCCTGGCGGGCGTTCCTGGCGGACAAACCCCTCCCCGAGTCGGTTGCCGACGACGAGGACCTGGCCAACCAGTACCGGTACGCCCTGATGACACTGCGCGCAGTCGAGGACAAGACCTGCACCGGGGCCTCCATCGCCTCCCCCTCTGTCCCGTGGGGTGTGGCCGTCGACGTCACGGGGTCGAACGGTTACGGCTACAACTTCGTCTGGTCCCGGGACCTGTACCAGGTGTTCACCGTCTTCGACGCCGTCGGTGACATCGACACCGCCGCCAGCCAGCTCGAGTACATCTACGAGTTCCAGCAGGACGAGACGGGGTTCATCCCGCAGAACACCTACGTGAACGGGACGACCCGCTGGGGTGGCGAGCAGATGGACAACATCTCCTTCCCGCAGGTGATGGCCTACCACCTCGCGGAGGCCGGACTCGAACTCGACGACGTCGGCTACAGCTACGAGAACATCCGGCGGTCGGCAGACTACGTCGCGTACAACGGCCCGGAGACCGCACAGGAGCGGTGGGAGGAGGAGTCCGGGTCGTCACCGTCGTCGATGGCCGCCGAGATTGCGGGGTTGGCCTGTGCCGGAAAGCTGGCGCTCGATACCGGACACCGCGACGACGCGCTGGTCTGGCTCGCGCTCGCCGACCACTGGGTGAACAACGTCGAGACCTGGACGACCACCACGACCGGGACGGCCGTCCACACGAACACACCCTACTACGTTCGGATCGCGAGAAACGGCGAACCGGACGCTGGACACCTCCGGACGCTGGCGAACAACGGTCCCACACTCGACGAGCGGGAGATAATCGACGCGGGCTTTCTCGAACTCGTCCGGCTGGGTATCAAGCCGGCTACCGACGCGACGGTCCGCAACTCGGTCACCGAGGTGGACGACACCATCCGTGTCGACGTGGACCCGGCGGCCGCCTTCTACCGATACAACGGGGACGGCTACGGGGAGCGCAGCACGGGCGACCCGGGTGCGCCGTGGTCGGTCGAGAACCACGGGAACGGCCGGCTCTGGCCGTTGCTCACCGGGGAGCGCGGGGAGTACGAACTCCGTCTCGACAACCCGGCGCTCCCGCCGGAGGACTGTCTCCGGACACTCCAGGCCGTCGCAAACTCCGGCCGGATGCTCCCGGAGCAGATCTGGGACCGCAAACACAGCACCGACTACAACTGGGAGTTCGCGGCGGGAACCGGCTCGGCGACACCGCTCGCGTGGTCGATGGCCCAGTACATCCGACTCGCCCACAGCATCGACGCCGGCGAACCTGTCGAGACGCCGGCCTTTGTCCACGAGCGCTACCGGGAACGGCGTGTCCACCGGCCGGACCAGAGCCCGGCGCTGCGGGTCGACACACAGTTCCGCGGCAACGAGTTGCTCGTCTCCGGCGAGACGACCGGTGTCCGTGTGGCGGTCAAGACACCCGCCGACAGCGCGTTCCTGTCCGCCGAGGACGGCCAGTTTGAGGCGACGCTCGATATCGACCCGGGTTCCAACCAGGTCATCGTCGCGGCTGCCGACCACGAGGACCTGGAGTCCGCCGGGACGACTGTCTGGCAACTGCAGGTGTGACTGCATCGACCGTCGACACCCCGGGGTGTTCACCCCACAGGAGGCCGGAAGCCCGCGAACCGCAGTCGAGAGACGTTCAGGGGGTGATGACGGCCCGTCCGTCGATCTCCCGGTGTTCGAGTTTCTCGGCGACCCGGTTGATCTCGCCGAGACCGTGCTGACTCGTGTGCAGGTCGACGTCGCCGCGCTCGACCAGCGCGACCAGTTCCTGGAGTTCGCTGTACTGGCCGACGAGCGTGCCGACGAACGAGAACTCCCCGGCGACGAGGGCCTGGGCGGGTTCGTGGATGTGGTCGCCGTAGCCGACAATGTGGTGGTCGCCGCCGAGCGCACAGATCTCCGGCGCCAGCGCCGTCGTCTCGTCGGCGCCGACGAAATCCAGAACCTGCTCCGCCCCGACGCCGTCGGTGAGGCTCTCGATCTCGGCCGCGATGTCGTCTGTCGCCGGGTCCAGTGTCACGTCGGCACCGTACCCCGCGGCCAGTTCGCGCGCCGACCGCTTGAGATCCACCGCAACGATGTCGGCGGCGGTCATCGCGTTCAGACACTGCACCCCGATGTGGCCCAGTCCACCGATGCCGATTGCGACGACGGTGTCGCCGGGATCGAGTTCGTCGACGGCCTTCTTCACGGCGTGGTAGGCCGTGATACCGGCGTCGGCGTGGGGGGCGATATCGACCGGGTCGACACCGTCGGGGAGGGGGATCACCGCCCGCTCGCTCGTGAGCAACTCCTCGGCGAAACCGCCGTCGGTGGTGAGCCCGTTGAACGAGTCGTTCTCGCAGTACATCGTCTCGCCCTGCCGACAGGGCCGGCAGATGCCACAGGTCTGAACCGGGTGACAGACCACCTGGTCGCCCTCGGAGACGAGCGTCACCTCCTCACCGGTCTCGACGACGGTCCCCGCGTTCTCGTGACCCAGCGTCATCGGGAGTTCCTGCGGCACGTAGTCGGCCCACTGGCCCTCGATGATGTGGTTGTCCGTCTGGCACCAGCCCGCGCCCTCGACACTGACGACGACATCGCTGCTTCGGTCCGGCTCGGGTCGGTCGATCTCCTCTAC
>CAZFMN010000012.1:36522-41107 GCA_964520075.1 uncultured Halobacteriales archaeon | reverse complement strand
CGTAACCGTCTCTTGCCCGTAGCCGTGCGTATGGGTCGAGCACAGGAGCTCCAGGCGGTTCTCTCGGAGGGTGAGGAGCTCAACATCGTCTGTCACAACAACCCAGACCCGGACTGTCTGGCGAGCGCGCTCGCGCTGGGCCGGATCGCCTCCGGGGCCGGCATCGACGAGCACCACATCCTCTACAGCGGCGACATCTCACACCAGCAGAACCGGGCGTTCGTGAACCTGCTCGATATCGACCTGAAACCGTTCGACCCGACGACCGTCGCCGACCGCCCGGAGGGGTCGTTGCTCGCCTTCGTCGACCACTCGGTGCCGGGTGCGAACAACCGCGTGCCCGACGGAACGGCCCTCGACATCGTCATCGACCACCACCCCGCCGAGGCAATCGAGGCCCGTTTCGTCGACCACCGCGAGGAACTGGGTGCCGCCGCGACGATTCTCACCCAGTACGTGCACGCCCTGGAGATGGAACCCGACGAGACGCTCGCGACGGCGCTCCTGTTTGCCATCCGGCGGGAGACGCTCAACTTCCTCCGCGGTGTGACAAGCGAGGAGTACGACGCCGCCGCGTACCTCCACGGGTACACCGACCAGGCGCTGCTCCGGGAACTGTCGAACCCGTCAGTCTCTGGTGCGACGGTCGACGCAATCGCGACCGCCATCGGCAACCGCATCACGAGGGCGTCGGTGCTCATCTCCCACGTCGGCCGAACGAGCGAGCGGGACGCGGTCCCGCAGGCGGCCGACTACCTCGCGACACTCGAGGGTGTCCAGACGGCCATCGTCTTCGGCGTCGTCGACGACACCATCCACCTCAGCGCGCGCTCCTCGGACCCGCGTGTCCACCTCGGCGATGCGCTCGACGCCGCGTTCGGTGACGTCGGGAGTGCCGGCGGACACTACGACGTGGCGGGTGGCGAGATACCACTCGGCATCTTCGCCGACTACGAGAGCGACGCCCCCCGGTTGCTCGATATCGTCGAACAGGTCGTCACGGCCCGTCTCGTCGCGGAACTCGACCTCGACGACGGAGGCTGACCTGCCCTGTGGTATCTCTGCAGGCACCGCTCGATCAGGGCACGAACGAGAGAGCGCGTGGCTACGGACCGCGTCCGCGACCGCCGGTCTCGTCCTCTTGGCCGAGCGCTTTCCGCAGGAACCGGGTCCAGCGTTTCCGGTCGGCGACCTCCTGTGCCTGTGCCTCCGCCGCCACGTCGACCGGACCCAGCGCCTCGAGTTCGTTCAGCGCCCGGTCGAGACCGACTATCGCCTCGACGAGTTGCTCGCCCTCCTCGAACGTGAGTGTCTCGTCCTCGAGTCGCTGCTTGCGCTGGAGCCGCTCGCGCCGGAGATTCCGCTTTGCCTGCTCGACGCGGTCGCGCTCGCCGGGCGGCACGCTGTCCCGCCGCCGGATCTCGAAGACGAACTCCTGGAGCGCTATCTCCTCGCCCTGTACGGTTATCTCGTCGGGGATCGACGCCCCGACGGTCGCGCCCTCGCGCTCGACACGCTCGAGGAGCTGCTTGCGTTCGAACTCCTTCACGTCACCCTGTTGTGGACCCGCGTACTTTGGCTTTGTCCGTCTGCCCCGGCAGATGTGACCGCGCTCCCGGACCGACTGGGGTGCCGACCGTCGGCCCGACAGCCCCGGTGGTGCGACACAGCTCCGGTCGTCGCCGCGCCGGTCGTGTATCTGTGGCATCACCCCGCGCAGTACTGATACCCGTGCCAGCCCAACGGGAGATATGCAACAGTCGCCCGGCTTCCGGTCACTGACGACCGAGTGTCAGAACTACCAGCCGACCGTCGAGGGGTCGATTCCGGACTGGCTCTCGGGGACGCTCGTGCGCAACGGTCCCGGGCGGTTCGAGGCGGGCGGTGAGCGGGTCAACCACTGGTTCGACGGGCTGGCGATGCTCCGCCGGTACGCCTTCGAGGACGGGGCGGTCAGCTACACGAACCGGTTCCTCCGGACCGGGGCCTACGAGGATGCGATGGCAGGTGAACTCACCGGCCAGTTCGCCACCGACACCCGGAGCGGCTGGCAGCGGTTCCGCGACCTGCTGACCTCGCTCGGCCCGCCGGCCCCGACAGACAACGCCAACGTCCACGTCGCCCGACTCGACGGCGAGTACGTCGCGCTCACGGAGGCCCCCCGTCGGGTCGCGTTCGACCCCGAGACACTCGAGACCCGTGGCGAGTTCAGCTTCGAGGACGACCTCACGGAGCACGTCGCGGCGGCCCACCTCGTCGACGACCCGCACCGCGAGGAGGTGGTCGGGTTCGGCACGCAGTTCGGCCGGACCCACCGGTACCACATCTACCGGGTGCCCGCGGGGAGTCGCGAGCGCGACCGGATCGCCTCACTCGAGGCGCGCGGACCGGCGTACGTCCACGACTGCAGTGTCACCGCAGAGCACGTCGTCATCGTGGAGTCGCCGCTCGTGCTGTCGGTGGTGCGGGCGCTCAGCCCGTTCTCGCAGGGACCGGCCGACATGCTCGACTGGCGGCCCGACCAGCAGACGCGGGTGCTCGTCGTCGACCGCGACACGGGCGAACTCGTCGCCGAACCGACCGTCGACCCCGTCTTCGCATTCCACCACGTCAACGCCTACCTCGACGACGGCACCGTCGTGCTCGACCTCGTCGAGTTCCCCGACGGCGACATCGTCGACGCGATGTCGATGGAGGCCCTCGACGGCGAGGAGTTCCCCGACGTGCCCGACGGCCGTCTCGTCCGGTACCGCATCGACCCGGCGACCGACGACGTCGTCCGGTCGTTGCTGTACGACGGTGGCCTCGAACTGCCACGGGTCCCGCGGGCGACCGTCGGCAGGCGGCACCGTTACGCGTACGCACAGGCGACCGACCGCGACGGGGCGAACGGCCTGGTGAAGATCGACTGCCAGACCGGGACCGCCCGCGAGTGGTGGGAGCGGTCGACCTACGTCGAGGAGCCGCTGCCCGTCCAGCGACCCGGTGGCGACGCCGAGGACGACGGCGTCGTGCTGGCGACGGCGCTCGACGCCGACCGCGACCGGACCTCGATGCTCGTGTTCGACGCCGCGACACTCGACGTGCTCGCCCGTGCCCCGCTCCCCCACGCCGAACCGTTCGGGTTCCACGGCCGTTTCTTTCCCGAGGTCTGACTGGCGGTGCCCCCGTAGAACGGAGAGAATCGAGTCTGTCTGACCCGCGGGACCGGACCCGTCGTGTCCGGTCGGGCACGGAGCAGGGTATCAGGTCAGCGCCGACAGTTCGGCCGCGGTGACCGGGTTCGACGGCACCTCGTCGGCGACGGCGAGCTCGTAGACAGCCTGGCCGGCCGCTTCGACCGCGAACGGGCGGTCCTCGCCCATCACCCGCGCGAGCGGTCCGAGCGCGCCGACGGCGGCGAAGACCCGGTTCGCGAACTCCGGAAAGTGTGGCTGGTCGGGACCGTACACCGGGCCGAACCGCGGGACGACCACCTCCATCCCGAGGTCCGCGATTGCCGTCTCGGCGCGTCGCCGTGCCTCGATGTACGCGTCCCTGACCAGCGGCGGTTTCGTCGAGGAGGAGATGTAGACGAACCGCTCGACCCCGGCGCGCTCGGCCTCCAGCGCGACCAGAATCGCCGAGTCCCCGTTCACCCGCTCGAAGGTGACCCCGGCCTGTGGCCGCTCCGCGATGATGCCGATCGAGTGTACGACAGCGTCGACATCCGACAGCGCGTCGCGCCAGGCACCGGGGTCGAACACGTCCGCGGCGAGCCAGTGGACATCCCCGACCCAGGACCCGGCCTCGGGGCGACCGCTCCGCGAGACGCTCGTCACCTCGTGTCCCTCGCGCACGGCACGCGCACAGACCCGTCGCCCGATGAACCCGTTCCCGCCCGTCACGAGCAGATGCATACCTCCTGTTGCGGCGTCGCCGGCAAAACCACGTCGCTCCGGACCCATCGAGCGATTACCCACCGACCTGCCGCCGTGTCCCGACTCCCACCAACATGTTGGTGAAAGACTCACTGTGTCGTATCTCCTCGTTTCTGGTATGGAAGTCACGGACCGACTCCCACACGACCCGCAGACGAACCGTTCCGAGGGGACCCGGCACGCCCGGTTCCGTCCGGCACCGCGCGATGTCGCCGACACCACCCGGTCGGCCGGAGGGCGACGATGAGCACGACACCACAGACCGGGGGGCGCGGTTCGCTCCCCGGTGACCGGGACTCGGCGGGGCTGGTGGTCTCGGGGGCGGTGTCGGGGCTGACCCTCGCGGTGGCGTTCGGCCTGCTCGCGCTCGGTGTCGAGTCGTTCTGGGTGACGTTCGTCGTCGGCTTCGCCTTCCTCCTGCCGACCAGCCTGGGGGCCGTCGCGTATCTGTACCCCGAACCGGACGACTCCGGTGGCGCGGCCGGCGACGACCACAGCCCGATGGACGAACTCCGGATGCGGTACGCGCGCGGCGAACTCAGCGAGACCGAGTTCGAGCGCCGCACCCGCATCCTCGACGACGAGGGCTGACCGCCGCTCCTGCGCGCCCGACGACCGGCGGTGGACGCTGACCGCCGCTCCTGCGCGCCCGACGACCGGCGGTG
>CAZFMN010000012.1:22216-36422 GCA_964520075.1 uncultured Halobacteriales archaeon | reverse complement strand
GACGACCGGCGGTGGACGCTGACCGCCGCTCCTGCGCGCCCGACGACCGGCGGTGAACGCTGACCGCCGCTCCTGCGCGCCCGACGACCGGCGGTGGACGCCGACCGACGACGACTCGGCCCCCGGTGCGTGGCGGGACGTGGTCGACAGTCGAGAGCCCGGACTCGCCGGCAGTCGGTGACCGCACGGCCCTCGTTCCCCTCCGACCGGGCGAACGCCGGGTATTTGTCCCGGGGAGCCCCAGAATCGGATATGGGACTGAAGAAGGACCTGGCAAACGGGCTCATCTCGCTGGTCATCGGCATCGGGGTAACCGCCTACACCGCGGACGACGAGGATTTTGACCGGACCGAACTGCTGCTGTCGGTCGCCGTGTCGTCGTTCCTCTCGGGGTTTTTCACCAGCTACTTCGCCGAGTGAGCGCGGCTTCCGGCCTCGACAACCGGTGTCACTGTGGCCGAGCGCGACGGCCGGAGGGTGGCTCCGGGTCCGACAGACCGTGAGCGGAGGAGAACGACCGACACAGTGAAATCAGAGCCGACAGTATCGTCTGTCAGATATGGACAGGGAGTCACGGCGGCGGCTCGCGCTGGGCGTCGGGGTCGGACTGTTGTTCCTGCTCATCGGGTACGTCCTGCTGTCGTTCGTCACCGTGGTCGTGTTCAGCGTGTTCCTGTACTACGCGGTACGGCCGATCTTCCGCTTTCTCGCCCGCCTCGGACTCGGCCGCCGGATACGGGCCGTGCTCGCGCTCGCGCTGTTCGGTATCCCGTTTCTGGTGCTGATCGCCTACGCGGTGGCTATCGTCGCCATCGAGGCACAGGATTTCCTCGACGAGGACGTCTCCGGCCGTGTCGCCGACGAACTCAACATCGGCGGGTTCGACCTCGACTCGCTGGAGGCGTCTGTCACGGGCAACCAGTCGGAGCTCCCGGTGGACAGTATCGTCGACAGCGTGCTCGGGGCCGCCGGAGCGGTCGGGAGCGCGCTCGTGCAGTTGTTGCTCGTGGTCATCATCACCTACTACCTGCTGGTCGACGGTCCCCGACTGGTCTCGTGGCTGCTCGACACCTACGACGATTCGGGTGTCGGGCGCCGGTACGCCGACGCCGTCGACGACGAACTCTCGATTGCGCTGTTCGGCAACATCGTCAACGTGTTCGTCACCGCAATCGTCGGTATCGCGGTCTTTCTCGTGTACAACGCCCTGGTCGAGTCGGTGATCGCGGTTCCGTACCCGGGACTGCTCGGCGCGCTCGTGGGTATCGGGAGTCTCGTTCCCGTCGTCGGAATCAAACTCGTGTACGTGCCCCTGACCGTCGGTCTGGGGGCGAACGCCTGGCTCGCCGACCAGCCCGAACTGCTCGGCTCCGTGGCGGTGCTGTTCGTCGTGAGCGCCATCGTTCTGGATTTCATCCCCGATTTCGTCATCCGGGCACTCGTCAGCAGCGAGGAGACACACACCGGGTTGCTCGTTATCGGCTACATCCTCGGCCCCACCGTCTTCGGGTTCTACGGGCTCTTTCTCGCACCCATCCTGCTCATCTGCACGACCAACGCGATAAAGATTCTGATGCCGTACGTCGTCTCCGGCGAGTCCGCCGGCGGACTCCAGACGACACTCGACCAGTTCACACCGACCGGCGCGGAGCGACCCGGCGACGACTGAGCGTCAGGAGCCCTCGTCGCGACGCCGCCGGAGCAGGAGCAGTCCACCGAGCGCGGCGAGTGCTGCCCCGACACCGAACCCTGGACCGAACCCGTCACCACCGCCCGCCGACTCCTCGCTGTCTGTCGAACCGTCGCCACCACCTCCGACACCGGTGTCGTCTGTGCTGCCGTCGTCGGCGTCTCCTCCACCGTCGTCTCTGCCACCCGTGTCACCGTCGTCGGCGTCTCCTCCACCGTCGTCGGTGTTCCCCCCGTCACTGTCGTCGCCGCTGTTACCGGTACCCGTGGGGATGTCCTGGCCGGCGTAGCGCCAGTCACTCGGGTGGTTGAGGCTCCCGAGTCGGGCGCGCGAGCCGTCACTGGACCCCTCGGCGGGCACCGCGAGCGCCTCGAGGCCGCTCTCCGTGCCGACGTAGAGTGTCCCCTCGTCGACCACCGGTGAGGAGTGTATCTGAGTGCCTGTCTCGAGGACCCACGACAGGTCACCGGTGGCCGCGGAGAGTGCGTACAGATTCCCGTCCCTGCTCCCGACGAAGACGGTCCCGTCGGCGACCGTCGGCGAGGACCGCACCGCCCCGTCCGTGTCGAACGTCCAGACCCGCTCGCCGGTCGCCGTGTCGAGTGCGTACACGACCCCGTCGTCACTTCCGACGTAGACGGTCCCGTCGGCAACCGTCGGCGAGGAGAAGACGCTGTCACCGGTCTCGACGGCCCACCGGCGCTCCCCCGAGACGACCTCCAGCGCGTACACCCGGCCGTTGTTGTCTCCGAGAAACACCGCGCTGTCGGCGACGGTCGGCGAGGACTCGACTGCCCCTCCTGTCGAGAACGTCCAGAGTCGGCCGCCGGAGACTGCCGCCAGCGCGGAGACAGTACCGCCACGGTCGCCGACGAACACCGTGTTGCCGTCGACTGTCGGCGAGGCGTCGACCCGGCGCTCGGTCTGGAACCGCCAGACCTGCTCGCCCGTGGCCGCGGAGAGCGCGTACACGCCCGAGTTACTGGTTCCGACGAACACGGTGCCACCGGCCACGGTCGGTGAGGAGAGAACGGAACCGTCGATGTTGAACACCCAGACCGAGTCACCCGTGACCGCATCCAGCGCGTACACGGTGCCGGTACGGCCGCCGACGAACACGATTCCGTCGACCACCACCGGTGACGAGAGCGCCCGGTCCGTCTCGAGGGTCCACCGCTGTTCGCCCGACGCCGCGGCGAGGGCGTAGAGGGTCCCGGCGCGACTCCCGACGAAGACGGTGTCCTCGGCCACCGTCGGTGAGGTCTCCACGCCGCTTCCGGCCCCGAACTGCCAGCGCCTGGGGGGGCGGACCGACAGCGACCGACTCGCCGTCGTCTCGCCGCTCTGCCCGGTGACGGTCAGCGTCACCGTCCGGATGCCCGGTTCGAACGCCCGGCTGACAGTCCGTCCGGTTGCGTCGACGCTCCCGTCACCGGTCAGGTCCCACTCGTAACTGTCCAACCTGCCGGTGGTGCGCGCGGTGAGCGTGAGTGGTGTGCCGCCGGGCGGATTGGACCTGCCGGTCTGGATCACCACTGTCGGTTGCTGTGACCCACCGACCTCGTTGTGTCCGAGTGTCCGGAGTGTGACCCGGGAGCCACGACTCGAGGCGTCGGCACCCCCATCCAGTGCGTAGACCGACCCGTCGGTGCTCCCGACGTAGACGGTCCCGTCGACGACCGTCGGTGCGGACCTGACCTGTCCGTCGGTCTGGAACCCCCAGACCTGCTCACCGGAGCCCCCATCCAGCGCGTACACGGTGCTGTCGTCGCTCCCGACGAACACCCGCCCGCCGGCGACTGTCGGTGCGGACCTGACCTGTCCGCCGGTCTGGAACGTCCACTCCTGCTCGCCGGACGCCGCCGAGAGCGCGTGCAGGGTGCCGTCGTCGCTCCCGAGGTAGACCGTCCCGTCGGCCACCGTCGGTGACGAGCGAACCGTGGCCCCGAGTTCGCTCACCCACAGCTGCTCGCCGGACTCGACCGCGAGTGCCCGTACTGTGCCCTCGTCGTCCGCGGTGAACACCGTCCCACCAGCGACCGTCGCGGCGGTCCGGACGTCAACCCCCGTGTCGACTGTCCACCGCAGCTCGTCGCGTGCCACGCTGTACGCGTACACTGTCCCGTCGGTCTCACCCACCGCGGCCCCCGAGAGGAGCACCGTCCCGGCGGCTGTCGTCGGTGCGCCACGCACCAGATCCTCCGTCATCGTCGGGTTACTCGACTGGAGTATGTCGCCTGTCTCCGGGGACAGGACGTGCACGGTTCCGACAAACCCCTGCATTATCACCCGCCCACCGAGCGTCGTCACACCGGTGAACTCCGATACGGGAGGGGCGAACGTCCACTCCGTGTCACCCGAGTCCACCGAGAGTGCGTACCCGCCGACGGCACTGGTACCAGTTCCGAAGAAGACGGTCCTGTCGAGCACTGCCGGTGAGGTAAACGGCCCTAGACCGTCGGCACCGAACGACCAGACCTGCTCACCGGACCCTGCCTCCAGTGCGTAGAAACCGTCCTGATCCCCGATAAAGACTGTTCCGGCGACCACGGTCGGCGACGAGAACCCCGACTCCCCCGTCTGAACCGACCAGCGCAGGTCACCGCCCGCACCACGACCGACCCCGATACCGGCAACCGACGCGAAACCGGCCCCGGCGGCTGTCCGGAGCAGGTCCCGGCGCGAGAGCCCCGCCGAACAACGACCCGGTCCGTTCTGTCTGTCTGTCACGTGTCCCCGATACGTGGCGACTCATAAAATCTCTTCGGGGCTGTACGCCGTTATGTAACGTTGTCGAGACCGACGTATCTCTGACAGAGCTCTTTACTGTTGGCGGACAGCACTCCGGTCTGGCGACCGGCGTCGGTTCCTACAACCCGGCACCGGTGACCAGACAGTCCACGGGCGGTGACGAGGGGTCTCTCTGTCAGTCCTCGGGCTGGTCGTTCTGACCGGCGTGTCGGCGCCGGAGAAGAAGGAGTCCACCGAGTGCCGCGAGCGCGGCCTCCACTCCCATACCCGGCCCGAGGCCGTCGCCGCTGGCCGACTCCCCGTCGCTCCCGCCTGTCTCACCGTCGTCTGCCCCGGTCCCGTCGGTATCGTCGGAACTGTCTCCGCTATCGTCGGAACCGTCACCGGTATTGTCAGAACCATTTCCGTCGGTATCGTCGGAACCGTCGCCGGCGTCGTCGTCGGGGGTCCCGTCGCGGTCGGGGCTGTCGAGTTCCTGGTCGGCGTAGCGCCAGTCACTCGGGTGGCCGAGCGTGCCGAGTCGGGCCCGCGACCCCTCACTGGACCCCTCGACGCCGGTCGCCAGCGCGGTGACACCGCTGTCGGTTCCGATGTAGAGCGTCCCATCGTCGACGGTCGGCGAGGAGTCGACCGCACCACCGGTGTCGACGACCCACTGCCGGTCGCCGGTTGCCGCGTCGAGTGCGTAGAGATTGCCGTCGGCACTTCCGACGAACACGGTGCCGTCCGCGACTGTCGGCGAGGACCTGACCACGTCGCCGGTCTCGAACGCCCAGACCTGCTCGCCGGTTGCCGTGTCGAGCGCGTACACCCTACTGTCTCGGCTCCCGACAAACACCGTGTCCCCGGCGACTGTCGGTGTCGTCCCGATGCTGTCGTCGGCCTCGAACTGCCACGCCTCGGTTCCGGAGAGCACGTCCAGGGCGTACAGGTGGTTGTCGTTGCTCCCGACGAACACCGTGCCATCCGCCACCGTCGGCGAGGACTGTATCCTGTTGTCGCTGTCGAACCGCCAGAGCTGGCCGCCCGAGGCCGCTGCGAGCGCGAAGATGCTTCCCACCGCGTTGCCGACGAACACCGTATCCCCGGCGACTGTCGGCGAGGCAGAGACCGGTCTGCCGGTGTCGACGGCCCACCGCTGGTCGCCGGAGGCCCCCGAGAGCGCGTACAGGCTGTTGTCACCGCTCCCGACGAAGACGGTCCCACCGGCAACTGTCGGTGAGGACTGCGACACGGTGCCGCCGGTCTCGAACGCCCACACCTGTTCGCCGGACCTGCCCTCAAGCGCGAGCACGCTCCTGTCTCCCCCACTCACGAACACGACTCCGTCGGCGACAGTCGGCGCAGAGTCCAACCCGAAACCGAGGGTCGCTCTCCATCGCTGCTCACCCGCGTCGGTGGTCAGCGCGTAGAGCACACCCTCGGTGTTCGTGATGTAGACCGTTCCGTCGGTCACCGTCGGCGAGTTGTCCACCGGGTCGCCGGCCTCGAACTGCCAGCGCAGGTCACCGTCCGCACCACGGCCGACACCCACCCCCACTGCCGACACGAAACCGGCCCCGGCGGCTGTCCGGAGCAGGTCCCGGCGCGAGAGCCCCGCCGAACAACGACCCGGTCCGTTCTGTCTGTCTGTCACGTGTCCCCAGTACGTGGCGACTGATAAAGTCTCTTCGGGGCTGTACGCCGCTCTGCAACGACATCGGGGACGAGAGCTGCTGACTGTTCGTGAACAGCAGCCCCGTCCGACGACCCGTGTTGTCTCTGCCGCCCGGCACCGGTGACAGTGCCCCCGGCGCCCGGGTCAGATGTCGACCCCCGAGACCCATCACACGTCGGACTCGGGTGACAGAGTGGCGGACTCCGAAACGTATTTTACGTTCACCAGGCTATCACCGTGTGCGTGTCCGGGCTGGGGTAATGGTATCCTTTGGGCCTGTGGCGCCCAAGACGCGGGTTCGATTCCCGCGCCCGGACTCTTTTCGGGTGTCGTACGACAGTTCCGGACTCACGCGGACGGGCACGACGGGTGTCCCCGGCACGGCTCAGACCCGAACACGACCAGCGGCCGGTTGTTGTATCACGTCGAGAGTAGTCTTGCGTGACGACAGGAGACGGACGACCGCAAGAGATATGTTCACAATCGAGCAACATGCTGTCGATGGCGGTCAGAGTCACGGCACTCGTGGTCACGCTGGTGGTGTTCGCGGTGGCGGTACCGGTCGGCGCGGCAGCGCAGGCGTCGGCGGATGTGGCGGGGTCGGAGAGCCGGGTCGGGACCCTCGTGGACCCGGGTGACAGTAGCGGGAACACCTCGACAGCGGGCCAGCAGGCAGGCATGGCAGACGAGACGGGGACGCCGGACCCGGCGTCCGGGGAGCGGTCGGGGGTTCCACACAGCGTGACCCACCCGCTCGACCCGACGCCGACACTCGAACAGCCAGACGGTACGACCTTCGAGGCGCGGTTCTGGTCGGCAGGCCCGACCGGTGGCTGGCGGACAGTCGACGGCTACACGGTGCTGAGAGGTGCGGACGGCTACTGGTACTACGCGACCCGCGGCGACGGCCGACTCGTGCCCGGAGACGCGCGCGTCGGCATCGACCGGGTGCCGGCGTCGGTTCCGACCGGACTTGCCCCGTCGGTGGGGACCGACTCGGCGACTGTCGGGACCGACGAGGTCCCCCCGACGGGGACACAGGAGATCCCCGTTGTGGCGATAAACTTCAGCGACACCGCGAAGAGCTACGCCCCCTCGGAGTTCCAGAGCCTGCTGTTCGGCGACGACCCCGACATCGCGACCGGTCCGGGGAGTGTCACCGACTACTACGAGGAGAACTCCGGCGGCCAGTTGACGCTGACCGGCGACGTGAGCGGGTGGGAGACAGCCGACAACGGCGAGTCGTACTACGGCGACGGTGGTATCGGTGACGGCGGCTCCCCGACCGGTGCGGCGGAACTGGTGAAAGAGGCCGCACAGAAGGCAGACGACCAGGTCGACTTCGCACAGTACGACAACGACGACGACTGTCTCGTCGACCAGTTTGCCACCATCCACCAGGGGGGTGGACAGGAGGTCACACGGCAGACGGAGGATATCTGGTCACACCGCTGGTCGCTCGCGTCCGGAACCGGGTCCGCGTACGTCACCGACGACAGTTCGCCCGGGTGTTCGACGATATACGTCAACGGCTACACGATACAGCCCGAGACCTACGGCGGACAGATCGCGACAATCGGTGTCTACGCCCACGAGTTCGGCCACGGGCTGGGTCTGCCGGACCTGTACGACACCGATGGCTCCTCGGCGGGTATCGGTGAGTGGGGGCTCATGGGGAGCGGGTCGTACGGGAGTGTCGTCAGGAGCGGGGACGCACCGAACCACATGACCGCCTGGACGAAGGCGTATCTCGGCTGGTTCGACCCGCCGACGGTCGCGACGGGCGAGTCACAGGACGGTGTCAGCCTGGCCAACGTCTCGAAGAACAACGAGTATCTCAGACTGCTCGAAGGGGACACCAACCCGAACGGCGAGTACTTCTACGTCGAGAACCGCCAGCAGGTCGGGTTCGACCAGGGGGTGCCCGGTGAGGGGCTGCTGGTCACACATATAAACGAGTCACGCCTCGCGGACGACTGTGTCTTCTCCAACAGCTGTAACGACGACGAGAACAACAAGCTGGTCGATATCGAGGCGGCCGACGGGAACGGTGACCTGGACGACGGCACCAACCGCGGTGACGCGGGTGACCCGTGGGACGAGGGCACAGGTCCGTTCGACGGCGGCTCCACGCCGTCCTCGGACTACGACGACGGGTCGAGTTCGAACGTCGCGGTGAGCGCAATCGACTTTTCGGCCGGCACCGCACAGGGGACCGCAACGTTCGACGCGTCCGTCGAGTCGGCGACGCCGGCGACGTTCGTGGTGACAGTCACCGGCACGAACGTCCCGGTGACGGCAGGTGAGACGCTGTCGGTCGGGGCAACGGTGGAGAACACCGGTGACCTGAACGGGACACAGACGGTCAGCCTGGACGGCGGGGCGCTCGGTACGAACGCGACGACAGTCTCGCTCGCCGGCAACACCTCGACCGGCGTGACACTCACGCTCGACACCGCGCCGGGTGACGACGGCAACTACACCGCGACGGTGTCGACCGACGACGACAGCGCGACCCAGAGCGTCACCGTGGCGGCTCCCGCGACACCGTCGCTGTCGGGGCTGGACATCGCCGGGCAGGGCGCGAACGCGACGGTGACAGAGGGTGACAGCCGGAACGTGTCGGTGTCGGTGGCGAACGTTGGTGACCGAATCGGGTCGTTCGAGGTCGCCCTGGCGCTCGACTCGTCGGTCGTCGGGACGCAGTCGACCGGTGAACTGGCGGGTGGCGCAGACGAGACACTGACCTTCGGGAACGTGACCGGCGGGCTCGCCGAGGGGACGTACGCGGTGAACGTCTCGGCCGGCGATACTGTCGCGAGCGGGTTGGTGACAATCGAGGGGCGGTTCGACCTGCGGTTCCCCGACCAGAACGCCAGCGAGCAGGCGGGTGCCGTCGTCCGGAACGTCTCCTCGGACGGCGTGGCGTCGCACCTGCTGGTGACATACGAGGACAGCGGCGAGACGGTCGTGGCCGGCGTGGCAAACGGCACGTTCGGCGACGAGAGTGTCACGGTGACGTTCGGGGAGTTCGTCGGCTTCCCCGCCGAGTACACCGCACACCTCCTCCCGGTCTCGGAGGCGAGCGGCCCCTACGCACCCGGTGATACGCTCTCGGCGAACACGAGCAGCGCGGTGGTCGCCAGCCAGACCGCCCGCGTGACGACAGTCACCGGCGCACCGGACGTTCCAGTCGTCGGCGCCCCGGCGATGGACACGACGGGTGACGGGTTGCTCGACGACGTCCGTGGCGACGGCGGTCTCGATATCTTCGACGTGCAGACGCTGTTCGACAGGATGGACGACCCGGTCGTCGACGACAACGCCGAGTTCTTCGACTTCCAGGCCGGGTCGACACCCGTCTCCATCTTCGACGTGCAGGCGCTTTTCAGCCTGTACCAGGGTTCGGGCTGAGCTGTCGTCTGACGGGGCTGGACCCGTGACACGCGCCAGCGTCCCCCCCGGGACACACCACCGACGTGGAGCGGTCGTCACTCGAACTCGTGGTTCTCGGGGTCGTACTCGTGTTCGGTCAGCGTCGAGAGCGGAAGCTCGTCGAGCACCGCCTCGTTCGTCGCCTCGAGCACCACCGGTGGGGCGACGCCCTCCTCGAGGGCCTCGGCCCAGCGGCCGAGACAGAGACACCACCGGTCACCGGGCTCCAGTCCGGGGAACTCGAGTTTCGGTCGCGGCGTGACCAGGTCGTTGCCGCGCTGGCGACTGAACGTCAGAAACTCGCCGGTCACGACCGCACACAGCTCGTGTCGACCCCTGTCGTCGGGGTGGGTCCCGCAGCAGCCGTCCCGGCGGTAGCCCGTCGCCGGGTCCTCGCTGCAGGTGGCAAGCTCCGTCCCGAGCACGTTCTGCTCTGTCATGGGCGTGTTTGGGTCCCGACTCACAAGACCGTTTGCACGCGGCCGGGGCGACGGGGCTCACACCGGAGTGTCGTCCCTGAGAAGCGCCGAGGATGAGATTTGAACTCATGAGTCCTCTCGGAGACCTGCTCTCGAAGCAGGCGCCTTGGCCGGGCTAGGCTACCTCGGCTCGTCTATCTGTATCCAAGGACCGGTATTATCCGTTTCGGTTCCGTCGGGGTTCACAGTTCTTATCCCCCGCAGTACCGAACCCGGAGTATGACAGAGAGACCGGACGAAGAGACAGTCAGGGAGCGTCTGCGCGGGGTGCGTGACCCGGACCTGGACGAGGATATCGTCTCGCTCGGCCTCGTCAACGAGATCGATCTCGACCACGGAGAGGAGGTGGTCCACGTCGACCTCTCGCTGGGTGCGCCGTACTCACCGACGGAGACGGCGATGGCGGGTGATATCCGGGAGCGCCTCGCCGAACTCCCCTGCGAGGTCGACCTCACCGCGACCGTTCGGGAGCGGAACCCGGACGGCATCCTCCCGGGTGTCAGCAACGTCATCGCGGTCGCCTCCGGAAAGGGCGGGGTCGGGAAGAGCACCGTCGCGGTGAACCTCGCGGCGGGGTTAGCCGACATGGGTGCACAGGTGGGTCTGTTCGACGCCGACGTCTACGGGCCGAACGTCCCACGGCTCGTCGACGCCGAGGAGCAGCCACAGGTCAGCACCGAGGAGACGATCATCCCGCCGGAGCGGTTCGGAGTGAAGCTGATGAGCATGGACTTTCTGGTCGGCGACGACGACCCCGTTATCTGGCGTGGGCCGATGGTCCACAAGGTGCTCACACAGCTGTGGGAGGACGTCGAGTGGGGCAGTCTCGACTACATGGTGGTCGACCTGCCGCCGGGGACCGGTGACACACAGCTCACGATGCTCCAGAGTGTCCCCGTCACGGGGGCGGTCATCGTCACCACACCACAGGCGGTCGCACTCGACGACGCCCGGAAGGGGTTGGAGATGTTCGCCGAACACGAGACACCGGTGCTCGGTATCGTCGAGAACATGTCGGGGTTCGAGTGTCCCGACTGCGGGAGCACCCACGGTATCTTCGGGAGCGGCGGGGGTCGGGCGTTCGCCGAGGACGTCGATACCACGTTTCTCGGCGATATCCCGCTGGATACCGACGTGCGGGAGACTGTCGAGGACGGCGAACTGCCGGTGCTCGCTGACGGCGAGACCGGCGAGGCGTTCCGGTCGCTCGTCCGCACGACCGCCGATATGCAGGGGGTCGTCCACCGCCGCGGACGCGGCCTGACCTGAGCGGTCGCTACCTGTGTCGCGCGCTCCGAGTGGTCAGCCGTAGCGTCTTGTGGGGTCGCCACTGTCGGTCACAGTCTCCGAGTGCTCAGCCGTAGCGCTCGGTCAGAAACTCGCGGACGCGCGCGGCGACCGCGGAGCGGAACGCGCTCATGTCGACGGGGTCGGCGGCACAGAACAGTTCGCGGTAGTGTTCGCGTGCGAGCGCTTCGAGCGCCCGCTGGTGGAGTGTATCGACGATGACGGGTTCGTCACGCGCCTCGAGTTCCCTGGCGAGCGTCTGGAGCCGGTGCCGGGTGGCGTACCGTGTCGCGAGCTCCTCGGCGGTGGCGTCGACAGTGACCGTCTCCGCTTCGCCGCGGAACTGGGGGTGGTGGAGTGTGGCGCGGTCACCCCGCTTGTTGCGGACGACGACACCCTCCGCGGGGCCGTCGTACCAGTCGGAGTCCGGGACGGTGTAGGAGTTGGGGTCGAAATCGCGCGCGGGCAGCTCCCGCTCGACGGCATTGACCGGTCGGAGGCCGAGCTGTTCGAACACCCGCTGGACCGCACCGGGTGTGAGAAACTCCTCGCCGTCCCAGACATCGAACCCCAGAAACGACGGGAGACGGTCCCAGTCGTAGGCGATACGGTGGGCGTGGGTGGATTCGCCGAAAAACACCAGCTGTTCGACGTCGTCGACGGCGGCCCGGAGCGCGTCGCGGTCGAGCCGTTCGCGGACCTGTCGGACAGCCGGCCGGTACGGGGTCGGCA
The DNA here is from genome assembly GCA_964520075.1 of uncultured Halobacteriales archaeon. Taxonomy (GTDB): domain Archaea; phylum Halobacteriota; class Halobacteria; order Halobacteriales; family Haloarculaceae; genus Halovenus. Next base: position 24,391 of record CAZFMN010000012.1, on the reverse strand, counting down.
CCGCCTCGGGGCTGTCGTAGACGGTCGTCTCGTCACCGAAGCGGAGAAAGCCGGCCTCCTGGAGCTGGAACCGGAGGGTCGCGCCGTCTATCTTCTCGAGTACCCAGAGGTGTCCCTGCTCGAACAGCCGGTCCGGTGCGTCCGCGGCGCGTGGGACAGCTGGGTAGTTTCTCATGTTCGCGTGCTCTCGGACCGCCCGCAAACCGACACCGCGGTGCTCAGAAGACGTACTCGTCGTCGTGTCCCATCATGCCGTCGTCCTCGTAGCCCGACCCGCCCGGACCGTCCTCCTGGTCGGCGGGACCGCTGGCCTTGTACGCCTTCAGACCGGTGGAGATGAGCTCCTCGATCGCCTCCTCGCGGTTGAGAAACTCACCCTGTTCGACAAGCTGTGTGATCTGCATCTCGACGTGCTCCGGAATAGTGATCTCTACCTTTGGCATCGCACTGTGTTTGGGTTTGACTGATGGGCAATTAAAGCTGACGGGGGATTGTTCGGGATGAGCAAACACAGGATTCGAAACCACAAAGCAAGATTCGGACGAGAGAACGTCAGATTCGTGTTGTCGGTCGCCGGGTGGAGAGAGCGAGGGAACCGGCCCGGGCCCGCCGGGGGGGAAGCACGGGCGGAGGAGACGGAGACGGGAGCGGTGGACCCGGACAGGTACGGCGACTCGCGCGCGGCGGACGACCCCGCGGTCGTCTCTCCGCCCGACCGGCCGGGGCTCTCCGCGAGCGCCAGTGCCGGTGAGACCGGAAACTCGCACGGGTCGATAGATAGCGCTTTTTGACCTGCGACCCGAGTGTGGCGTATGGAACACGAGATACGCTGTGCCGAACTGGTGCCCAAACTCGGGTTCGGGACCTGGCAGATGGACAGTGAGACCGCGGCGGAGAGTGTGAGCCACGCGCTGTCGGCCGGCTACCGGCACATCGACACCGCACAGGTGTACGAGAACGAGGACGGGGTCGGGGAGGCCATCGCGGCGACAGACATCGACCGCGAGGAGCTCTTCCTGACGACGAAGGTGGACCCCTCGAACCGGAGCGTCGAGGATATCGCGGCCTCCGTCGAGGAAAGTGTCGAGCGACTCGGGGTCGAGCGGGTCGACCTGTTGCTCATCCACTTCCCCCATCCGCTGGCCGACATAGAGACGGTGATGCGGGGGCTGAACGAGGCCGTCGACCGGGGGTTGACGCGGTTCATCGGCGTCTCGAACTTCGACCGCGACCAGCTCGACCGCGCCCGTGAACACTCCGAGGCCCCCATCTTCACCAATCAGGTGCTCTTTCACCCCTGGTGGCCACAGCGGGAACTGCTCCGGTACTGCCAGGACAACGACGTGCTCCTGACCGCGTACAGCCCGCTGGCGAACGGCGGTGCCGTCGACGACGCCCTGCTCGCGAGTATCGGCGAGCGCTACGGCAGATCCGGCCCGCAGGTCGCGCTCCGGTGGGCCACACAGCACGAGAACGTCGTCGCCATCCCGATGTCGACCACCCGCGAACACATCGAGGACAACATCGATATCTTCGATTTCATGCTCACCGGCGAGGAACACGACGAGGTGACCCGCCCCTCCTACCTGAAGACCGGGCTGGCGATGGCCCGCGGCCAGATTGGTGTCTGACCCCGCGCTCACACCGCTGTGCCGTCACCGGGTCCCCCGGACGGTCACCCGACTGACAATATCAGTGCCGTAACAATCTGTTAGACCGGCGTACCACTGTTAGACTCATATACCAAATTACACTTATGTGCGGGTACCCTACGGGGTATCGAGAGGTCAACAATGGATATGACTCGACGCGGTCTGCTGGGAGCAGCAGGCCTCGTGCTCGCGGGCGGTGGCACCGCGGTGGCGACACAGATGAACGGCACCGACTCCGTCTCACCGGAGGATGTCTCGCTGACCGAGCAGGAGGCCAGAGATATCGCAACCGGCGAGGTCGGCGGGACCGTGCTCGAGGTCGAACTCGAGTCTGAGGACGGTACCCCCGTCTACGAGGTCGAGACCGAGGCCGACGACGGCACCGTCAGCGAGGTTGCGGTCGACGCCAACGACGGGACCGTCCTCGAAGTCGAACGGGAGGACGAAACCGAGGACGAAGCGGAAGAGGAGAACGAGGACGAAGCGGAAGACGAAACCGAGGACGACGACGGATACGCGGACG
>CAZFMN010000012.1:14627-22116 GCA_964520075.1 uncultured Halobacteriales archaeon | reverse complement strand
CGCACACACAGTCCGGGGCGACGACCGGACCGACAGCACGCGGCCCTCCGCACAGGACGGGACCGGCGTCGCGAGCGAAACCGACAGGCACACGCCAGGGAGCGACCGCCTGGCAGGTACAGACAGCGGTGACAGTTCGGAGAGGGCGGCGAGACAGGCGGGGTCAGACAGCCCACAGCGGGCGGCCGCGGGCCAGCACGTAGCACGAACAGACAATTCACATGTACCAGATACCTGGGTCCAGATGATGTCCGAACTCGAACTCCTCGAACCGGAGACTCTCATCAACGTCGTCACCCTCCTGATAACGCTGGCGGTGTTTCTGGTCACGGCGCTGGCGTACTACCGGACGCGACTTCGAGGCGTTCTCATCGTGTCGTTGCTCGCGGCGTTGCTGGCGACGAACATCGTACTGGAGGTCGGCGACGAGTTCCTCGAGGAGGGGATTCCGAACTTCGAGTTGCTCACGAGTCTGTTCGCGCTGGGTATCTCGGTGCTCCTGCTGCTGACAGTGCTCCGCCGGTTCGAGTGGCAGAAACAATGAGAGCACACAGCCGGAGACAGTGAAGGAGGATGCCTGGCTCTCATCCGGACGACGACTCCACGGATGTCCTCGAACTGGACACCCGGAAGGAGATATTCGACCACGTGCAGGAGAACCCGGGGGTACATTTCAGCCAGCTCAAGCGGGACCTCGGGATGGAGACGGGACTGCTCCAGTATCACCTGGACACGCTGGAGGAGTACGACGTGCTCGTGAGCGAGGACCACCAGGGCAAGCGTCGGGTGTTCGTCGCACAGGCACTCGACGAGGCAGAGCGGACCGTGCTGTCCTCACTGCGCTACGAGACCACCCGGCACATCCTGCTCTTTCTGCTCGAGGATGGGCCCGCCCGCAACCGGGAGATCGCCGACACGGTGGGTGTGTCACCGCCGACGGTCTCCTGGCACATCTCGCGACTCGTCGACGAGGCGGTCGTGACCGAGGTAACGGAGGGTCGGACCACCTTCTACGCCGTCGAGGACGAGGAGCTCACGATGGGTCTGCTCGTCCGGTATCAGGAGAGCTTCGTCGACCGTGCTGTCGACCGCGTTATCGACTTCTGGGGGTGAGAGTCGACCCAGCCGACGGGCCGCGGTGATGGAACCGCTTAACTGTCTGCCCGACGGTAGTGTGGATGTCCAAGCGGCCAGGTCAGGAGTCTCATGCAGCCGGAACTACCACCCGAGACTGGGAGCGATATCCCACACGAGCGCATCGACAGCACAGCCTGGGCGGATATCTACGTCGTCGGTGACGTCCACGGCTGTCGGGGAACCCTGGAGCGGTTGCTCGACGAACTGGCGCCGTCGGTCGACGACCTCGTCGTGTTCGTCGGCGACCTCGTCCGGAAGGGGCCGGACAGCAGCGGGGTGCTCGACCTGCTCAGAGCGCGTCCGAACCTCCGGGCCGTCCGCGGGAACAACGAGCAGAAACTCCTCGACGGGCGCAGTTCGCTCGACTCGCTGACCGACGACGACCTGTCGTATCTGGCGTCGCTCCCGGCGGTGCTCTCCTGGGACGACGTGATGGTCGTCCACGGCGGTATCGACCACCGCAAACCGCTCGCCGACCACAGCCTCACCGAGTTGCTGAACACGCGGTCGCTGGCCCCCGAGGGCGGGTACGAGCGGCCGTACTGGTTCGAGACCCGGGAGACACTCCCGCGCGTGTTCTTCGGACACACCGTGCTCGCGGAGCCGCTGGAGACGCGGTACGCCGTCGGTCTCGACACGGGGTGTGTCTACGGCGGACAGCTGACCGCCTACGACTACCGGGCCGGGGGGCTGCACGCTGTCGACCCACCGGAGACCTACCGCTCCCGTTCGTCCGACAGTATCGTCGACCCACAGCCGGAGCGACCCGAAACGTAACCAGACGAGATGACCACACAGAACAGCCAACAGATCGAGCCGTACGAGCCGACAGATGTCGACCTGACAGACCCGGAGCTGTATCTGAGCCGCGAGCTGAGTGAACTCGCCTTCCAGCAGCGGGTCCTGCAACAGACCCTGGACGGGGGGAACCCGCTACTCGAGCGGGTGCGGTTTCTCTCTATCGTCACGCGGAATCTGGACGAGTTCGTCATGAAGCGCATCGGCGGGCTCAAACAGCAGATCGAGGCCGGCGTCACCGAGGAGACGGTCGACGGCCGGACACCCCGCGAGCAGTGGGAGGCCGTCCACGCGCGGCTCCGACCCCTCCTCGAGCAACAGGCCGACTGTTACGAGGAGCAGATCCGCCCGGCACTCGCCGAGGCGGGCATCGAGATAGTGGCCTACGACCGGTTGCGTGACCGACACCAAGAGACGCTCGACGAGCACTTCGAGCGGTCGATAAAGCCGACCCTGACACCGCTCTCGTTCGACCCGGCACACCCGTTCCCGTTCATCTCGAACCGGTCGCTGTCGCTCGCGGTCCTCACCGGACAGCCGAACGTCGAGGGAAAGACGTTCACCCGTATCAAGATCCCACCGAACCGGCCGCGACTGATCGAGGTCGACGAGGACTCGCGGTACGTGCTCATCGAGGATATCATCAGGCAGAACCTCGATGTCCTGCTGCCGAACGTGGAGATACTCGACACGGCGCTGTTTCGCCTGACGCGCAACGCCGAGATAAGCCGCAACGAGGAGGTCGCCGAGGACCTCATCGACATGATAAAGGACGTGCTCGAGCAGCGCCGGTTCGCGAGTGTCGTCCGGATGGAGATCGAGTCGGGCGCGGACCCGTACATCCGGGAGACGCTACAGGAGCAGCTGGAGCTGAGCGAGCCCGAGATCTACCACCTCGACGGGCCGATAGACTACCGCGATTTCGCATCGCTGACCGACCTCGACCGACCCGAACTGAAACGGGAGCCGTGGTCACCGGCCTCTCACCCGCGGCTCGCGGGGGACAGCCCCTCCGTGTTCGAGGGCGAGGGAACCGACAGCAACGGTCGGAGTATCTTCGCCGATATAAACGAGGGTGACATCCTGTTGCACCACCCGTACCACGACTTCGGCGAGACGGTCCAGCGGTTTCTCACCGAGGCGGCAAACGACCCCGACGTGCTGGCGGTGAAGGCGGCCATCTACAGGACCGCGAGCGACTCGGAGGTCATCCAGTCGCTCATCGAGGCCGCCGACAACGGCAAACAGGTCGCCGTCATGGTCGAACTGAAAGCCCGGTTCGACGAGCAGAACAACCTCGACTGGGTCCGTCGGCTGGAGGAGAACGGTATCCACGTCGCCTACGGCACCCTCGGGCTGAAGACCCACAGCAAGACCGCCCTGGTCGTCCGGGACGACGACGACGGTGTCACGCTCTACTCGCACGTCGGCACCGGCAACTACCACTCCGAGACGGCAAAGAGCTACGTCGACCTCGGGGTGCTGACCTCGGACCGGGATATCGGGCAGGACCTTGTAACACTGTTCAACTCCTTCACCGGGCCGGGTCTCGACAAGGAGTTTCACAAGCTGCTCGTCGCACCCGTGACGATGCGCGAGCAGTTCACCCGGTACATCCGCCGCGAGGCGGCCTACGCACAGGCCGGCCAGCCGGCCCGCATCGTCGTGAAGGTGAACAGCCTCGAGGACCCCGAGATAATCGAGGAGCTGTACCGGGCGTCGATGGCCGGTGTCGACATCGACCTCATCGTCCGGGATATCTGCCGGCTCCGGCCCGGACTCGACGGCATCAGCGACTCCATCGCGGTCCACTCGGTCGTCGGTCGGTTCCTCGAACACTCCCGTATCTTCTACTTCGAGAACGGTGCGCGGGCCGAGGACCCGGCGGCTGTCGATGCCAGCGGCGGACGTCCGGAGTACTACATCGGCAGCGCCGACTGGATGACACGGAACCTCGACCACCGTGTCGAGGCTGTGACCCCCGTCGAGGACCCGACGCTCCGCCGCAAGCTGAAGTTCAATCTCGAGCTGATACTGGCGGACAACGAACAGCGGTGGACGATGAACTCCGACGGGAGCTACGACCGACAACGGCCGGACGGGGAGCCCGCGGTCGCCACACAGGAGACGCTGATGCGGAAGACGATGGCGTCTCTCGACGCCGACGACCCGGCGGAGCGGCTCACCCCCGAGTTCCCGACAGACACTGGAATCCTCGTCGACGCACCCGACCGGTGAGCGGCGACACGGCGTCTGTCGGCCCGGTGTCCACGTCGGGAGCCAGGTTCCTGGGAGCCGTCCGGGGCGTGAGAGCAGGGGTTTTGTTCGCGCCCGGCGTAGAACGGGGTGTGACGTCTCGCCTCGTTCGGTCGCTGGTCGGGCTGGTGATACTTGCGGCCTACACAGCCGTCGCGCTGGCAGGGCTCGCGGTGTTGCGGTGGCTGGCGGCGAACCCGCCGGGGCTGGTTCCGGCCGTGCTCGCGTTTGCTGTCGGGGTGGTGATCACCGCGTATCTGGGCTACCGCGCCGGGACGGTCAGACTCGTCGCCAGCCTGCAGGCCCGGGAGCTGTCGCGCGGGCGCGCCCCGGAGCTGCACCGCCGGCTGGACGCGATGGTCGACACGATGGACATCGGGAAACCGCCGCTACTGGTCGCGGATCTCGGGGCAGCAAACGCGCTGTCGCTCGGCGGTCCGCGCCGGGGCGCGGTCGTGCTCGACCGGAGTCTGCTGCAGTTGCTCACGGTCGACGAACTCGAGGGGGTGCTCGCCCACGAACTCGCCCACGTTGAGGGCTACGACGCACTGCTGAACACACTCGCCATCACGGTGGTGCGGAGCGTCGCCGGTCTGGTCTCGCTCCCGCTGTTGCCGGTGCTGGTGTTCGTCGCCGGTCTCGACCGTGCGGCGGGCTGGTTCGCCGGCCGACCGGGTGAGCGCCCCGGCCTGGTCGGACTGTTCCGGTGGGCGCTGACACTCACCGTCGGTGCCCTCCTCAGCCCGTTCACACTCGGGTACCTGGCCTACTCGCGCCGCCAGGAGTACGCCGCCGACCGCCGGGCCGCCGACGTCACCGGCAGACCGGCCGCTCTGGCCCGGGGACTGGTCAAGATTCACCGCGCGAACGACCCTCTGAACGGACTGCTCTCCGTGCTCTACACCCACGAGGAGGAGGACCGCCACGAACTGCTCTCGACACACCCGCCGCTCGACCGGCGTGTCGACCGTCTGCTCGAACGCTCCGGCCGGACAGCCCCGCAGTTCGAGCGCATCCCGGTCCGCTGACGGGCTCGAACTCGCCGGTGGGCCCGACAGGACAGCGTACAGCCGACAGTGTCGGTCAGTATGAGGAGAACAGGCGAGTCGACTCAGACGAAGCGGAACGTCTCGAGGTTCTTCGGCGCGAACGTGCGCATGTTGAACTCGTGATACAGCGCAGAGGAGAGGTCCTGTGTCGAGGACTCGTCACCGTGGACACAGAGCACCTTCTCCGGGCGGGGGTTCATCGTCCGGACGAAGTTCTCGAGGCCCTGCCGGTCGGCGTGCCCGGAGAACCCGTCGACAGTCTCGACCTGCATCGCCAGGCTGAGACTGTTCGACCGGCCCCGGCCGTAGCCGTCGCCCATTGGAATCTCGCGGCGACCGTTCTGGATGCGCTGACCGAGTGTCCCCTGTGCCTGGTAGCCGACGAACGTGAGCGTCGAGTCCGGGTCCCCACCGAGATGCTCGAGCCAGGACATTATCGGCCCGCCCTCCATCATCCCGGAGGTCGAGAGCACGATGGAGGGGCCGCTGTCGGCAACCTCCTGACGCTCGTCCTCGCCGGCGTCGATGTGGTTGAACTGCTCGGAGAGAAACGGGTTGGCGTCCTCGTGGAAGATGCGCTCGCGCAACTCGTCGCGCAGATACTCCGGGTAGGTGGTGTGAATCGCCGTCGCCTCCCAGATCATCCCGTCGAGATGGACCGGCACCTCCGGGATCTCGCCCTTCCGCATCGCCTCCTCCAGAACGAGCATTATCTCCTGTGAGCGACCGACCGCGAACGCCGGCACGAGCACCGTCCCGTCGCGCTCGAGCGTGTTCCGGATGACGTGTTTGAGTTTGCGCTCGGAGTCCTCCTGGTCGGTCTGGTAGTCGTTGCGCCCGCCGTAGGTCGACTCGAGAACGAGCGTCTCCACCCGCGGAAAGTCGTTCACAGCGCCGTTGAACAGGCGGGTGTCCCGGTAGTGGATATCGCCGGAGAAGGCGACGTTGTACAGCCCGTCACCGACGTGGAAGTGTGCGATCGACGACCCGAGGATGTGTCCCGCGTTGTGGAGTGTCAGCTTTATATCCGGCGCGATATCGGTCACGTTGCCGTACTCGAGCGGGATCGTGTGCTTGATCGCCTCCCGGACCATCCCGGAGTCGTAGGGCGGTGTCCGGCCCTCCTTCGCGGCGACATCGAGGTAATCGAGCGTGAGCAGCCCCATCAGGTCACGCGTCGGCTCTGTCGTGTATATCGGGCCGTCGTAGCCGTACTTGAACAGAAGCGGGATGAGCGCGGAGTGGTCGAGGTGTGCGTGGGTCAACACGACCGCGTCGAGGGTGTTCGCGCCGGCCCCGAGCGCCTCGGGCACCTGCAGGTAGGGGACCTCGTCCTCGGCACCGGGCTTGTCGCCGCAGTCGACGAGCACCCGTGTCTCGGGTGTCGAGATGACGAACGCCGCCCGCCCCACCTCGCGACAGCACCCGAGCGTGGTGATGCGCACCCACTCGTCGTCGGACATCTCCTCGCGGTGGATCTGGCGGCCGATCCGCTCCAGGATATCACGGCGCTCGTCGCGCTCCTGCTTGAGGAAGTTCCGGACGTTCTTCACCGTCGCGGACTCGATCGGGGGTGTCCGGACGACCTCGGGGGTCCAGCCCACCTCCTGTCTGATCTCCCGGAGTGTCGCGCCGTGCCGGCCGATGACCATCCCCGGTTTCGCCGCCTCGATCACCACCTCACCGGTGTCGATGTGAAAATCCAGATCTGTTACACCGGCGTCCTCGGGGATGACCCCGAGAATCTCCTCACGGGCGCGGTCGGGCCGGGAGAGCACCGCCGGGTCCGGCCGGACGGTGATCCGCTTGCGGAGTGTCGAGGCGAGTCGCCGCACGAGGTCGCCGTCGCTCGCGAACTGCTTCGGGTCCCGCGTGTAGATGACCAGCTCCGGCCCCTCGTAGCGGACCTCCGTGATGGTGATGTCGCTCGGTATCTCCTGTTCGATCGTCGTTCGCATCTCTTCGAGTCGGTTCTCTACTGCGCTCATGGCTGAACTGTGTGTGCTCGCTCGTCGCGTCGCTGGCAGGATACGACCCTGGTTCCCGTGATTGTAGTACTGCTCATAACGACTCAGCTCCGGACGAGCGGGTCCGGAAAACCGGTGTGTGAGAATACTGTTGCGGATTATAAAAGCCTTCGCAAAGAACGAACTGCTGCCGGGAGCGTCGGGGTGAGTACCGCCGGAGCACCGGGGCCACGCGGTCGCTGTGGCGGCGCGGGCGCCACGACCGACGTTCAGTTCGACCGA
>CAZFMN010000012.1:0-14527 GCA_964520075.1 uncultured Halobacteriales archaeon | reverse complement strand
GTTCGACCGATATCACCCGTTTTCAGAGATTGAGAAGGGTCCCAGAACGCTTATGTCCGCGAGACGGCGATGGTTAGCTCGATGGCCTGGCAGCCGACACTGTATTCGTTTCTCGCGTTCGGGGCGGCCGGGGTGTCACTCGCTGTGGCGGTGCGAATCTACGGGCGCCGCGACGAGCGGGGGGCGGTGCTGTTCATCGGTCTGTTGCTCGCGGCCGCGGGCTGGTCGGCGATGTACGCCGTCCAGCTCGGCTTTCCCGGGGAGGGGGTCCAGCAGTTCTGGCAGCGGCTGGGTGTCGCGGTCGGGGGGTCGATACCGACGGTGTGGCTGCTGTTCGCGGTCACCTACAGCGGTCGGGGTGGGTGGCTGACCCGGCCGGTCGAGGCGGCGCTGCTCGCCGAACCGGTCGGGTTCGCACTGCTCACGCTCACCGACCCCGTCCACGACCTGGTCTGGCGGGAGCTCGACCTGGTCGACACTGCCGTCGGTCCGGCGCTGGAACCGACGTTCGGTCCGGCGATGTACGGGCACCTCGCCTGGTCGTATCTCGCCATCACCGCCGGGCTCGGCGTGCTGTTCTACGTGTTTCTCCGGAATCCCACCGTCTACCGGAAACAGACCGTGCTGTTGATGTTCGGTGCGATTGTCCCGATGAGCGCGAACATGGTGTTCGTCTCTGGACTCTCCTGGGGGCCGTTCCCCGCGCTCGACCCGACACCGTTCACGTTCGTCGTCACGGGTGTGCTGGTGGGGACGGCGTTTTTCAGGTTCGACCTGCTCACCCGGGCGCCGGTAGCCCGCCGGCACGTGCTCAACGAGATGGGCGACGGGATGCTCGTGCTCGACACCGACGGCGAGGTGGTCGAGGCCAACAGGGTCGCCCGGCAGGCCCTCGGCGTCGACTCGCCGGTCGGTCGTCCCGTTACGGCACTGTTCGAGGGCGGTGCGAGCGAGGGACCCGGCTGGCTCGACGGCCGGACACTCACCGCCACCATCGGAGACAGCCGACAGGCCTACGACCTCCAGTGTGCCGAGTTGACCGATAGCGCCGGCGAGGCGCTCGGACACGTCGTCTCGCTCCGGAAGGTGACCGACCGGAACCGGTACGAGCAGCGTCTCGAGGTGACACAGCGCGTGCTCCGGCACAACCTCAGAAACGACATGTCCGTGATACGCGCCCACGCCGAGCAGCTCGCACAGAACGGTGGCTGCCCCGAGGCCGAGCGGATCGTCGACACGACAGAGGAGCTGATGAACCTGAGCGAGAAGAGCCGCCTCATCACCCGCATCGAGCGCCGCGAGAACGCGAGCACCGTCCCGGTCGACGTACGGGAGCGACTGCTGGCGCTCTGTGACCGGTTCGCCGCGGACCACCCGGACGCGTCGGTCGACCGCGAGCTCCCTCCGGAGTGTACGGCCGCCCTGCAGGACCCGGCGCTGTTCGAGATTCCACTGGAGAACGTCATCGAGAACGCCATCGTCCACAACGACAGAGCAGAGCCACACGTCCGGGTCAGCGCACGGCAGACCGACGGCGTGGTCTGTGTGCAGGTCGAGGACAACGGGCCGGAGATTCCCGAGACGGAGTTCGCGGTGCTCGAATCCGGCTCCGAGAGTTCGCTCCACCACGGCAGCAGTATCGGGCTCTGGCTGGCCTACTGGAGTGTCAGAACCGCCGGCGGGAGCATCTCCTTCGAGACCGGTCCGGACGGCAACGTCGTCACCCTCGAGTTCCCCGTCGCCGAACGGGCCACGCTCGCGTGACCGGCGACTGTGTCCGGGCTAGGAGGGTCGGCGACGACGGCTGGCCGGGTCTGGCGGTGGTCACTCGACCTGCAGTTCGTCCCAGAGCTGCGAGAAGCGACCGGGCAGGTTCTGCCGGCGGTAGATGCGCACGTCGTACTCGTACTCGTCGTCGAGCGAGATGACGGTGCTCTCGAAGTTACAGTCGTAGAGTTTGAACTCGTTGCCGTTCTCGTCGACCTCGGTGTGACTCGTGATCAGGTCGTGGGTCTCGAGCTGGTCGAGCCGGCGGTAGACGGTCGGCAGCGAGATGTCACACGTCTCGGCGAGCGCCTTTGCCGGGCGGGACTCCTCGCTCAGCGCCGCCAGAATCTGCCGGGCGTAGGAGTCGCCCATCGTGTCGAGCATCTGCTCGACGGAGCGGTCCTCGTCCACGGGTACTGTATCTTCCCCCGGGGTTATCAATGTTTCACCGCCGGGCTCAGGGTGTCAGCCGCCCGGCGGCGAGCCACGTGAGCGAGTCACCGGCGAGCCCGAACACCATCTGCTTTCGAACACCGTGTGCCAGCCGCACGTCGAGTGCGAGGTCCCGCGGCGCGAACACGTGTCCGGCGGGCAGCACCCGGACCAGCAGCTCCGAGTGACCCAGCTGGTCGACGGACTCGACCGCCGCGTAGGTCCGGAAGTCGGCGCCGAACTTGAACCCCGTCTTCGGGACGACACCGTCGGCCCGGAGTCTGCTGTAGGTGCGTAGCCGGCGGTCGAAGCGGTCACCCTCGACTGCCCTGCCGCGCTCGCGGAGCGCCGCCCCGGGGTCGTCCACACCGTCGAGCGAGAGCAGGTCACTGTCGGCGAGGTACGCCGCCTCGACCAGCGAGAGCTGGACCGGCCCGTCGGGGTCGATCTCCTGGCCGTAGAAGGCACGCTCGTACAGCGCCGCCGGCGGATCCGACACCAGCACCCGGTCCGACAGCAGTCGCCCCGCGACCCGCGGCAGGTCGTGGTCGGTCTCGCCCGTGACTGTCGGCTCTGTCAGTTCGAGATAGGTCACCTCGCTCTCCTCGTCGACGACGGCGAGCACACCTGTCGCACCGTCGGCCGCGCCACGCCCGACCAGCGCACGGAGCGCCGCGGCCGGAACGGACTCGCGCTCGCTGACCGCCCGCACCCGGTAGGCCACCTCGTCGTCCCAGGGACCCTGGCCCCGCGGGTAGACGGTGAACTCGCCGTCGGTGTCGGCCGCCCCGTCGCGGACCGGCGAGAGGTAGAACCCGCGGTCACGGAGCTCCTTGTAGACCAGAAAGGAGACCTCGGAGACGGCCGTCGAGGCCAGAAAGGCGCCGAAATCGAGCGCCCGACCCTGGCTGTCGGGCACGGACTCGATATCGCCCCGGAACAGGAGATGTGCGGCCTCGACCGGGGCGAGTTCGAGGTCACCCCCGCGGGGCCGACCGTACCCGCGGGAGTCGTAGAACCGCTCGCGGGCCTCTGGACCGGCCCGCACCCGCTGTCCGTCGAACGTGATGTCCATGTCTCCGCTGGGGGGCCTGACCGGCAAAAGCGCCCCGGTCTCCACAACGGTCCCGGTCACCCCCCGGACCCGGAGACGAAAAACAGGTCCGGGTCGGCGACAGTCAGTGTCACGCGTTCCTCGTACTCCAGCGGGCGGACGAGCACCGGCATCTCGCCGGCCTCCCGCGCGAGCGGGTACAGCATATCGAGGTCGGTCTCGGTGGCGTACGCCGGCACGAGCACCACGGCCTCGTCACCGCTCCCCTCGAAGACACACAGGAGGAAACGCAACTCGTCCTCGACACGGCGGTAGACGTGCGAGCGCTCGAAGCTGTGGCGCTCGGCCAGCGAGCGCACCCGGTCGTACTCGCTGTCCGGCGCGAGCACGCTCAGCCCGAACTGGTCGCTCTTTCTCACCGCGGTCACGTCCCCCGGGTGGACGACCAACACATCGCGGCCCGGTTCCCGGTAGCCCGCTGCCAGGTCCTCCGCCTCGTCGATGAGCCGCCACCACGCCGTCGACGCCGACTCCGGGAGCCCCTCGCTGTCGGTCATACTCCCCGACAAGGGGAGCGACCTGCAAAAAACCCGGCGGTCCCGCCCCGTCACTCCTCGAACAGGTGACAGGATACCGCCCCGGTCGGGTGGTCGGTCTCGCAGACGGACTCGTAGCGCTCGCGCAGGCGGTCACCGGCGTCGGTCCACTCACCCTCGGCGACGTTCACCAGCGCCTCGTGGACCCACTGGCGCTCACGATTTGGGAGTTCGGCGTCGACGAGGCGGTCGTACAGCCGGTCGGCGACGCGGTCCGTGCTGTCCCCGTCGACGTCGTCCCGGGCCTGCTCGACGGCGATCTCGCGGTCGGCGATGCGGTCACGGACGTCCATTATACTCCGGAACGCCGCCTGCTCTATCTCGAGGCCCTCCGGTGGGATGACCTTCGGACACCGGGTGCGGAACCGACAGCCCGACGGTGGGTCACGCGGCGAAGGGACGTCGCCGGCGAGCGGGTCGATGTCACGCTCGCGCTCTGCCAGGTCGACCCGGGGGACACTCTCCAGGAGCGCCTCGGTGTAGGGGTGTCGCGGGTCGGTGAACAGCCGCTCGGCGGGGGCCGTCTCGACGATCTCGCCGAGGTACATCACGGCGATACGGTCACAGATGTACCGGATGACCCCGAGGTCGTGGCTGATGAACAGGTAGGTGAGACCGAACTCGGACTGCAGGTCGGCAAGCAGGTTGAGAATCTGTGCCTGGACGCTGACATCGAGCGCGCTGGTCGGCTCGTCGAGCACCAGGAAGTCGGGGTCGAGCGCGAGTGCGCGGGCGATACCGATGCGCTGGAGCTGGCCGCCGGAGAACTCGCTGGGGTAGCGGTCGAGCTGGTCGGCCGAGAGCCCCACCCGCTCCATCAGCTCCTCGACACGCTGCTGTCTGCGCTCGGCCGGGTCGCCCTCCTCGTCCGGAGGCCAGTCGTGGATATCCAGCGGCTGGCGGATGCTCTGTCCGACCGGCATCCGCGGGTCCAGACTCGAGAACGGGTCCTGGAACAGTATCTGTGCGTTGCGTCGGAACTCGGTGAGGTCCCCGCGCTCCCCGAGTTTCTCGCCGTCGAAGCGCACCGACCCGGCGGTCGGTTCCTGCAGTCGCAGGATTGTCTCGCCGACGGTCGATTTGCCGCAACCGGACTCGCCGACCAGTCCGAGCGTCTCGCCCCGGTGGATGTCGAAGCTGACACCGTCGACCGCCCGGACCGCACTCGCACTCTCACCGAGCACCCGGTCGAGCAGCGAGACGCCGTCGTCGAAGTACTTCTCCAGGTCCCGGACGGACATCAGGACCTCGCCCTCGCGGGCGTCGAGAGACTCCCTGCGGTCACTGCTGGGGGTGTCACTACTCATCGAAGTACCCCTCCGGGAGCGGGTCCTCGTACCCGTGGTCGGCCAGATAACACTTCGCGCGGTGTGTCTCGCTCCCCGCGGCGTCGAACTCGGGGGGCCTGTCGAGACAGTCCTCCATCGCCTTTGGACACCGGTCGGCAAAGTAACACCGGTCGTCCATCTCCTCGTCGAGCAGGCTCGGAACGTTGCCCTCGATTGGCTGGAGGCGGCGGTCGGCGTCGTCGAGGTTCGGGCTACTGCCGAGCAGCCCCTCGGTGTAGGGGTGTGTCGGCCGCTCGAACAGGTCCGCCAGACTGCCCCGCTCGACCAGTTCACCGGCGTACATTACCCCGACCTGGTCGCACATCCGCGCGATGACACCCAGATTGTGGGTGATCAGCACCGTCGTCATCCCGTACTCCGACTGGAGCTCCGAGAGCGTGTTCAGTATCTGTGCCTGAATCGTGACATCGAGCGCAGTCGTCGGCTCGTCGGCGACCAGCACCGAGGGCTTGCTGGCCAGCGCCTGTGCGATCATCGCCCGCTGGAGCATCCCGCCGGAGAACTGGTGGGGGTACTCGGTTGCGCGCTCGGCAGGGTCGGGGATGCCGACGGTGTCGAGCAGTTCGACCGCGCGCTCGCGGGACTCCTCGCTGACGTAGTCGACACCGGGCGCCACCGACGTCGTGAGGAACTTCAGCAGTCCGAACCCCTGGGTGCGCGAGCGCACCGACCGCGGGTTCGCCGTTGCCCGCTGTTGCACCTCGACGGCCTCGGCAATCTGTGTGCCCACAGTAATCGAGGGGTTGAAACTGCTCGTGGGGTCCTGGAATATCATCGCGAACTCCGTGCCACGGAGCGCCCGGCGCTCGCCCTCGCCGAGTTGCCTGAGATCGACCATCTCGCCGTCGACGGCGCCGGGGTCGTCCTCGCGGACCCGCTCTGCGAGGTCCGACTGACGAAACCAGACCGAACCGTCGGTGATGCGACCGGGCGACTCGACGAGGTCGACCAGCGACAGCGCGGTAACGGACTTCCCCGACCCCGACTCGCCGACGATACCGAACACCTCGCCCTGCTCGACCTCGAAGGAGACCCCCTCGACGGCGTTCACCTGCCCCTCCTCGGTAAAAAACCGGGTCGTGAGGTCCTCGACACGCAACAGCGGGTCCGCCATCTCAGACACCCCCGCTCTCGCCCTGGATGCCGGGGTCGAGCGCGTCACGGAGCCAGTCCCCGAGCAGGTTCACACCGACCACCGCGAGGACAATCGCTATTCCGGGCATCGTCGACACCCACCACTTGCCGCTGCTCAACCCGTTCCGGCCCTGCTGGATGTCCGCCCCCCAGGTGAGGTTGGTCCCCGAAAAGCCCAGGAAGGACAGCGAGGCTTCCAGCAGGATGATGAACGCGACCTGAATCGTCGCCAGCACGATGATGGGCGTGATGGCGTTCGGCAGGATGTGCTGGCGGAGGATGGTCGCGTTGCTGGCCCCGAGGCTCCGGGCGGCGGTGACGTACTCCTCGGAGCGGATGCTGAGCGCCTCACCCCGGGCGATGCGGGCGAACCACACCCAGTTGACGAGCGCCACCACCAGCGTCACCGTTACCGGGAACGTGGTCGCCTCGGGCATCGTTGCGACGTGTCCGGACCGCGGTATCAGGATGTTCGGAACGAGGTCTCCCTGTGCCGCGGCGACGAACGGGTCCGGAAGCTCTGTCGTGTGAAAACCCGTATCACGGAACACACCGATGAGTGCAATCGCAAGCACCAGTGACGGAAAGGCGAGCATCACGTCGGCGGCACGCATCAGTCCGTCGTCGAGTCGACCACCAAAGTACCCGGCGATTAGACCGTACGGGACACCGACAATCGCCGCCAGCGCCGCCCCGAGCAACCCGACCAGCATCGACACCCGGGCCCCGTAGATCATCCGCGAGAGGATATCCTGCCCCCGCTCGTTCGTACCCAGCGGGTGACTCGCGTTCGCGGGCACCGACACCTGCACGTTGGTGAACTCCCCAGTCGTCCGGTTCACCATACTCTGTTCTCTCGTGCCGACGAACTCGTGACCGGGGATGGGACTCAACGGCGGCAGGTCGGTCAACTCCGCGGTCTCACCCGTGCCGACCCGCTGGGTTGTCGGGTTGTGTGGCGCGAGCATCGGCGCGAACACCGCCGTCAGGAGGATTATCACGACCAGCGCCAGTCCGACCTGTGCCGACCGACTCTGGTAGAACTCGCGCTTGAGACTCTCCTTTACCCGGTCCGATATCATCTGTGGTTCTCTCTCGTTGTCATCCTTGCCCTGTTGCTCCCGCCGCGGCCGGTCACGCTATCGCGGTTCATTCGTCCATCACCCGCGGGTCCAGATACGCGTACACGAGGTCGACGACGGTGTTGATTGTGACGAAACCGATTGCGATTACGATGACGATACCCTGTATCATCGTCCAGTCACGCGCGTTGATGCGCTCGACGAGGAGCTGTCCGAGCCCGTTCCACTCGAAGACGGTCTCGGTGATGATGGCCCCGCCGATGAGTGTTCCCAGCTGGAGTCCGAGGATGGTCACGATTGGGATGAGCGTGTTCCGGAGCACGTGACGGTACATGGTGAGCGTCTCGGGCAGCCCCTTCGCACGGGTTGCTTTCACGTATGCCTTTCCTATCTCCTCGAGCATCCCGCTTCTGGTCAACCGCGTGATGAGGGCCGTAAAGTACGTCCCGAGCGTGATAGCCGGCAGAATCATGAACCGAATCCAGTCGCCGAGCGTGCTCAGGTCCCCCGAGAGCAGGTCGTCGAACGCCTCGTGGAACATCGGGCCGGGGGTCCCCGTCGGGATGAACCCGACCGGGACCGAGATCAGCAGGATGAGCATCAGCCCCAGCCAGAAGTTCGGCGTCGAGATGCCGCCGAGCGAGAACAGCGTCGCGCTGTAATCTGCCGGCGTGTGTCGGCGGCGGGCGCTGACGACCCCGAGCGGAATCGCGATGACAATCGCGATAATCGTCGCCGAGATTGCCAGTTCGACACTGCGCAGAAACCGGGTCCAGAAGATCCAGTCGAGCACCGCCCGGTCGAGCACCTCCATCGAGTTGCCCAGGTCACCGGTCATCAGGTCGGTGAGATACTCGAAGTACTGCACGTGAATCGGGTCGTCCAGTCCGAGTCGCCGTTCGAGTGCCGCGCGCACCTCGTCACCGGCGTCCGGTGGCGCGAGCGTGGTGACCGGGTTTCCCGGTGTGAGAAATCGCAACAGAAAAACGACGGTGGCGGCCCCCCAGATGACGAACAGGCTGTGAAACACGCGCCGCAGGAGAAATCGTGCGTATTGCATCTGGTACGGAGCTGTATTGGCCGTCGTGAAACTACAATCCTGTGGTCGTGGCTTTACTGTGCGCTCGACATCTCCTCGACGAGGATGTCCTCGTCGGAGCGTGGCTCCCACGCGATGTCGTTGTTGTACCCGTAGAGGCTGAACTGCTGGTGGAGGAACACCCGGTAGGCCTGGTCCCGGGCACGTGCGTTTGCCTGCTGGAGGATGTTCACGCGCTCGTCGGGGTCGGTCGTGTTGCTGGCCTCTTCGAGCAGGCTCTCTATCTGCTCGTCGTTCGCCATCTTCGAGTTCGCGTCCGGCCCGAACCAGTCACGCATGGCGTAGTCGGCATCGAGCGTCGGCACACCCCAGCCGATGAGGTAAAACGCCGGCGCGGCCGACTGCTCCGGGGCGAATATCTCGCCGACGAGCGTGCCGAAGTCCCGGCGGTTGGACTCACAGGAGACGTTCGAGAGGTTGTCTATCTGGCCGGCCGCGGTCTCCGCGACGTTGACACCGCCGACGTACCGTCCTGTTGGGACATCGACCGTTATATCGGCACCGGCGAACCCGCTCTCCTCGACCAGCGTCTCGGCCTGGTCGGGGTCGAACGGGTACGGCTCGATATCGGGGTTGTGGCCGTTCTGCCCTTCGAGGGTCGGCTGGGCGGTCTGGTTACCGAACCCCTCGAGCACGTTGTCGATTATGGCCTGCACGTCGACGGCGTAGTTCATCGCCCGCCGGAACTGAACGTTGGTGAACGGCTCCTTTATATCGTTCATCACCAGGAAGATGCTCCGGATACTGGGAATCGACGCCGCGGTTACCCCCTCTGTCTCACGGAGCCCGGACATCTCTGTCGGCGGCACGGCGCTTATTACGTCCGACTCACCGGCCTCCAGTGCGTCGACACGAGCGCCGGGCTCGGAGCGGCCGTTGAACCGCACAGTCGGGATGTCGGGCTGGTCCCCCCAGTAATCCTCGTAGACCTCGTACTCGACGAAGGTCCCCTCCTCGTTGCTGGCGAGCTGGTAGGGACCGGTGCCGTTCATGTTCGTCGTGGCGTCGATATCGTCGTCCTCGATGAAACTCTGCTGGGTGACACGGCCGAAGGCCCCGAGATTGCGGAAGATAGTCGGCACCGCGGCGTTCAGGCTCAGTTCGACCGTCGTGTCGTCGACGGCCACCGCCTCGTCGATTGCACCGATGACCGCGGCCACCTCGCTGACCTCGGGGTTGTTCGCCCGGTTGATACTGAACGCGATATCCTCGGTGGTGCAGGCGTCACCGTTGTGGAAGGTGACACCGTCACGCAGCCCCAGTTCCACCGTGCTCTCGTCGATGCGCTCGAACTGGTCTATCACGCGGGCAATCGGCTCGCCACTCTCCTTGTCGCGGTAGAGAAACGGCTCGTATGCCTGGTCGATGACGTTGTACGTCGGCGTCGAGTTGTCCTTCACCGGGTCGAGGTTGTCCGGGAACGTTCCCTGGGTCACCGTGATGCTCTGGAGACCCTGGTCGCCGCCGTTGTCGTCACCGTTTCCTGTCGCGTTGTCGTCACCAGTCTGGTTGTCTCCATCGTCGTCGCCACCCCCGACGCATCCAGCTGTACTGAGTGTCACGCCAGTTGCCGCTGCGCCGGCGTACTTCAGGAACGTTCGCCTGTCTGTGTCTTCCGAATCCTGCATATGAACACATATAGACCAAGGGTCATATATAATTGGTGGTTGTTAACAGGGGTGATCGTTGCTTCCCGTGTCCACCAACCGTCAGCCGGCACCCGGATATCTACAGGAGTCTCGTTGACAGCAGACATCCGCCGGCGGGAACCAACAGGAGCCTGTACGATATCTGGACATCTCTCACCGGCGAGACGGCAGTCGGGGTCGACACACCTCACGTGCGGTCCACACCGTCCGGCCGGTGGACCGACCCTGGACCGCGGCGGGCAGAACGGTGACGGGTTCGCCGAGAGCACACCGCAGGGCGGTGGCGAGCGGACGGGAGAGCAGGAGACCGAGCGCCGCAGCGCGAGTCACCGACTGCACTCGACAACGTCGAGGGAGTCGTCGACGGTCAGACCGAGACGGTCCCCGTCGACGGTGAACTCGAGGGTGGCACGCAACGGGTCGGTCGACCGGACAGTCTCGTCGTACTCGTTGAGCACCGCGTCGAGGCGGTGTGCGGAGGTGGGTGCGAGCGGGTTGATATCGTGCTCGAACAGGAAGGCGAGCAGTTCGGGCGAGGGGAGCGCCCCCCAGGCGGCGGCACAGCCGGTCGAGTAGATGCAGTTCCTGCAGTGCCCCGTGAGCCGGACGGCGAAGTTCGTCCGGCAGACGGGACAGGGGCCCTCCCTGACATCGTGGTCCTCGCAGACGGACACCTCCGTCTCGACGGTGCCCGCACAGCGCGGGCAGAGCCCGTTCGCCACCGAGAGCAGCTCCAGGTTCGTCCACGTGTACGCCGCCTGGAGGATCTCGACCGGGCTCCGGTTCTGTATCCCGGCTGGCGGAAAGGGGAGTCGCCCGAGATAGCCCGCCTCTGCCTGCTCCGGACCGCCGACCCGACCCCAGGACTGGTCCCACCGCCCGTGACAGTCCGAGCAGAACATCTCGACACTGCCGTCCTGCCACTGTATCTCGAGCTGTCGGCCACAGGACTGGCAGTTGTCCGCGACGGCTGTCCGCTCGAGTTCGGGGTCCTCGGTGACAGCGCCGGAGAGAATTGCCTCGACGACCCGACGCCCCGGCGGACCGAGGGCGTAGCCCGACTCCGTCTTCCGGACGAAATGTCCCACGAGTTTGTCGAGGTGGTAGTTGAACTGTGCGGAGTCCGAGACGTCGGTGCGCTCGTACAGCGAGGAAAAGGAGAGTGCATCGCCCGCGGCACCGAGTTCGCGCAGTATCTGCACCCGGGTCTCGTTCCCGAGGGTCGAGAACGCGTCGTCGGGCGACAGACACCGGGTCTCCTGGTTCTGGCTCATATACACGTGTTTCACTTCCAGGTAGATAAAACGCTACTCCGATTTCGCGTCTGCGACGCAAACTCGTCGGGAGGGCGCCACAGCAGACCTCACTGTCTGTGTAGACCGCGACAGCGAGCAGGTGCAGGTATCGCGCCCGCACGGATGTCTCACAGCGAGGACGGGGTATCCGGAACCCTTAGAAGGAACCGGTCCGGAGAGATAGACATGGGACTGTTCCGTTCGAGTGAGGTCGTCGGGGTCGCCGGGTCGGCACTCGATTTCGCGCTGGCGGCCTCCGAGGAGGCCCACCCTCGCGAGTACATGGGGATGTTGCGCGGCGAGGCGGCAGGCAGTGTCGGCGTCGACGCGGACGGGACGATCCTCACCGAGGTGCTGGTCATCCCGGGGACGGAGTCGAACCCGACGAGCGCGAGTTTCAAGCCGACACAGGTGCCGAACGACCTGAGCGCCGCGGGGTCGATCCACTCCCACCCGAACGGTGTGTTGCGGCCGAGCGACGCCGACCTGGCGACGTTCGAGCGAAACGAGGTACACATCATCGTCGGCGCGCCCTACGGCCCGGACGACTGGCAGGCGTTCGACAACGACGGCCGCCCGATCGACCTGCCGGTGTACGAGATCGACCCTCCAGAGGAGTCGTTTTTCGATTTCACCCAGGAGGACCTCGATGCACGCGACGAGGACGAGCGATGACACGCGTGGTCGCACAGGGCACCTTCGACCTGCTCCACCCCGGTCACGTTCACTACCTGCGGGAGGCCCGGGCGATGGGTGACCGACTCGACGTCGTCGTCGCGCGCTCGACGAACGTGACCCACAAGGAGTCACCGGTGGTCCCCGACAGACAGCGGGTCACGATGGTCGGCGCGCTCGACCCAGTCGACGACGCCCGCCTGGGCCACCCGGAGGATATCTTCGTTCCAATCGAGGAGATGGACCCCGACGTGATCGCGCTCGGCCACGACCAGCACCACGACCAGGCGGCCATCGAGTCGGCGCTGGCCGACCGGGGTATCGACTGCGCGGTCGAGCGTGCCTCCGAACGTCCACAGGAGTTCGACGGGGAACTGCTCTCGACCCACCGGATAATCGACCGCATCGTCGCCGAGCGCGCGTGAGACACTCGACTGCCGGCGCGGGCTGACAGTCACTCGAAGTCCGCGAGCGTCGGGCGCCGGTGCTCGCCGGGGAACGACTCGACCGGGACCTGCACCTGGTCGCCGGTCTCCATCTCTTTTACTGTTACCTCGCCGTCTGCGAGGTCGCGCTCGCCGACGATGACGACCGTCTCGGCGTTGATGCTGTCGGCGTAGTCCAGCTGTGCACCGAAGCTCCGGCCGGAGACGTCCGACTCGACAACGTGGCCCCGGTTGCGCAGGTCGTCGGCGATGCGGGCGGCCGTCTCGCGGGTGTCACCCACCTGTAGCACGTAGTAGTCGGTCGTGAGTGCCTCGGCGGGCCAGACCCCGGCGCGCTGACAGAGCAGCGAGAGCGGCGCGTAGCCGGGTGCGACCCCGACAGCCGGGGTGGGCTGACCGCCGAACCCCTCGATGAGGTCGTCGTAGCGGCCGCCGCCGAACACGGACCGTGACACCTCGCCGGTGGAGTCGAAGCACTCGAACACCACACCGGTGTAGTAGTCGAGCCCCCGGGCGGTCGTCAGGGAGAGTGTGCAGTACTCGCGCACGCCGAGCGCCGCGGCCGCATCGAGCACCGCACGCAGGTTCTCGACGGCCGACTCGACCCGGTCGGTCCCCGCGAAGGCGGTCAGTTCGTCGAGAGCATCGGCGGGCGTCCCGAGCAGGTCGTCGACACGGTCGACCTGCCCCGGTGAGAGACCGGCGTCGGTCAGCAGCGCCGCGTACTCGGCGGGCGTGACCTTCTCGCGCTTGTCGACTGCACGGATTGCCGCCCGCGTGTCGACCTCGCCGTCGAGTGCGGTGAGCAGCCCCCCGAGGATGTCGCGGTGTGAGACCCGGAACTCGAAGTCCCCGGCGTCGAGACCGAGCCCGGTCAGCGCGTCGGCCGCCACCGCGAGTATCTCGGCGTCGGCGGCCGGTTCGCTCGACCCGAAGATGTCGACGTTCGTCTGGTAGAACTCCCGGAACCGGCCCTGCTGGACCTGCTCGTAGCGCCAGAACGGCCGGGTGGAGAACCACTTTATCGGCTTCGTGAGCGCCTGCTGTCTGTCGACGACCATCCGCGCCACCGTCGGCGTCAGCTCGGGTGTCAGCGCCACCTCACGACCGCCCCTGTCCTCGAAGGCGTACAGCTCCTCCAGGATCTCCTCGCCGCTCTTGTCGGCGTACATGCGGGACGACTCCAGCGCCGGTGTCTCGATCTCGCGGAACCCGTAGCCCCGGGCGACCGACTCGACGGTGTCGATCGTCTCCCGGCGTGCGGCCATCTCCGGCGGGTAGAAGTCCCGGAACCCCTTTATTCGGTCGTACATACGGAGGTGTTCGGCCAGCACGCGCTTGAACGCTGTCCTTCTGTTCCCGGCCGGCCCCGTGCCGGGCAAGCACATATCCGTCGGGCCGTCGAACCCCGGCTGTGTACCGGCGCAGGTACCTCGCAACCGCGACCGTGGCCGGGGTCACGCTCGCGGGCTGTCTCGGCCAGGGGGCGGATGGTGTCGACGAGAGTGACGTGGCGGTTCTCGACGGGTGGCTCCAGGACGCGGTCGAACTCGCCGAGACGGGTCGACGGGGGATCGCCGCGTGGCTCGACGACCCGGCGACGGTCGACCTGACGGCGCTGGAGACGCTCGAATCCGACGCCAGGGCGCTCCTGACCCGCTGGGCGGAGGAGGTCGACCCGAAGCTCGAACCGCTCCGGAACACCGACATCGACCGGTCTGTCGGCGAGGAGACGTGGCTGGTCGAGGGCGAGGAACTCGCGAACGCCCTCCTCGACCTGCGGGAGACCACCGCCGGGACCCGGACCGGTGCCGGCGCAGTCGTCACGGCCGAGGGTGACCCCGACCGGGTCGGGGCGGAGACGATGGCAACACTCGAGGCGCTCCCCGACCGGAACGCCGAGACGGTCGACACCGCAATCGAACTCTGGTTCCGGGACACGCTGGGGT